>CAMAWP010000052.1 GCA_945861765.1 Akkermansia muciniphila | reverse complement strand
TCCAAAGAACAGCGCCCGTGTCCAAGTTGTAAATCCATACCTCTCCGTAAAAATCAATCGTCGCCAGAATCCGCAGACGTGGGTGGTAGCAAGTTCCCATGTAGAGCGAATCAGAGCTTGGGCCAAGCGTTCCAAGCAAACGTCCAGTCTCACGGTCGCGCCGCCGGATGATTCCATCGTCATGGCTTATCGCGATTTCTTTGTCATCTGGTGAAAGCGCAATCCAGTTTGCTCCAAAGGTTGGCTTCGGTGTCGGCCCGACGAAATCAGCCCCATTACCTTCTGCGTCTCGCGTGAGCAGATAAGCGCGGTCATAGAAACTCGGAACAGCGAACCTCGTTCGCGAGGCTGCGATGTTGATTCCCCACAGCCCCCTACGCCGGTCAACAACCACTTTGGGGTTTTTCTTTGAATCGGGTTGTTGACTTACGCCCCAAATGCGCCCGTCATAACAGGCGACGAGAATTTGTCCCTCGCCGAATGGGTCAATGACCATGCGCTTGGCCGCTCCGCCGACTTTCGCGCTGGCAACATGTTTCCATTCATTCTGCGAATCAAAATACTTAACTTCTGCGTGGTCGTCTCCCACGAGCAGATAGCGGCCATCATCACTCCACATCAGCCCATTGCAGTCCCCCGGAGATTCAATCTGCGCAACAACCGACCGTGTATTGGCATCCAAAACGAACGTGAATGGCGAATCTCCGGCAATTGCAAATTGGCCGGGATGCTTCAGCCGTGCGGCGCAAGTGTTCAGGTAGTCGGAATAACCGTCCCATGTCCAAGAATTTTCAGGATTGGAGAGGTCATGGACAACCACTTTGCGGTCGAGTCCAACCGTCACGATGCGGCGGCGTTCACCGGGCAATGAAATTACTTCTGTCGCGTCGTCAGCGTGGCCGGGCAGTTCTGCTACTCGACCGCCAGCGGGAAAACTTAGAATTTTCGCTACACCGTGGTCTCTCCGCCCTTCAAAGCCTGCCCCAACCAACATGAGGTTTGTCGTCTCCTCCTCGAAACGAATGGTTTCAACAAGTGCTGTCTGCGCCAAGAATCGCGACTGAATTTTGCCATTGGCTGCGTCCCGGCAGGTGATGAAGCCAAGATAGTTTGCCTCAACAAGCCATTTCTCGTCTTTGGAAAAAGCAACCGTTCTGCATGGTGTTGCAGTCCGGGGGTCGATGTCGTGTTTGGTCTTACTCATTTGTCTGGACTCGTTCCATTCACCAATAATGCGAGATTCTTGTGGTTTTGGCCACACCGAAGTCGAAGCGGCCCGTGGCGTCGTGCGGGTCGTCGTAGTAGCTGTTGATGTTGCCGCCGTGTTTGATTTCGCCTTCGAGGCCGTGGACGGCGAGGTTCAGGCGGCAGAGGCGGCCGGTTTCGTCGGTTTTCTCGACGCCGTGAATGGAGAGTTCGGCGGCGGGATTCTTCTTATGCTCGGAGACGAAGCGCGCGGAGGAGACGAACATGCCGCCCGAGCCGCACGCGGGGTCGAGGATGCGCCCGTGATAGGGCTCGATGACTTCGGTGAGGAGGCGGACGATGCTGCTGGGGGTGTAAAATTCGCCGCCGCCCTGGCCCTCGCTCATGGCGAACTCGCCGAGGAAGTATTCGTAAATGCGCCCGAAGGCGTCGTAGTCCAGCGAGGCGGGTATCTCGGAGACTTTCTTGAGCAGTTCCTTGAGGAGGGTGCTGGTGAAGAGGTTGTAGGTTGAGGAGCCTGATTGAAAATTGCGTGGGGTTCTGCGGCGAGGGATTTTGGTCGCAGCCAAGGCGGCGAGGCCGGCGCATCCCCGCAGCGGGCTGTAACGGCCGAGCCAACGCCGGCTGCGGACAAAAGGCCCGCCGCCCGGAGGGTTTCCAAGCAAAGGGCCGCCTGGCTTCGTTGCGCCTCGGTCACAGACCGCTGGTGGGTATGCTCCCTCGTTGCGCCTCGCCATGCAGCCCTTTGCCCGAAAACAGGACCTCACGGAATTTTCAATCAGGCTCCCGGTCAGGACGCCGGCGAGCTTTGGAAATCGACACCTCACCCCGGCCCTCTCCCCAGTCGAGGCGGAGAGGGAGAAGACGCGCATGGCGGCATTGACCTTCGCGCCGATGTTCTCGGCTTCGGGGAGGTTGAGCAGGTAATCGAATCGCGCCTCGGCGGGCAGACGGGGCCAATGACGAATGTCGAATGACGAATGTCGAACTAAATGGACTTCGCAACTCGGACTTCGCACTTCGCACTTCGATCGGGTGGAGGCGCTGGCTTTCTCCAGCTTGGCGCGCTGGGCGGTAAAGCGGCCCTCAGCGAAACGCAGGAAAATGAGGCCGAGGAGTCCTAGCGGACCGCCACCATTGAAATCCGTCTCGGCAAAATGGGGTGCAGGCACTGCCTGCTCGGCGGCGTCCCAGAGGCGTTTTTCGAGCGCGGCATTGTGGGTGTCTTTTTCTGATGGGGCGATCCAGAACATAGTTCAGGCTCCGCAAGGTCGAGCGTCAGTGTGGACCTTCTTGATCGTGACGAGTTCGGACTTGAGCCGTTCGACGCTCAAGGTGAGTTCGGCCTTCTGTTTGTCCACGTCGAGCAGAGCGCGGTTGGCATCCTCAAGACGGTTACCGGCCTGTGCGATGTCGGATTCAGTTCGCCGCTGCTTCGCGTTCAGGGAGTCCGCTGTTGCTTGGGCGTCATGCATCTCTTTGAGCCGCTTATCCCAGTCCGCGACCGTAGGCGCGAGAACATCCTTCCGCTTTCTCAAAGACTCGACTTCAACCCGGAGGGTGGACAACTCCGTTCGCTGCTTGGTGGTCATGACCTCCGCCTCCTGCGCTTGCCGTTTCGCGTCGTCGAAGCGGCTTAACAAAATGACGAGGATGCCCGCGAAGACGAGAAAAGACACAAGTGCCACTACAAGTCCGCCACTCAGCCAAGGCTTGATGACAGCACCACCACCATCCTTGAAGCCGGAGTTGGCGGAAGATTCGTTATTCATCGTTCCACCTTCTTCATATTCTCAGGTTTTATCAAGGTGAGTCTGAGCTAGGACACTCAACTGCGGCGTCACTGCGCTGTGGAGGCGCGGAAGGGCTGTGCGGGAACGGTTCCATTTAGCGAACCATCGGTTGAACTGTTTCGCCGCTGAACGCGGCGAGGACAGCCAGCGGGCCGTGCCGGTTCTGGGCAGGGCCTTGCCTTCGGGAATTACGTCGAGCGCGCCACAGTGGCGCGCGGCGTGGTAGAGCGACGCGAGCGTGTGCGATTTGCCGCCGCCGAACGGCGTGATGAGTTTCAACACGCGATTGCCCGCGCCGCCTTCAAGACGGGACTAAAAATCCTGGAGCAGCATGCGCAATCCGTTCGTGAGATACGAAGCGTGGAAGAAATGCTCCGGGTCACGATACACACTTGGCACTTGCGGGTTGCCATCGGCCAGCGGGCCGAGGTCGAGGGCGAAGATTTCTTCCGAGAAGTTCGGCGATAGGACGTCCGGGTGCAGCGAGACGACTTCGACCCACGGTTTGATGGCGTTTGCGCTCGGAGTTGATTGGCGGTGAAAAGTGCGAAAAGCCGCCAAAGGAACTTGACGCTTTGCGTTTTCTGAATCTCTCATCGGCTCAAGAGTTTCATTCTGTAGTCGGTGGATTCCCCTTTGTCTCGTCCTTCATCGGCTCGTGAACGCGGAGCCTGCCCGGCTCCACAATCCAGAGTTGGCCAATGGGCGATTCGCGGCGCAATAAAGCGGGAAGTGCGTTAAACACCGAGCGGATAAGGGAAAGCACGGGACGCGGCGGTCGCAAAATGATAATTCCCGGCGTGTTTGCGGCGGGGAAGCGCAACGGATTCGAGAAATCGAGGTCCATCGTGATGAGCGTGCGGCCCTCTGCTCCGCAGACCTCGTAAATCTCTGTATCCAGGCGCCCTGACAAACTTTGGCTGAGCACGGTGGCTACATCGTGGCGTTCCTGCTGGAGCAGCGCGGCCAACCCGGGTTCCAGATTCTCGTCGAGCTTAAACTTCATTCCATTACCGGTTCCAGTGACATGACTCGCTCGCGCGTGGCTTCAGCTGCGTAGGCCAGAGCCGCCCGAATGTCCTGCGGCTTGAGTTGAGGATAGGCGTTCAGCAGGTCGGTCTCAGGAACTCCGTCCGCCAGGTTCTCCAATATCAAGGATACCCAGATGCGCGTACCGCGAATGCAGGGTCTGCCGAAGCAAACGTTCGGGTCCACCGAGATACGTGCGAACAGTTCTTCGCGTGACATAGGCTTGTTTCCTTTCAGTTAAGTTCCACACACCGGGACCTGATGGGCCGCGTATTCCAGGCAGGCGCGGATGTCTTCCTCGGTCAGCTCCGGGAAGTCGTCAATGATTTCCTGGTGCGACATTCCGGCAGCCAACCAACCCAGCACATCGGAAACCGCAATCCGCATCCGCCGGATGCAGGGCCGTCCACCGCGCTTGCCCGGCTCAATCGTGATGATGTTGTGGTAGTTCATAATTTCATAATAGCTGTTTTTGGCCCTTTCGTCGCTCTTCCTTTTCGCCTGTTGTCTGCACGGCGTCTCCAACAAGGCTTTGCCAATTCGCCATCAGCTTGCCGAGCGCGGACAACTCTGCGATGGGCGAGATGTCGCTCAATTCGCCGCCTCTCAAGGCGGGGCCTGCGAGCGCCTGCGCCACCAGACGCATTTGCTCGCGGTTCGGCTGCGCCTCGCTCAAGAATGCGCCAAGCTCCGCCGGTCGCTTCTCGATCAGCCAAAGGGTGCGGTGGAGCATGTCAATGAGCGGCGCGGCTTGGCCGGTCTCCGTCGCCAAGCCAAGTTTGTCGTTGTCGCCACGCTCGGCGTAGTCACACAGGCGATACTTGCTTTTCTTTTTCTGCACCAGTGCGTCGTTGGCGCCGGTCAGTCCGTGCTGGCCGTCCAATTCGACGTGCGTGCCGTTAGCGAAGATGATAGCTTCGCCCGCGTCCAATTCAGCCCCGCCGTAGGTGTAGCGCCAGAGGACGTAAAAGCGCGATGCGGCGTCCAAGCCCGCCAGGCCGTAGGAATTGCCGTGAGCAGGCGAATAAGGGGCAAAAGAGTTAGTTTCCTTTTGCGGCTTTTGCGCTTTTTCGCGGCAATTCCTCACCCTCTCATGCCGGGATCTTGCGCACGGTGGCGACCACGCGCGTAGATTCGGCAAGGAACTCGGCGGTGACTTCACCTTACGGGCCACCGGGGTTGTGGATCTCAATGCGGTCGTCAAACCAGCAGACGCGCGCGGGGGCGTTGGTTCCTTCATAGGTGCGGTGCATGACCGCGTTGCGGACCAATTGCTGCAAGGCCACTGGCGGGAAGAGGCTCGTGCGCTTTTCGCGAGGGCCGGAGGTGATGTTCACCGCCGTGCGGTTATGGGCATCCAGCTTTTCATCCAGACGGCGGACGAGGTGGGAGAGCGGGCCTTCACAAAGCGCCTCGTCCACCACTGGGTCGGACCACTCCCGTCCGGTGATGCGAAGGAACTGGACGTAGGCGCAGAGCAATCGTTCACGCGGACTTCGCGCCAATACCAACGTGCTGGTGACGGTCGGGACGGGTTCGTCGGCCGCGACGATCAGCTTGCAGGCGGACAAGCACTGCTCGTAAGTACGGTCGTTGGCGGCAAGGACATCCGGGGCGAAAGCACAGGGAAGATACTCCTCCTCAAACAAAGAACGGCTCAATTCCGCCAGGAAACAAGAATACACCGGCTGCACATCAAATGGGATATCGCGATGCCGGCGCTTTTCATTGAGAATACGCTCGTCCTGGATTGTAGTGGTGCCGCGACGCGGGCCAAGGCGAATCCAAACCCGACCGTCGTAACGCACCGGGGGAGCATCGGCGGGCAGGACGGTGACGACCGCGACATCACCGCCTTTGAGCAAGCGCTTCTCAACCAGGAGTGTCGGAGGTGGCAGGATTTTGCCGTCGGTTTTGATGGCCGCCAGCGTTTGCAGAAGTTCGTCCGTGACCGTCAATCCACTTGGAGAGCCGTCGTTCTTGACGCCAACGAACAGCACCCCCGGCTGGCGGTGGTCAGGCAAGTCGTTGGCAAAGGCACATACAGCCTGGCGTCCTTTCTCTGGAGCATCGCCCTTCCATGTCTCCTTTCTCTCAGCAAGGTCGGACTCGATTTTGTCGAGAATGTTTTCGAGTTCGTCGTCTGTGTAACGCATCATCGGGCGGAAGATTCGCTATTCATAGTGCCACTTTCTTCATATTCTCAGGTTTTATCAAGGTGAGTCTGAGCAGGTGCGGCGTTTTTGTCGCCATTAGAGGGCTGCCACCGCGGTTCATGGAAACTGAGCTTGCGGCAGGCTTTCCAACCCTGCTGAAGCAATGTAGTATCCCCGTCATGAAAACTCCGCTCTCCCTCGTCCCCGCGCTGCTGTTGGGCTCGATGCTTCTCGATTTCCCTTTATGCGCCGCCGATAGCGGGCTGCGCGAGCGACTCGCCGACGCCCACGCGATCGGGGCCGACCATTGGATCTACAACGACCTCGACAAAGCCAAGGCCGAGGCGCGCAAGTGGAACAAGCCGATCTTCGTCACCTTTCGGTGCGTGCCGTGCAAGAACTGCGCCAGCTTCGATGCCGAAGTCGCGCAGGGGAGCGAGTTGATCAGGACGCTCGCGCAGACGCACTTTGTGGCCCTGCGCCAGGTCGAGATGAAGGGTGTGGACCTCTCGCAGTTCCAGTTCGACCACGACCTGAACTGGGCCGCGATGTTCATCAACCCCGACGGGACAGTCTATGGCCGTTACGGCACGCAGTCCGCCTCGGGGCCGGACGCGTTCAACTCGATTGCCTCGCTGGAAAGAGCAATGATGCGAGCCCTCGCCCTTCATGCGGCGTATCCGAAGAACCAGGCTGAACTCACGCCCAAGCACGGGAAGGACAAGCCTTACAAGACTGCGTTCGACATGCCCGGTCTCGACCAAAAGGAGAAACTTCGCGGCCAAACTGAGCGCGGCAATTGCATCCACTGCCACAACATTCACGACGCCGAACAGAACCAGGCCCGGCTCGCCGGCGTGCCCAACAGCGCGTTCCTAGAACGCTGGCCTTTGCCTGACAACGTGGGCGTGCATATCGACCCGCAGGACGGGGCGAAGATCGAGCGGGTTTCCATCGACACCCCCGCCGCGAAAGCCGGGTTGAAAGCGGGCGACATGGTCACTCATGTGGATGGACAACCGATCATCTCCATCGCCGACATCCAGTGGGTGTTGCACAACATCTCCGGTGGCAAGGCGTCGGTGCTATTCACCGTGACCCGCGGCGGCAAGGATTTGACCCACAGACTCTCTTTGTCGCCCGGTTGGAAGAAGGGCGACATCTCGTGGCGCGGTTCGATGTGGTCGTTGCGCCCGCGCCCTGGTTACTGGGCGCGCGAAATGAAACCGGACGAGGTCGCTGCGGCAAACGTCCCCGCAGGCATCAAGCCGACCAAGGTCCAGGTTCTCAATGGCAACCAACCGCAGGGCAAAGCTGCCAAGGACGCCGGCCTGCGCACTGGCGATGTCATCGTGGGTGTGGATGACAAACCGCTCACGATGTCGCCGGCCGAGTTCAACGTGTACGTCCGCCTCCAACACAAGGTGGGCGACCGGCTGAAACTCACAGTCCTGCGTGAAGGGCGCGAGGAGAAGATTACTTTCCCGCTCGTGGAGTGAACCTCGCGGCGTAACAAACAAAGTTCCTATCAGTTGGAAAAACGGGAGAGCGAACGGCCCGCTCGCTTCCGCCTACGCGATGATCTCGTGGATTGGCTTGCCGTGGTCAATCTCCAGGCGCTTGCGGCCGGGGACTTCGAGTTTGCGCGAGTCCAGGCCGAGCTGCTGGAGGATTGTGGCGTGGATGTCGGTGACGTAGTGCCGGTTCTCGACGGCATGAAAGCCTATCTCGTCGGTGGCTCCATGCACGACCCCGCGTTTCAGCCCGCCGCCGGCCATCCAGACCGAGAACCCGAAGATGTGATGATCGCGGCCATCGGAACCTTGCGAACCAGGAGTTCGACCAAATTCAGTGGCGAACACGACCAGGGTTTCGTCGAGCAACCCGCGCTGGTCGAGGTCATCGAGCAACGCGCCGATGGGTTGATCCACGGCGAGGGCGAGCTTCGAGTGATTCCCCTTCAGCCCGCTGTGGGCATCCCAAGCCCCCGCGCCACCGCCCCCGTGCTGGATCTGGACGAAGCGCACGCCGCGCTCCACGAGGCGCCGGGCCGCCAGGAGCTGCGAGCCAAACTCTCGGCAGTGCGGCAGGTCTAGGCCGTAGAGCGTTTTGGTCCGATCGGATTCTTTCGAAAAATCCAGGACCTCAGGCACTGATTGTTGCATGCGGAAGGCGAGTTCATACGAAGCCACGCGAGCTGCGAGAGCAGGGTCGTCGGGATACTCGACACCTCGCAAGGCGTTGAGCTGGCTCACCAGATTCCGACCCACGCTTTGGGCTTCCGCGGAGAACGGCCGTTCGGCTTGGCCAAAGTCGAGTGGGCTCTTGGGATCAATCCGCAGCGGAACAGCGTCGTGGGCCGGGCCGAGATAGTGGCCGTCCTTCTTGTTCCAGTACTCGCGAGTGCCTATGGAGATGAACTGCGGCAGGTTGTCATTGAGCGAGCCAAGTCCGTAGTGAACCCACCCGCCGAGGGTGGGGAATTCGCCGTCGAGCATGTTACGCCCTGAATGAAACTGCGTTTGCGCGCCGTGGTTGCTGTCGGTCGTCCACATGGAACGAACGACCGCCAGACGATCCACGTTGCGGGCGATGTGCGGAAACCAATCGCTCACTTCAATGCCGCTCTGGCCATGTTTCTTGAAGCCGCTCTGCAGAGGATAAAGGGTGTTACGCTGGTTGCCGTTGGCGTCGGGGACGACCAGCCGTTCGAGGGCGAGCTTTTTAGGATCCTGGGCATCAGCGAAAGGAGTTTCGGCAATTGTCTTGCCGCCATACTTCGTGAGCATCGGCTTGGGATCGAAGCTCTCGACGTGGCTTACGCCGCCATTCATGAACAGCCAGATGACGCTTTTGGCCTTCGGCGCGAAGTGCGCCAGGCCATTGGGGGGCGCCCAGCCGGCGCTGCTGCCCAAGGCATCCCGGTGGAGCATAGCCCCGAGCGCGAGCCCCGTAAAACCGATGCCCAGGTCGGCGAGGAACAGGCGGCGGTTGATTGAGCCGAGGTGGGGAGGATGGCGATTGGTCATGGTCTTTCTTCTCCTTCGTTTGGCAATCGTCTCATCGCAATGTGACGAAGTCGTTGTGATTGAGCAGCGCCCAGACAAGGTGGGCGAGGGCGGCGTCCGGCTTGCCGAAGGATTGGGGTTCGAGCTTCCGCCAGCTCTCCAGCGCGTTCCGGCAGGCGGCCACTTCGGCATCGGCGGCGGCGATACCAAGCACCTCGAGGAAGGCCCGGCGGATGAAGGCAACATCGTCCGATGGACTCTGATCCGTTGCATCGGCGTGGGCCAAACGCGCCGCGATGCTGCTGGCTGCATCCAGCACCAGCTTGCTGTTGGTTAAAGCCAGCGCCTGTTGCGGTACGATGCTTTGATCCCGCCGATAGCACTCCTTCACCCCCGCTTCATCGAAGGTGGTGAGAAACAGATTTCGGTCGTTGTTCGAGTGGAAGAAATAGAGGCTTCGGCGTTTCGAGTTTTCCTGATTGGCTAGGAGAATAGGCGGGCCGCCGATTGTTGGGTCGAGCGTGCCCGCCAACGAAAGGATCGAGTCCCGCACTGCCTCCGCTTCGAGGCGAATGGGATTGCGCCGCCAGAGGTGAACGTTTTCTGGATCCTTCGCGGCGTTCCCATCGGCTGCAGCCACCGATGACGACAGCCGATAGGCCGAGGAGGTGACAATGAGCCGGTGCAGATGCTTCATGCTCCATCCGTTATCCATCAGCTCGGAGGCGAGCCAGTCGAGCAGCTCAGGATGAGTCGGAGGTGTGCCCTTGCGCCCGAAATCAAAGACGGTAGGCACGAGTGGCGCGCCCATGTGACGAGTCCAGATATGGTTGGCCGCCACGCGTGCCGTGAGCGGATGGCGCCGGTCGGTGATCCACTCGGCGAGTGCCTTTCGCCGTCCGCTGCTCTGAGGCTCAAACTTCACGGTCGGATCATCGGCAGTCGAGTTGAGAAAGCGGGTGGGCGTCCACTGCGCGCCCGCCAGTCGGGTAAATTGATCATCCGGCTTTACCGGGGCCTCAGCGGTCTTGATGGATTTCACCAGAGCTTCGCGGGCTTTTATTATTTCCTTCTCGATGGACTCCTTTTTGTCATCGGCCGCTTTCGCCAGACGACGCTCGGTCTCAGCCAGCGCCAAGCGCGCTTTGGCGGCCAACGCCTCGCGCTCAGCTTTCACCGAGACCATAGCTGTCTCGCGCTCGGCAGCGGCGAGTGCTTTGTCATCCTTCTTGCCATCAGCCCTCGCCCACGCAGCATGCATCGCTTGCGCGCGGCGCTCCAGGCTGGCGAGGTCAGCTTTGGAGAAAGCCAGGGCGGACTCGGCAACGTTCAACGCTCCTCGATCCTCCTCAACCGCCATCCGGGCTTGGTCTCGATTCAGCAGGCGCGAGGTTGAAGCTTGGGTGGAAGCCAATGCTTTCCCGGGATCATCGGGCGATAGAAGGTCCGCTTCCTGGCGAAGTGCCGAAGCCAACGCACGCCTCATGTTGGGAATCATCATTCCTGCTGCTTCCGCCTTCTTCCGTGCGGCGATCAAATGAGCCTCGATCACCCACGCGCGACGCTCTGGCTGGTGAGCTTCGATCGGCAACGGCACGGGCTGGATATTGAGATCCTTGAACGCCAGCAGCGCGGGCACTCCCGGGGTGATGGCGGTGGATTTGTCGGGCTGATTCTCTTGACCGCGGATAAAGCGATACGTCGGCGTGTCGAGCTGGCCGTCGAAGACACGCGGGATGCCATCCTTCGCCAGATCCGCTTCACCTGGCGTAACGTCGAGCCGGACATGATAGGGCTCAAAGAAAGCGCGCATCCGATAGAAGTCCGCCTGCGGAATGGGATCATACTTGTGATCGTGGCATTTGGCGCAGTTCACCGTCAGACCGAGAAAGCCCTTGCTGACGTGCTCCACGGTCTCCTCGAGCCATTGGTGCCGGTTGAAGAGAAACCAGTTTCGCGCGAGAAAGCCGGTGGCGCGCAGTTGATCGAGGTCGTTGGGGTGGAGTTCATCGGCGGCGAGCATGAGCCTCACCATCTCGTCGTAGGGGGTGTCGGCATTGAGCGACTCGATGATCCAGTCACGCCAATGCCAGATGTGCTTCTGGCTGTTGCGGAGTTGATCGCCCAGGCCCCACCAATCGCTGTAGCGCCAGATGTCCATCCAGTGACGCGCCCAACGCTCGCCATGGCGCGGGTCATCGAGCAGACGTTCCACGGTTTCTTCATACCAACGGCCCGATCGATCCTGGCTCGCCGCCGCCATCTCTTTGGCCGTGGGGGGCAGACCGATGAGATCAATGTAAAGCCTTCGCATCAGCACCTCGCGCGGAGCCTCGGACTGCGGCGTGAGCCTGTGCTGCGCGTACTGCTTGGCAATAAACGCATCAATCGGATTCCTCACCCAGCTTACGTTGGCGGCGACCGGCACAGGCGGTCGCGCGCACTCGCGAAACGCCCAGTGGTCCTTGGGATCCGCCTCGGCTTTCTCGTCCGCCGGTGCCGGTGCTCCGGCGGCGATCCAGTCGCTTAACAATTTCACCTGCGCGGCCGTGAACGGCTCACCCTCGTTCTCCGGCGGCATTCGCTCATCGAGATCGGTCGCTGTGACGCGCTTGATCAGGATGCTTCGGCTTGGCTCTCGGCGCTGAATCACTGGCCCGTCAGAGCCGCCTTTAAGCATCGCCACCACCGTGTCCAGCCTCAGCTTGTTCTTCTGCTTGAGCGTTCCGTGGCAAGCGTAGCAGCGCTCCTGAAGGAGGGGTTTAACATCCCTGAGGTAATCCACCTCGGCCGCCCACAGCCCCCCGGCTGCTGATGCTGTCAGCAAAAAAGATAGAGTCACGAGCCATCCGTGTTTCATCGGAACTCAGCATTAGCACAGCCCGTCCAACAATGAAACCACGGAGAACAGAAGGAAGGAGCGCTCGAATCTAAGGAGCCTGTTTTAAAAATAGTAGGTAACGAAGCTCTGATCTGAAGGAAGTGCGCGAGAGGTTCAATAAATTTGAGCCTCGTTACCTCGGCTGTCACGAATGAATTGGATTTCCAAAAAGACTTAAGGATCACCGCCGTGAACTGCCTTCGCTGATCTGGAGGACACGGTCAACGTCCACACCCTCGATGACATCCGTACCACCACCGATCCACCGGACCTCAACGCGGTCCACTCGCGTCCGTTGCCCCAGGCCGAAATGCGGATACATCCCGTAATGGCTTTGGTAACTTCGGCCGCTGTGAACTTCGTCAACGAGCGTCAGGTCGCCAGCCACCACCTTGATCCTTGCTCCGATGCCGTCCCGGTTACTCCGAGTTCCGCGCGGCTGAATCCGAAGCCAGTGGCTGGGGCCAGAGCTGTCGTTCCGGAGGATCGTCGGCTCTCGCCGCGCGTTGAGAATCACGACATCTAATTTGCCATCATTGTCCAGGTCCTCGAAGGCGGCGCCACGGCTGCTGCGCTTGACGGCCAAACCGTCCCCTGATCGCGCGGAGACGTCTATGAATTTTCCGCGGCCCGTATTCCGTAGGAGAACGTTCCGGGCCTCGTAACTGGCGGTGTCATCCCATAGCTCGACGTTATCCTGGAGGTGTCCGCACGCGATGAACAAGTCACGATTGCCGTCATTATCGAAATCGACCAACCCGGTCCCCCAAGTGACCGGATTGAAAGTGCTGGTGCCGCCCCCAGTTCGATGGGTCACGTCGTCAAACAGTCCTCGACCCAGGTTGCGGTAGAGGATTGCCCACTGCTTCTGATAGGATGTCATATAGAAATCAAGACGCCCGTCATTGTCGTAATCGCCACACTCCACACCCATGGTTCCCTGGCCTACTCCGTTCGAGTCGTACGCCAGACCGGACAACAGGCCCACCTCTTCAAAATGGCCCTTGCCGTCATTCTTCCACACAAAGTTGGCCATCGCATCGTTGCCCACGATGATGTCCGTATCTCCATCGTCGTCATAGTCGGCGCAGACCACTCCCATTCCAGTTCCCGCATGCGCCGCGATGCCGGATTCGCGGCTGATGTCGGTGAACGTGCCGTCCCCATTGTTGCGGAAGAGGGTGGCGGGAACAGGTCCATAAATCATGGGACCTACGTAGGCGGGGTGGCCATTGACATTGCGGGTCTGATGTTTCGCAACGGTGAAGTCGCAATAATTGGCAACAAAGAGATCTAGTTTGCCATCTCCATCGATGTCCAAAAAGCAAGCGCCTGCGCCCACCTGGTTGCCATTTGCAACTCCGGCCTTTTTTGTGACATCGGTGAATGTTCCGTCTCCGTTGTTCCGATAAAGAATGTTCGGCCCGAAGTTATTCAAGTAAATGTCCGGGTAGCCGTCGTTGTTGTAGTCGCCAACGCACACACCCAGATGGTAACTGGTATCGGCCAATCCCGCTGCCGCCGTCACATCCGTGAACTTCCAACCGCCGTCGTTCCGGTAAAGTCCATTGCGCGGTGGGGGCGTCGTGGTTGGCGAACCCGGCAGGGGCGCTCCATTCAGGAAAAGGATGTCGCTTTTGCCATCCCCGTTATAGTCGAAAGTTGCCAAGCCAGAGGCAACGCTCTCCACGATGTAGCGCCGCCCAGAGCTGCCATCGGTGTGAACAAAGGTGATGCCAGTTTCTCGCGTCACGTCCTTCAGTTGAATCGGCGACGGCGCGTCCGCCGCGCGGAGCAAGGGGGCGAACAACATAAGAATCAGCAGGCCGTGGCGCAGCCCGGAAACGCTAAGAGCCGGCTTCAAGAAATCCACTCGCTTGGAGGCGTCGAGGTAACGAGACTCTGATTTACGATGAAACCCGCCGCCTTTCCCGGGAGAAAAGCGAGCCTCCTCACGTCGGCTCCTACAATTTAAGCAGGCTGTATGGCGGGTGTTCATGGCAGTTTAGCGGGTGTCGGCGGAGGCACGAGACCGAGACCTTCCACGAGAGTGATGAGGCGGTCAACGCCGACGTTGCGAACGATGTCCACTCCGCCGCCGATCCAGTTCACGCGGATCTGGTCAACAGCTTTGTGCTGTCCCAAACCAAACTGGAGTCGTTTTCCAAAGTCGCTCTGGTAGCTGCGTCCGCTGTGAACCTCGTCGATCTGAGTGAGGTCACCCGCGGTGACACTCACCCGCGCCCCGATGCCGCCACGGTTGGATTTTGCGCCCTGGAGTTGGATTTGGATCCAATGGTTCGTCCTGCTTGAGTCGTTTCTCAGGATGGTTGGCTCGCGCCGCGAATTCAGGATCACCACGTCCAGATCGCCATCGTTATCGAGATCGTCGAACGCAGCCCCGCGGCTGCTCAACTTGGGCAACAAACCATCGCCGCACTGGTCCGATACATTCACGAACTTTCCCTGACCGGTGTTCCGCAGAACGATGTTCCGGGCGTTGTAACTGGTGGTTTTGTCGAACTGCTCGACGTTGTCAATCAGATGGCCGCAGGCGATGAAGATATCGCGGTTGCCGTCGTTGTCGAGATCGACGATGCCGGTGCCCCATTTAACTTGCGGATAAGTGCCGGTGGCCGCGCCGGTCTGCCGGGCCACATCATCAAAATAAGCCCCCTTGCGACTCTGGTACAGGCTGCATAGTTGGCGTTGATACGGGGTGATGTAGAAATCGAGCCAGCCGTCATTGTTCCAATCGGCGCATTCCACACCCATCGAGCCTTGGACATTTCCAGAGGAATCGTAGGCCAACCCCAAGGGTGCTCCGATCTCCTGGAACTTGCCGGCACCGTCATTCCGTAGGACAAAATTTGGGCGGAGGTCATTTCCCACGATGATGTCCGTATCACCGTCATTGTCGAAGTCGGCACAGATCACGCCCATCCCCGATCCCTTAAGCGATGCAACGCCGGAAGCCACGCTGACGTCGGTGAAAGTCCCATCACGGTTGTTTCGGAAAAGCACGTTCGCCGTTGCCGGAAAATGCAAAGGCCCGACGTAGGCCGGAAAGCCGTTCATGTGAGAGATCTGGTGGTTCTTGAAAGTAAAGTCCACGTAGTTTGCCACGAACAAGTCCAGGTACCCGTCGCCGTCGAAATCCAGAAAGCAGGCGCCGGCACCGACGTGGTTTCCCACGGCCACGCCGGCCTCTTTCGTGACATCAGTGAATGTCCCGTCTCCGTTGTTTCGATAAAGAATGTTCGGCCCGAAATTGTTCAAGTAAATGTCCAGGTAGCCGTCGTTGTTGTAGTCGCCGACGCACACACCCAAATGGTAACTGGTATCGGCCAATCCCGCTGCCACCGTCACATCCGTGAACTTCCAACCGCCGTCGTTCCGGTAAAGTCCATTGCGCGGTGGGGGCGTCGTGGTCGGCGAACCCGGCAGGGGCGCTCCATTCAGGAAAAGGATGTCGTTTTTGCCATCTCCGTTATAGTCGAAAGTTGCCAGGCCAGAAGCGACTGTCTCCACGATGTAGTGTTGCCCGGAGCTGCCATCGGTGTGAACAAAGTTGATGCCGGTTTGGCGGGTGACGTCTTTGAGTTGGATGGGGCTGTTCGACTCGGCGGCAGTGAGCCGGGAGGTGAAGATCAATGATGAAAGAATCCAGCCGATCAAAACGGTGTGGGGAGTCCATGTGTGACGTGTCGCGCTCATCGGGTGCAAATCAGATTTTGGAAGTCTTTCAATCCCAAAGGGATTACGTCCCAGAGCCCAGGGTTGCGAGGTGCGAGCTACCCTGGGTAAGAAGCGCGAAAAACAACAACCCCAACGGGGTTGCGACCCGCAGCTCACATTCACCAAAGCCGAAACCCCGTTGGGGTTTTGCTTTCCCGATCCGTTTCCCCAGGGTAGCTCGTGCCTCGCAACCGTGGGCTTTGTTGCGGAATCCCGTTGGGCTTCAGGAAAAATGCACTCTTCCAAAACTTGATTTGCGGCCGCGCTCATCCTAAGGCACCTCTTTGTCTTTTAGTTGCTGGAAAAATTGCTGGTACTTTGCCTCATCAGGGCTCAGGGCGAGAGATTTCTTCACGGCCTCGATCGCGCCTGTACGGTCGTTGGTTCTCGAGCACGCCACCGCCAACAAATAATAGTGAGGGCCGCTCGGTTCCAACTCGACAACCTTCCCCGCAAGCACCCGTGCTTGGTCGGGCTTGCGGTTGGCCCGCAAGTAGAGTTCTACCAACGCACGATAGCCCTCCGCCCAACCGGGGGCCAGTTCCTTCACCCTTTGGTAGCACCGTTCCGCAGCCTCGAACTGTTCAAGGCGACCGTGAAGCCGACCCAAAAAAAGGTGATTCAAAGTGGCCTGAGGCTGTTCCGCAGTAAGCTGCTGAAACACTTTCATCCCTTCAGCTATTTCTTTGCGCTGCACGTAAAATGCCTCCAGTGCGGACCGGTAGCCCATATTGTCGGGGTCCAGTGCGGCGGATCGTCGAAAGAACTGGGCCGCTTTTCCGGCTTCCTCGTGAACACTGTAGATCTGGGCCGCGCCGAAAAGAGTTCGGGCAACGGTTTCGCGCACCATGGGCAGGCCGGTCAGCGTGTCCTCCCTGGCGCTTCGGTCGGTCAGGTCCTGCCTGTCCACAGCCTCCAGCTTAAGGAATTGCTCGCGAAACCGTCCGGCTTCCTCCGTCTGCCCCAGCCTCAGACATGCGGTGGAGAGTCCAAAATATGCCTGGGTGTGGTCTGGCAACAACCCGATCGCCCGCAGAAAGCCCTCTTTCGCCTGCGCAAAGTCGCCGGACTGCATGTGGGCCTGTCCCAAAAGGTAGCAGCTTTCGCTGGTCGGCTTCGGCAAACGGACGGCTTGTTGGAGAGTGCGAACTGCCGCTTCAGTCTCGCCCAAATCCAGAAGGGCTCGACCCAACCGATTCAGAACTTCCGGCGTCGCCGGACCGCGCTTCAGCGCTTCCTGGCAGAGGCGAACGACTTCATCGAGTTCCCCTTTTTCATACGTGATTCTCGCCAGAATCCCGTAGGCCTCTGCCTGATCGGGGCGCAATTCGAGGCACCTCTTCAGATGCTTGGCCGCTTCGTCGGATTGGCCGGTGTTGTAATAGGCCGACCCCAGAAGAGCGTAGGCAAGAGCATCGTTCGGATACGCCTCGGCCACTTGTCCGGCCACCGCCACAGCCTCCTGCTTGAGGGCTGTCGCCTCCGCCTCGGGACGCAGGGGGACTAACCCCGAACTGACGCGTTGAGCGAGAGGTGTCTGCCCCACTGCCAGTGGGACGCTTTGCACGGCGTGAGTGCGGGGTTCCAGCCAAGGCTCGTGCCTCCTCCACCGCGACCAAGCCAGCAGGGCCCCGATCAGAAGCGCCCCCGAAATCGCCAGGCGTGCATTCCAAACTCGGGAGGTTTTCCTCCTGTCCCTGGGGCCTCGTTGCGAGCTTCCCGAGGAATCAGTTTTTTTTCCTTTAGTAATAGCTAGTAGTGTGGAATCGCGTGGATTTCGGCGGAAAATAGAAAGCTGTGAAGGATGGGTCAAGCCGAAAAAGTCTCCACATCCGGTTTTCGACGGATGGTCGAGGCTCAAAGCACAAGACCTTGACGGGTGATCTCATCCGGAGACTTTAGTAGCCCGATGTAGCCACGCTCACAGAGTGTTCACACCTTCTAGCCCGCATATTTCATACGCTGATTCGAAAATGAGTTTTTTCGGAGCGAGTTGAGGGTGGGCGCGGAATGGTTGCGCGGGACCTGTTCCATTCATCGAGCCAACGGATGAGCGGTTTCGCCGTTGAACGAGGCGGGGACGGCCCAGCGGACCGCTCCACTTCAAACGCTGAATCGCTCGGGTGGAGTGTTGAATGCTCATGCTAGCTCCTGCGAGCGCGGGGATTTTCTAGGTTCTGTGTGGTTGTGAGCTCCACACATGCTCCAACGAGTCTGCATTTTTGCGGACATTCCATGTGAAGGGTTGAAGGGAAACAAATATTCTCAACAACGAAGCTTTCATGTAAAAGATGCAGAATGACATTTAAGGCGTTTTTCCAAGCCGCCACGGACAACACGCCCTACGACTACCAATCCCGTTTGGCGGGGAACGATTCTGACGCAGCCTGCGATTCTCAACTCATCAACATTCCAACCGGCCTTGGCAAAACCGCCGCCGTCGTGCTCGCGTGGCTTTGGAATCGTGTTCAACTTCAAAATCCGAAGTGGCCGCGTCGCCTCGTCTATTGCCTGCCAATGCGGACGCTGGTGATTCTGCAGGTTTCCACTAGTATCAACTTATGAAAACGATCAGCCTCACCGCCACCTTCGACGGCCAGCACATCACGCTGGATGAACCCGTCGTCCTCAAGCCCAACACACGACTGCTCGTAACGGTCTTGCCGGATGAGCCGCCGGATGAGGAACACCGAGACTGGACAACGCTGGCTCTGCAATCCCTCGGTCGTGCGTACGGTCCAGCCGAGCCTGAATACACTCTGGGCATGTTGAAGGAGCAAAACCCTAAGTATGAAAGCCGGTGACCTCGTCCTGGCTTCCATCCCGCAAGCCGACGCTCAGTTCAAGCTCAGGCCAGCCCTGGTTTTGTGCCTGTTACCGCCCTTTAGGGACTTCCTGGTCTGTGGAGTGAGCACTCAGCTCCGCCATAAAGACGAGGGTTTCGACGAGATCGTTGACCGTGGCGATCCTGATTTCGCGGCCAGCGGATTGCGGCAGGCTTCTTTGATCCGCCTGGGCTTCCTCAACGCCGTCCCTGACACCAGCATTGCTGGCCTGCTTGGCAGCATCGCACGTCCGCGGTTGCAGCGGCTCCGGCGAGCCTTGGCCAATCACCTCCAGTCAGAACCATGAACTACGCCGACTTCTTCAAAGCCGCGACGGAACAGGCTCCTTACGACTATCAGTGCCGTCTTGCGTGTGGCGACGACGCGCTCTTGGACAATCCCGAGACGCTGACCAAAGGCCGCGAATGTCGTTCATTGCTTATCAACATTCCAACCGGCCTTGGCAAAACCGCCGCCGTCGTGCTCGGCTGCTCGAACACTACGGCCCGTTCCACCTCGCCTTTTTCCAGGCCGTCTTTCGCGATGCCGACATTCGCGCCTCCATTTGAGCCAAAGATTCGCGATGCATTACTCAGACCTCATCACCACGCCCTCTGAACTGCATCAATCTGCAGAGGCAGGAGCCGCTAAGTCCGTGAACCGGTTTCTTGTTTTGCGGAACTGGCTCTATGGCGCTTGTCTCGACCTGCGGAAACGCGCCTTCTACGAAAACGAGGGCATCAAGGGCAACCTCGGACACTTCCTCAGAGCGATTTGCCTGCTCCGTGTTCTCTCCTGTGTCACGGTACCCGACCGCGCCTCGATCCTTGCCAAAACCACCGATGGAGGCGAATCTCATGGCTGATGACCTACATCGAAACCATCCGCCAGTGGAAGGCCCTGCCGCCGGAGCGCAAGCTGCAACTCCGCTGGGAGGCCATTCCTCTGAACGTGGCGCGGAGCATGGCCTTCGAGCGGGAACCGGTGCCGGTGGAGGCGATTCGCGCGATACTCGACCAGATCGAGCCACCCGCTTTGTTGAAACGACACTTGGCGTCCTCAGCTACTCGGAGCTAGCGCCCTTGCTCAGCGAACGCGTCATCCGCTTGGAAGCGGCCGTGCAAGCCGAAGAATTTGCGCGACGACCGCTGGATGAAAGTCTTCTGGCCGAATTTCACTACCGCATCTGCGGCGACCTGACGCCCGACTGGGCTGGCAAATGGAGAACGGTGGAAGTCGCCGTCGGGCCTCTCACCCCGCCCGCTCCGCATCAATTGCCCCTGCTCATGCGAGACTACGGGCTGGACCTTCAGGCTCGTTGGCAAGATGCCTCGGGTGAGAAGATCGACCTGACTTTGGAGTTTCTCGCATTCGCAGAGGGGCGGTTTCTGAGCATCCATCCCTTTCGAGATTTCAACGGGCGAACCATCCGTGTCTTCCTCGCCGAACTCCTGCGCCGCCTCGACTTTCCAATGGTGGAACTTGCCCCTGAATCGGACGTGGGCCGGGCCCGGTATTTCGCTGCGCTGGAAGCCGCCGACCGACGGGACTGGCACCCCCTCACTGCCATCTGGAAAACCCGCTTCAGTTCCGAACCTTGAAATTGCCCTGAGCTTTGTCGATTTTTTCCAAACCGCCACGGGCAACAAGCCCTATGACTACCAATGTCGACTGGCCTGCGGCCCCGACGCTGATCCTGACAAACCGGAAACCCTTCGCGTTGGCACGGCCTGCCATTCTCAACTCATCAACGTTCCAACCGGCCTTGGCAAAACCGCCGCCGTTGTACTCGCATGGCTTTGGAACCGTGTTCAACTTCAAAATCCGAAGTGGCCGCGTCGGCTCGTTTATTGCCTGGCAATTCTGCATGACAGGAGTGTGCGAGACATCTACGAGCCTTACTTCCGAGGAAATCGCTTATGTCCGCAGGCTTCAAAACCCCTACGCCGGACTTAATTTTGTTTCCGACGACGATCTGGCAGTCACCCCGACTGAACCCGAGGAATCCAGCGAACCGCCCGCCAACCAAACCCATGAATCTCGATACAATCCACAAAGCCGTTAGCGGCACTGCCGCTGCATTTCGCTCCCGAACCCGTCTTCAGCCCGCCGGGGGCAAAGGAGATAAAGTATTTCCACCAACCTACGCGGGAGCGGTCTATGCGAAGGAGGATCGGCAGATCAATGGCGCTAAGGTTCCGTGCGTGCTGCTCGATTCAGTCCAAGCGCAAGCGAACCGCCTGGAGGAAGCGTTGCAACGCGCGCTGGACACAGGCGTGCTCAAGAACGTCCCGGTGCTGAATGTAGATTTCACGGGCATTGGTTTGCTGGATGAAGTTGGGCGCGTGAGCAGTCTCGAAGCGCCGCATCGGATTGCCGACGCGATTCTCCGTGACAGCCTTCATGATGGGCAGCCATTCCGTAAAAGCGAACTCGGGAAATCGTTGGATCAAGCGAGTCTGCAAAATGCCACTCCCCTCTACAAACTGTGTCCGACAGCACGGATCTTTGGCCTCTGGGATTCGACCGGACCGAAGGGCGGACTCGGCGCGAAGTTTCAGCGGGCGACTGTTTGGCCCATCCGCCGATGACCTCGAACCGGAACTCCAGATGGGTAAACTCGGGACGTGGACGCTTCGACGCGAAGAACGCAGTCTGCCGCCACTAGCCCTGCGGTCAGCGACCTGGTGCGAGCCGTCTTCCGTCTGGGCGAGTGTCACACCTATGGTTCTCGACCGCCATCCGAAGCACGATCAGCAAATCGAACGGGCGCAGTGGCGCGATGAAGTCGCCGCGAGCATAGCCCAAAGTTGCGAGCGTCAGGGTCTGCCAAAGCCGAAACTGATCGATGTGGACAAAACATCATGGCATCGAGGCGTGCCGCGTTCCCGGCCCGGCCCCAGCGGGATGCCGTGGTTGCCCGGCAAGGAAGGCACCGCGCCCCGCCAGCAGATGCATGTGCTCATCCAGTTTCCGTGCGAAGTGCAGGGTCCTCTCCCCCTCGGCGCGGGACGTTTCCGTGGCTATGGCCTCTGCAAACCACTCGGCAACCGCGTTTGAGATTCCCAAATGACACCTCAAGAGACCATGAACTCCGCTCCGCTCCTTCCTTACATTCACACGATTCGCAGCGAGGCTGTCGTGCTCGATAACGATTTGGCGCTGCTCTACGGCGTGGAAACTGGCTCATTCAACCGCGCGATTAAACGGAACGCGTCACGCTTTCCAAACGACTTCGCCTTTCGCCTGACGGACGCGGAGTGGGAGGCTTTAAGATGCCAAATTGGCATCCTAAAGACCGGACGTGGCCAACACCGGAAGTATCTGCCCTGGGTTTTCATCGAGCACGGCGCGCTCATGGCAGCCTCCCTCCTAAACAGCGAGCGGGCGGTCGCGATGAGCGTCTATGTGGTGCGCGCCTTTGTGAAAATGCGCCGCGAGTTGCTCGCCGACGCCACTCTGGAAGCGCGGGTCAGCAAGATCGACAAGACCCTGCTCAGCCACGACGCCGCGCTGCGCGATCTTTATGCAAAGTTGCGGCCTCTGCTGCTCCCGCCTTCCGAGCCGCCGAAACGCCGCATCGGCTTCCATCGCAAGGAGGACGAAGCTTGAGCCTATCCATCGGTTTCCCCGAATTTTTCCGCGCACTCTGGGGCTGCGATCCCTTTCCCTGGCAGAGGGAATTTGCCGCCCGGCTCTGCGCTGGGAGAACGCCCGATTTCGTCGCCGTTCCCACGGGTAGCGGCAAGACGAGCGTTTGGGCTGCGTGCGTGATGCATGTCATCGCGCGCATGAATTTCCTGTTCGATCTCGCCCAACCCGTGCACCTGACCTTCGACACGATTTGCGGCCACTTTCAAACCAGCGAGACCACCGTCGGCGGCAAGGCGACGGAGATTGAGCGCGCGTTGAAGCTCCGGCAACACTGCGAACCGGGCCTCTGCCGGAACGAGCTTATGGAATCGTTTACAATAGTCCGGTTGTCCAACGGGTTGACCCTATCGTGGAAAATGGCCAAGCAGATGGGCTAGGTGCCACCCGACGCGCGACTGGAAGACTTGGCGTGACGATGCGGAACAACCGGTGGAAACGACAACTCATTGCCTCTGATGGCGCATCGCCTCGGCGTAAGGTTTGCCGTCGAGGAAGACTTGTTTGATGACGCCCTTGCCACCGCTGCTGACGGCGACTTCCACGGTGAGCTTGCCGCGAGGGTTACCTGTGCCTTCCTTCACGTAGTAGCGTTCCAGGCCGTATTCCACCCGCATTTGGCCGCTCCACGAGTGAACCGCGCGGCCTTTGAGAAGAACCTGGCCTGTCCCAGCTTCAAGCTGGCCCAGGGAAGCGCTTTCCACCTCGTGGAATTGGCCCCGTTTTTCGAGCGCGACAACGACGGGCATGCCGTCCGCCGCGCGCAAATCGGAGATTGCCTGCGAAAAGTTCGTGGCGGCCAGTGAACTGATTTTGTAACTGAGGATCACGTAGTCGCCGCGCAGGAGGTCACGCGGATCCACCGGCGCGGTTTCAAGCAGCACCGTGGTCGGACTGGCGAGACGGAGTTCTTGTTGCGTCACAAGGCCGAGCAACAGGGCGCATTGCAGCACGAGCACGATGATGAAGGCTTTGGTTTTCATGAGTTGCGCTAAACTTGGTTTTGATTGAGACGGCGCAGCAGCGAACGGCGGCGCTTTTCCAGCATGACACCAAGCACAATCAACCCGACGCCGGACACGATGAACATCGCGCCCGTCACCGCCATCGTGCCGAAGAGGCGGACGTACGCGGTGAGGACGTCAATCGCGAGCAGGGCGGTGCCAAGGTTGATGAGGAAACCCGAGCCGAGCAGCAGACCGACATTCACCATGACCAGGCAATGCGCAAATAAAGCGATTGCCGAAAACCATGCGAGGCCACCTTTGAAATCCCAGCCGCCGCCGAAGTCTTGCGAAGTCCCCGTGGCGCCGGCGGCGCCATGGAGCGCCAACCAGGCAGTGAGGCAACAAAACCAGATGTTTTTCCACAGCGTCGGCAGCTTTTGCTCGCCGCGCAGCGCGAAGTGAAGCAGCACGGCAACGAGCACCCCGCCCGGCACATAAGCGGTGAACACGATCGATGCCAGTTCGCTCCGGCCATGCCAGCCCCACGTCAGAGGCAACAAAAAGCAGTGCAGCCCGAACATTCCAAATCGGCGGGTGCTGCTGGCGAAGTCGCTGTAGGAAGTCCGCTCCAACCACACGCCCGCCGCATACAGCGCGAGGAGGATAGCCGGATAGAAGAGCAGGAAGCCATCGTCCCCGATGCCGTGGAACCAGCCCGTGCCGTGAATGAACTCCATTCCCAGCCAAACGAGGAACGCGATGAGCGTGAGGATATGTTGCACCTTTGACCGAAGTATCCACGCCAGCGGAGCGATGCCGATCCACCACACGAGCATGGCATTCGGAGGGCGCGAAGAGAGATGATACACTTGGCCAATGAGCGCGATGTTGGCCAGGAACATCATCGAACCAATCAGATGCAAGCTCTCGGCAAGCTTGGTGTAGTCGGGATGCCGCATCAGCACCCGCCAGGCCGCCGCGTGTGCGCCGAGCATGAGCGCGACGCCGGACAAGAGCTTCACCCCGCGCGGGATGGCGTCCCAATTCGAGGCAATGACCAGGATGATGCCAGCCGCCACCAGCAAGCCGCCAAACACGGACAGGATGATGACGAACTTGCTCTGTCCGTCTTGCATTTTGTAGTGCTCAACGATGCGGTCGCGCTGGTCAGCGGACAGAAAGCCGTCCGTATGGAGCCGCTGGATGTCTTGGATGTTCATGGTGTCGGCCACCGCCTGCTTCTCAACTGAGTGCGTTCTCTTAGAACGTGGACCCCGCGCTCGTCCGGGGTCAAATCCGCGCCCGACTCCGCCAGCACGTCGAACTGCTGAACCTTGGTGGTGTCATACATTTTGGAGATCAGCCCCTTGCCGATGGCCCGCAAAAGCCGGTAATGATCGCTTCTGTTTTCCTTTCCGTCGAAAAAACTCACCGCAGAGAATAGTTCACGAACAAAAGTCCGGACAAGCGAAATAGCGGGAAACCCGAATCGAATCGCTCCAAGGCTGTTGACAAAAACCATCTGCGCTCGGCGAGCGCCGAAAACGGGCTTGAGTCCTTTCGATGAAAGTTTGAGCCTGCCCAAATTCCCCATGGCCCAGGAGTCTCTATCTCTATGAATGATCAAAACCCATTGGGTCCCTCCCAAACGCGCCAGGGTGAATTGGAAGCATGGCTTGGGTCGATAAATCCCCCGCCGGCATCGGCGCGAGGGAGATCGGGTCGTGGACGCCAGGGTCCTCAGGCCCGCCAGGCCATGCCTGAGTCGGATCGTGTGAAAATTGTGCTGCGGATAGAACCCGCCGCGACTAAGGAGAGTGAGCTTCCGCAAGCCGTTCCCAAGCCGCCACCCGAGCCGATCATCGCCCCGTCCCCCTTCCTTGGAAGCAGAGGCGGAACCTTCTGACGCGGTGGAACTCGTCGCGCGCGCGCCGCTGACTGAGACTCGCGAACCCCAGCAAATCCCGGCGCGGATGTTGAACGAGTTCGTCTATTGCCAGCGGCTTTTCTATTACGAATTTGTCGAGGGTGTGTTTGTCGAAAGCGTGGACACGCTGCGCGGGGACGTCAT
>CAMAWP010000051.1 GCA_945861765.1 Akkermansia muciniphila | reverse complement strand
TGGAACATCCCTGCTCCGTTTGCTCCGACGAGCCCTGTTGTATTTGCCATCAACCTGATTTGCTCTTCGAGCGACATCTTCTCCATGAGCACGGCTTGAAATCCGAACTCATCGAGGAGGGTCGTCAGTTCTGATTCATTGGATACGCTCCGCCCGTTCCGAGCAAACTTGCGGGAAATATAGACGCGTCCAGGTGAAGCCACGGCATCGGCAACGTTTTTCAGAAGATGTTGCCGGAGGATCCTCAGAATGGACACATACGCCATGCCGCTTTCCGATGTAAACCGCTCCGGCATGTACAATTTGCTTATGAGCAGGCCGCCACTGTGATCAAACACCACGATACGTTCTATAGCCACTCCGATGAGCAGCAAGTACTCTATAACATAAGGAGCTGCCGTTGGGGAAATAAGATATTGGCCCTTAAATCCAAAAACTTCAGCGATGATGGCCTTTGGCAGGTATTCCATCATCCAGTGCCAGAAAGGGTCGCACCAAGGGCCTAAGAGCGAAACGAATTCTCCCTCAATCAGCCAGTATGGGAAATCAAGGTGGCTAGCTCCTTCCGACACGCGGGCGAGAATCGCGTCGATATGGGTGTCGCTGGAAATGCTGTCCTTGAGAATGATGCTGTCCTTCCCAATGACAATGCCAGGTCCTAGTAGGAAAACGTTATCTAAACTATAGAATCGCAAGGCCGGTTTCTCGCCGGTTTCGATTTCAGGAATATTGAAGATTTCTCCAGCGCCCGAGACGGTCTTGATATATTCATCAGCAAAAAGCCTTCTGTTATTTGCCATTGCTCATAATGTCCGGATCTCAAAACAATTGTATATTATTATTCGAGATCTATCTCTGTCCTGCGGCCAAGATGGCGAGGATTTGTTGGACGGCAGTCAAAAGACCGGGCATGGTATGGCGCGTTTGCGATAGCACCATGGCTGAAAATGAAAATCAGATGTCGGTAAGTCTGCCAGAGGCCCTGCGCCGGCAGTTTGTGGAACTTGAGCGTCGTCTGTGGACCTTGGAGACGACCCTCGCGGTGTGCTGGGCGGCTGGAGGACTGATTCTTTCTTATCTCGTTCTGTTTGTATCCGATCGTTTTTGGGAGACCCCGGTCTGGCTTCGGGTTTTGATAACGCTTCTCGGGCTGGGAATCTTGGCCGGCACCGGCTTGTGGTGGGGACGCACATGGGTTTGGCTCCGACGCGATTTTCGGGAGCTCTCGAAGTTGGTCCAGCAAAAATATCGACGGCTGGGCGATCGTTTATTGGGCATTGTGGAACTTGCAAATGAAAAGCAGCGGCCAGCCCATTTTTCCCCGGCGCTGTATCGGGCTGCCATCCAGCAAGTGGCTACGGACGCGCTTCAATTCAAGTTTAGTGAAGCTGTCAGCCTGCGTCCGGCGAAGGTCCATGGCTTGTTGCTCGCTTGTCTCCTGATGCTGCTGCTAATGCCTGTGTTGTTGGTACCCGCCGCGGGATGGAATGCATTCCTCCGTTGGATTGCACCTGGCGCCGACATCGCGCGCTACACCTTGGTCGATCTGGGGGGTTTGGCTGCCGAGCAAATCGTCCCGCACGGAGAACCTTTTGAAGTGGTCGGGGCGGTTCAGTATCGTTCTTTTTGGAAGCCGACCCGTGCCAAGAGTCAATACGAGCGGCAGCCAGCGATCGCGGCCACTGTTCAGAGCAACCAAGTCCGCTTCACGATTCCGGGTCAAGTCCAGCGCGGCGTCTTGAAAGTGCGCGTGGGTGACGTGAAGCGCGAGGTGACCATCATCCCCACCCACCGCCCGTCGCTCAGGGAGCTCGCCGCTTCCATCGCGCTTCCCGATTACCTTCGATACCCGGCGATCGAGCAAAAGATTGAAAACGGTTCGTTGACCGTTCTCGAAGGGAGCCGCGTCGCTTTTCAGGGCCGGACGAGCCGGGCACTCTCGACAGCAAATGTTCGGATCGAGGGAGGGAGTTCTCAGAACCTCAAGGTGCGAGGGGAAGGCTTCTCCAGTGAATCGTTGGCGTTGGATGGCATTTTTCAATGCGGCTTTACTTGGGCGGATCAATTTGGATTGGACAATGTTGTTCCGTGGCGTTTGACCATCCAAACGCAAAAGGATTTGCCGCCCGTGCCCGAACTGCCGGACATTTCTCGGGAGATTGCCATTCTCGAGACGGAGGTGCTGGAGTTGAAAACCGTTGCCACCGATGATTTCGGAGTTCGTGAATTGGGGTTGAACTGGAAATTGCTTTCCGATTGGCAAACCACCAACAGTTCTCCGACGCGGACTTATAAATTTGAAACGAACTCGTCTGAGCAGAAGAAACTGGAGCAACGTTTTCGATTTAACGCCGCGATGTTAGGAGTTCCGACCGATTCGTCAGTGGACCTCCGCGCTTACGCCAAAGACTTTTATCCCAACCGGGAACCTTCCGAGTCGCCGGTGTATCGCATTCATGTTTTGGGCAACGAACGACACGCTGAGTTGGTTCGCCAACAATTGGAATCGGTCCTGGCTCGGCTCGAAGAAGTGACGCGGTTGGAGGAAAAAGTCACAGCGAGCACTCGAGAACTGAAGGAACTGTCAAACGAGAAGATGTCCACCGAAGAGGCTGGAGAGCGGGTGAGCGAAGCGCGAGCTGAGCAATCGCAGAATGCCGCCAGCTTGGAGCAGCTTGCCAAGGAGGGGATGAAAACTTTGCGAGAGGCGCTGCGCAATCCAACCATGCCGGCGCAGACCCTCCAGGATTGGGCGAAGAACGTGCAGGAGATGCAGGAGCTTTCCCAAGGAAAAATGCAGGAGGCCGCCAAGTCGCTGAAAGCGGCGCAACAGAATGCCAAATCTCGGCCGGAAGAACTGGCCAAGGCGCTCGAGAAGGAGGAGGAAGCTTTGCAGGATCTGGAGCGTTTGCAGAAGAAGGTCAACCAAGCGCTCGATGACCTTCAAGCTCTGACTCTCGCCCAGCGTCTGCGCAAGATTGGCTCGGAAGAAAAAGAAATCCAGACGCAGCTCCAAAAAAATGTCCGTGAAACGATCGGTCTTTTGGCCAAGGATCTATCGGCGAAACACAGGGAGGCGAATGCTCATCTATCCACCGATCAACGCCAAAGCCAGGCTGAATCACAAATTTTGCAAGGCGAGATCAGTCGTTTTTTTGAACGCACGCAAAAGAAAAACTATGGGGAAGTCAGCCGGGAAATGACCGAAGCCAAGCCAGGAGAGGAACTGGATAAAGTGCGCGGATTGATTGAGGAGAACATCTCGATGGAAGCAATGCGACACCTGGCGGATTGGTCTGAGCGGTTTCAGAAATGGGCCGAGAAGCTCGAGCCCAAACCGGATTCCTCTGGTGGCGGGGGCGGTGGAGGCGAAGGCAACGCCAGCGATTTAGCCAATAAGCTGATGAAAGAGCTTCTGGATTTGCTCCGCCTGCGCGAAGGCGAGATGAACGTTCGGGAACGAACTCAACTCTTGGAAAACCAAAAGGCAAGCGAACCCAAGTATGCTGATTCCGCGAAGGCGCTGTCATCCAGCCAGCGGAATTTGCTCAAGAAATTGGTCGAAATCCAGACAGAAAACCCGCTACCGGGCCTCGTGGAACCTCTCAAGGCTATTTTCGAGCCAATGCACCAAGCTGAGTCGCTGCTCTATAAACCTCAGACGGGCGAAGCCACTGCGAAAGCCCAAACAGACGCCATCGCTCTGACGTCCGATGTCATCAATCTGATCAACGAACAGGCTCAACAGAGCAGCAGTTCCAAAAGCCCCAGCAGCAGCAGCCAGGAAATGGCGTTCCTGATGCAGATGATGGCTCCCGAGAATGGTCAGAGCGGCGGGATGAATGTGGGGCGCAATCCCGGTCGCAGCACATCGGGAGGCACAACGGACAGGCCGGCCAATCCGTTGGAAGGAGACGCTCGCGGCAAGGGAGGAGAGGGTAGAAATGTCAATAAGGCAAGCGGCGTTACGGGCAACTCGCCTGTGGAATTTCGTGACGCATTGGAGATGTATTTCAATGCGATTGAGAAAGAAGGCGACTGAAGCCAATGGCACGGATTCTCGGAAGCACACTGCTCCTCGCATCGGGCTCTGTTCTAGCTGGCCTCGCCAATTCAAGCGGAGCCGCTTCGGGACAATCGATGCTTCAAACTGGCGCTTTCTTGAGCCTGCTCCTACTCGCGATCGTGATTTCTTCGACTCGTTACTGGCTACAGGGGATGAGGAGGAGTCAAAGCAACGGAGACAGTCGCCTCAAGAACTCTGGCGGCAAATGTTGGCATTGCGCCCTTGTTCTGGGCATTGCCCTGGCAAGCTATCGCACATCATTCAGCCAGCAACTCTTTGTCGATAAGTCGGACATTGCTCCCACGGAAGTCGATAAAATTTACGTGAAAGGTTTGCAGTTTTTGAATCGAACCCAAACTCCGGAGGGGAACTGGCCTGATCGATCCTACGGAAGCGAGCCGGCCGTCGTTGGGCTCGCTGTTGTCAGCATGCTGGCTCATGGAGACGATCCCAATTTCGGTCCCTACAGCCAATCGATCCGACGCGGCCTCGATTACATTTTGAAACAAATGAATTCACAGACAGGCTACATCGGAAGATCGATGTACAACCACGGTTTCGCCACT
Source organism: Akkermansia muciniphila (assembly GCA_945861765.1). Lineage (GTDB taxonomy): Bacteria > Verrucomicrobiota > Verrucomicrobiia > Limisphaerales > SIBE01 > SIBE01. The sequence continues at coordinate 20,825 of CAMAWP010000051.1, read as the reverse complement.
TTGGCGTTGGCGGAAGCCTACGGCGCTGTCAATGACCACCGGCTAGGGCCAGCTTTGGAAAAGGCGATTAGTCTTATTCTCAACGCTCAGGCACAGAATCCTTTTGGCGCGTGGCGCTACTCTCCCGAGAGCAAAGATGCGGACACGACAGTGAGTGGCGCGCAGATGCTCGCCTTGTTTGCAGCGCGCAACGCGGGAATCGCCGTGCCAGAGTCAGCGATCAAAAAGGGGTTGGCGTTCTTTGCCACCTGCCAAACTTCTGACGGCGGGTACGGCTATACTCCGGGGTCTTCAGCGAACGCGGCGCGCACCGCCATCGGTTGCCTGGTTTTGTCCTTGTCGAAAGATAAGGGCTCAAAAGCTTTCCAGACCGCAGCTAACTTCCTAAAGAACGCTCCCGCGGAAACCAATTACCAGCAGTATTATCTTTATTATGCCTCCCAGGCTTTTTTCCATATCTCGCCGGAGGCTTGGAATGGTTGGAACCGGAAAAATGTGAAGACCTTGGGCGCGACTCAAAACGCCGAAGGAAACTGGGACGGCCAGTTCGGGTCCACCTTCTCCACAGCGTCCTCCTTGCTGTCGCTGGCCTTAAATTATCGTTTCCTACCGATCTATGAACGATAGAAAACTGACGCCGAGAGCCCTCATCGATATCGAATCGAGGACATTTCGTCCGGGTGTTTCCGGAGTTATCGGTGTCGCGAAGATATCAACCTCACGTCCAAGCCCTCCGCTTGCGGATGAGGGGCCTGTGCGGCTGCGGGCATTCGCGAGCCTGGCAGCGACCGCTGTTTTCTGTCTGATCGTGTTGAGCGGGAGCGCGGCCCAACTCGCAGCCATCAACCCCCAACCATCAACTCCCCTTTCGCAACCCTCGGACTTGCTTCAATTTTTGGATGGCGCTTCGATGCACGGACACTTACGGGCCATGGACACGGAGCAGGGAGTTCAGTGGGACTATCCGGCTGCTCGACAGATCATCAAGTTCAAGCCGAACAACATCGCCTGGATTAAGTTTGAAAATGCCAAGCGAGTGGCGACCCAAGCCGGGCCGCTCTGCTGGTTTCAATTCAACAATGGCGACGAAGTTTTCGGAAGTTTGAAGTCGCTCGATGGAGGAAAACTAAACTTGGAAACCTGGTTCGGGGGCGATTTGGAAGCTCCCAGAAAGGCTTTGCAAGCGATCACTTTTTTCTCGAAAAGTTTTGCCATTCTTTACGAAGGCCCGACCGGCGTTGACGGCTGGAAGCTCGAAAAGGGGCCGAAAGGCTGGCAGTATCGAGACGGCGCATTTGTTGCCAGCAGCGTTGGCATCCTGGGGCGCGACCTGAAGTTATCCGGTTCTTCAAGTGTCGAATTTGATCTCGCTTGGAGCGGGCACTTCAGCCTGAGCTTCATTCTTTATGCCGAGTCGATCGAGCGCTTCGATTACAGCACCAGTTGCTACATGTTTCATTTGGCCCCGGGTTACATGAATTTGCAGCGGGTGCAATCGGGTGCGGGAGTGATGAGCCTCGGTCCGCAAGTTCAAATTCCAGATATGCTCAAGAAGAATAAGATGCGGCTGGAAATTCGGTCTAACAAAGAGGAAGCCACGATTACGGTGTTAGCGGATGGAGTCGTGGTCAGCCGTTGGAAAGACCAGGCCGGTTTCGCCGCCAAAGGATCGGGGATCGTCTTTTCTTCGCAAATGGAAGGGCCCGCCATCAAGATCAGCAATATGAAAGTGTCTGAATGGGATGGCGCATTTGAGCCTCGCAATATGACAAATGCGCCGGCCAAGGATGATCTGGTTTTTTTGGCGAACCGCGATAAGGTCGTTGGGAGTTTGCAGAGCATTCGCGACGGCAAATTGACCTTTGCTGTTTCGCAGACAACACTTGACATCCCGATGCAACGAGTGACGCAGATTGTTTTCGAACAGCCCGAGACGAATGCGCCCGTACAAATCCCCTGGGAAATTCGAGCGCATGTCGCCGGCGGCGGGACGGTCTCCTTTCACCTCGAGAAATGGGGCGCTGAGCAAGTCTTAGGAAAAAGCGTCAACTTTGGCCAAATGGCGCTCAATCCACAATCGATCCGCCAGATCCAATTTAATGCTGCCCGGTCGAGAACGGATTCCGATGATCTGGAGCTCGGGCGTGAAGAGATCTGGGAATTGGATGAGTAACTGGAACCAAATCCCTAGCCGGTTGAGTTTCGCTGTCGCCACAGTGGGGTTGGCAACTCTGCTTTCTTTTGGGCAGGACCGGATCGATCCGGCTCCAATCAAGGCGCCAAAGGAAACCGGCTCCGGAGCCTCGAAAGGTCCATCCCAGAAGCCCAATTCGAGAGATGCGCTTTCGTTCCGCAACGGCGATCTGCTGTACGGCAATTTGCAATCGATCGATCCAGCCGACGCTATTTTATGGCAGCATCCGGACACGCTGCAGCCGATCGCATTCAAGCCAGAGACAGTTTCAGAAATCCAATTCGGTTATCGTGAGCAGCCCAAGTTCAAAGCGGCAACTCCCTGTCAGGTGCGATTGATCAACCAGGATGAACTTGCGGGCGATCTCGTTTTTGGCGACACCGAAACAATTATTTTGGAGACCTGGTATGCTGGGAAAATCGAGATCCCACGGAAGCTGGTGCAGTTTATCATTCCGCAGCTTGAAGAAGGGCCTTTGCGTTTCGCGGGCCCTACTGGATTGGAAGGCTGGACCATGGGACAGGTGACGATTGCAGTCCCGAATGGTGGGGAGTGGAAATACAAGAGCGGCGGCTTTTATGCCACGCGTTCGGCGTCGATTGCCCGCGACCTCAAGCTTCCGGATATTGCCAAGATCGAATGCGACATTACCTGGAAGGGCATGCTCTACTTGGCGATTGCGCTTTACACCGATTACATGCACCCGGTCAATCTTCAGTCGAAGGAAACGGGGCCCGATTTCGGCGGGTTCTACAGCCTTCAGCTCAATAACTACACGGCGAATCTTTTGCCTGTCACGAAGAATGATCCGTTGCGCTATCTGGGTCAGGCCTCGGTTCAGGCATTCAGTCAAAAGAATAAAATTCACATGGATATACGGGTCAACAAACCGAAGCGCGCCATCGCCTTATTGGTCGATGGCGTTCTCGTCAAGGAATGGATCGACACCGAGGAATTCGTCGGCAAAGGAACGGGGATGCGCATTGTGCATCAGGGGCAAGGATCAATCAAACTCAGCAACCTGCGGGTCTCGGAGTGGAACGGCCAGTTCGAGGAGAAGCCTTCTCCTACGCCGAACAGCAAGGAAGATATAGCCAAGTTGCAGAACGGGGACAAGGTGGTTGGTCTTCTGCAGACCATCCGCGATGGGAAGATGACTTTTGGCCCGACAGGAGGGACGGCCCTCGACATCCCATTGAATCGAGTGAAGCTTTTGGAGATGGCGGCACAGCGCGCTGGCCGCGCCGACGAGGATAAAGTGGATATGCGGGCCACCTTCAGGAATGGCGGAAGCGTCTCGTTGCATTTGGAAAAATGGACCGAACATGAAGTGGTGGGGAGCAGCCCGAACTTCGGAAAAGTGACATTTAATCCGCTGGCGTTTGAGCGGGTTCAATTCAATCTCAAGCTCTCTTCCAAACCAGCCGCAGCCCTGCCCGCGCAAGACTTTCAGCGTGGTAAGGCGGTGGTCCGTGCGGTGCGCGGTGCTGCTGATTTTTACATCGGCGAGCCCAACTGGAAAAAGCTTCGTGTGGGACAGACCCTTCCGTCCGGCAGCACCGTTCGCACCGGAGCTGATTCACAGGTGGATTTATTCTTGGGCGACAACGGACCGGTCGTACGCATGACACCGGGGAGCACGCTGGGCCTGACCAAGTTAAACTTCCGGAGAGATGGCGTTGAAACGATTAGCGAAACTCTGTTGAACCTGGAAAAGGGCCGCATCTGGGCCAACGTCCGCAAACTCACTGCGGGCTCAAAATACGAGGTGCTGACCGCCAAGGGCACGCTCGCTCTGGGGGACGGCGGCGGCGAGGTAGCTGCGGATGCTGAAGGACCGGAGTAATCGCCCGATTCGATTTTCCAAAGAAATCACACCGCAAGCTGGTTGCTTGGTCCTTTTCCCACCACCGGCCAATCGCTCCGAGCCAGGAGCCGTCCTTTTGATCGATGTGACGCATGCTTCGCTTACCCTACGCGTACCGCGCATTCTGATCACGCGGTTCAGACATCCTGACGCCGTGGAATGCGAGTGACTTGCCCGTGAGTCTGAAGTCTCTCCCTCACCCCAGCCCTCTCCCGCTGGGCGAGGGAGAATTGTCCCCTAACGCGGACAAAGCCGGGATCTTTGGTTCGTCCAACGACGGACTGGCAGGCTCCCTCTCCCAGCGGGAGAGGGCTGGGGTGAGGGAGAAGCTCAGGCAAATTCCAACAGTGCAAAAATCCCGGCTGCGGGTCAGGATTTCTGCGGTTAGCGAAGCTGTAAAACATCCAAGCTAGAACCGATAGCCCACCGAGAAATTGACGGCGTTGTTGAAGAATTTGTATTGGCCATCCGCGGATTCGCCGATGAGGGATGTCGATTGGTTATCGCGCACGGTTCGCCACGACCCCGTGAGCAACTGATAGGTCACAGCCCAACTCCAGTGTTGCGCCTGTCTGCCTATGCCGACGCTGAAGCTATGTTGATCGGTATCCGGCACGGAGGGATTAAAGTTTTTATCGGGCGCAGAATTCTCGCTGAAGAAGTATCCGCCGCTGACGAAGTAGCCACGGTTCACATAGCGAGTGACTCCGAGGCTGTACATGAAACTCGATGTGAAGTTTAGAGGGAAATCGGAGTTCCCGGAAAGCTTCTTGAAAGTGACCGTGTTGAGCGCATCCCAGTCGCACCAATCGACATCGACTTCAATGTTCCAATCTTTCGTTGGGCGATAGGAAATTCCGCCGATGACAAACTGAGGAAAATCCATCCGAGCAGAAGTATCCTCAGCGGGAGTGTACGGTTCGGCTTTCGATTCACCTTTGAAATTGATGTCCGTGGCGCTCCGATAGCTCAGCCCGACCGACCATTGCTCGTGAGGTTGCCACAAGAGTCCGGCGTTAAAGCCGATGTCGGCGCCATCACCCTTGAACAAAAAGGAATCGCCGGGCGCTAGGAGCCCACGCCGGAAGCGGACTCTACCGAGATTGACTGTGGGACCAACCGCCATCGATAAGGTGGGATGAATTTCCCATGCAACGACGGGATTGAGGCTTACATAAGCGAGCCTGCCTTCCAGCGTTAGAGTTCGAAAGCCGCTATCTTCAGGCCACTCCAAACCGAGACCATAAGGCGAATACAGGCCCAATCCGAAGGAGAACGGCTTTTCTTTTGGCGAGAAGACATAATAGAGCTGAGGAGCGCCTTGGACTTCAAACTTAGTTTCAGAGCGTTCTCCTCGTGGACTCCGATAACTCGATTGGGCAGCAATGGCGTACAAGCCGAATTGCATATACTGACCTTCGAGGCGCGTGATGCCGGCCGGGTTATAATAAATGGCGGAAGGATTATCAGCCGTGGCTGTAAAAGCGTTGCCTCGGGCGATGGCGACAGGATCCTGATTCGGCAAGCGGAAACCAACACCCTGCACAAGCCAGGGCGAAAAAGTCGGCAACAAGAAACCGAGAACGAGTGAGTAATGGAATTTCTTCATATGAAAACCGGTGAACGATTTCTATTATGACAATCGGCGGGAACTTACCAGAACAAACCTCCCGATTTCCAGCGCGCCGCGTCATGAAACCCTTGCACGAAGCCGAGCTAAAGCCGCGAGTCCACCGAGTTTAAAAACTTGTCCAAGCTATCTGTTTTCGTTTAGTAACAGTATGGGCGTTTTGGCGAGGTAAAGATGCCGGCTTCCGGCGTGCCGTCGCATCCATTCACTTTTTTTGCATTGCGTTAGGCTTTGCCACATCCAGACATCGAAGATGGAAAATAAAGTTCTACCGTTGCTCTCGGGGCGTAAAGACAGCTTCATCGTATGCCGCAACAGCCAGGGAGTGTCGGTGCGTGGATCGCTCATGCACTTCAGCAATCACAACGCCATTTTTGAGGTCTATAACCCTTTCAGCATCCTCCAACTCAGTGAAGTCCTGAACGAATTCCGGATTGTCATCGGAGAACGTACACTTTACGCGGGCCGCAGCGTCGTCAGCAGTCTGGCCAACACAGGCATCATGCTGGTCTGCGAAGTGACGCTCGTCGATGCGTGGATCGACGTGGATGTCCTTTCCATTTTGCTGAACAAGGACCTGATTCGCGGAGAGGTGAAGCGGTTCGTTTCAGATTGGAAAACCAACAATACTATCTTTCCGGAGTTCAAGGTTCTGACGAGCGACTTCCAAGGTTTTCTGTCAGAGCTCAGCCTATGGCTGAAGCAAGTGGAAATCTCCGTCACTCGATCTTCTCGTGAGGTTTCGGATGAATTCAATCGGGATCTGGTTGAACGAGTGATCGACCCCCTCCGGCCTGTCGCAACCGAGTTCATGACAAAACTGGAGTGCTTGGCCGAGAAAATTCCTCCCGACCAAGCCGCCCTCCACAAGGCCTATCTTCGGCGCGATATCCATCCTCTGACCCTCTGCGCCCCCTTTGTCCATCGAACTTTCACCAAACCGTTGGGTTATGCGGGCGATTACGAGATGATCAATATGATTTTGGATCGCCCGTACGAAGGGAGGACCCTTTTCGCAACAACCGTGAATAAGCTGCTGCTCGAGTCCGCGCCAGCGGAGGCTCACCGCAATCGTGTTATCATTTTGAAGCGTTTGCTCGATCAAGAAGCCGGGCGTGCGCAGAAGAGCCACCGTCGCTTGACGGTGTTGAACATAGGCTGCGGACCAGCCAGAGAAGTCAGGGATTTCATCGCCTCCTCACGGACTTCTGACCTTTGCCAGATGACCCTAATGGATTTCAGCAAGGAAGCGCTCGACTACGCGCGAACGGCGGCTTTGGAACAAAAACGGATTTCTGACTCCAAGATTGAGTTGGAATTCGTGGAAAAATCGATTGACGAACTGCTGCGTGAATCCATTGCCGGCGCCAAAGAAAGGAACGTGGACCAAAAGCGCTACGACTTCGTCTATTGCGCAGGCCTCTTCGATTACCTGACCGACTCGGTTTGCCGACGGCTCATCGCCCTGTTTTATGATTGGCTAGTGCCGGGCGGCCTGCTCTGCGTGACCAACATTCATCCCTGCAACCCGCAACGGCATCTGATGGAGTATTTGCTGGAGTGGAATGTGATCCATCGCTCGGAACGAGAATTGGAAAGCTTGAGCACATCCGATGGCGAACAGGAGATCATCGCCGACCAGACCGGAGTCAACATTTTCCTCAATATCAGGAAGAACCCGTGATCGGTATGAGCGAGGCAGGCCAGATCACCGATACTTCCCTACAAGACGAGTATAACGTTTACCTCTCTGATTTATGGATCAGGCGCACCAGGACGTTATGCCTCATTGCCATCGCCACCATTCCTTCCGGCGTCGTGCTAGATCGCTTCATTTATCCAGACCATTTCAGCCTGTTTCTGATGAGTCGATTGGTGGTGGAGTTTCTCTTGGGCGGTTTGCTCCTGTTGCTTTACTCCCCGGTCAGCCGGAAGCATCCCAAGCTGCTTGGACTCCTCTGGATGGCGCTGCCGATTGCGCAGATCTGCTTCATGATGGGGGCATCCAATGGAATTGTTTCGCCTTATTACATCGGGAACGTCTTGGTTTTCATGGGAGGTTGCCTCCTTCTGCCGTGGACCTTTCGCGAGTGCTCTGCCGCCTGCACCATGACGTGGGTTATGTATGCGGCAGCCTGCCTGGTGAGTTGGCTCAGGGAACCGCCTCACGCCGTCGCCACAGCCGTCGGCAATGCCTTTTTCATGGTGATCTTTCCGGTGATCGGCCTGGCGTGCAGCCATGTCGCTGAGGGATTCAGGTTCCGGGAATTCAAATTACGTTTTGACTTGGATCAGAAGAAGAGGGAACTCGAAATCTCCTACGAAAAACTGGCGGAATTGGACCGCGCCAAAGGTCAATTCTTCGCCAACATCTCTCATGAGCTGCGCACCCCGCTGACTTTGATCCTATCGCCGATGGATCAGTTGCGAGCCACCTTGCCCCAAATCGAGCCGAAAGCGCAGCAAACGCTCGACACCATGTACGGCAACGCTCTGAAGTTGCTTTCCCTCATCAACGATCTGTTGGATTTGGTGAAGCTTGAAGAACATGGTCTCGCTTTGAGTTTGGAACCAGTCGATTTGAAAGAGTTGTTGCCCGGGCTGGTCAGTTCCATGCGCGGAGCGGCGGAAAGAGCGAACGTCTCTCTCGCAACCCAGATTGAAGAGGCCGATGCTTTAACCGTTCCAGCCGATAAAGACCGTCTCGAAAAAATCTTTATCAACCTGCTTTTCAATGCCATTAAATTTACCCCTGCGGGCGGCCGGATCCGATTGCTCGCCCGTCGGGAGAACGGAACGATTGTGGTAGAGATTCAAGATACCGGGATCGGCATCGCGGAAGATAAGTTAAGCTCTGTCTTCACACGGTTTTGGCAGGAAGACGGATCTGCCACACGCACTCGCCAAGGCAGTGGCATCGGTCTGGCTCTCGTCAAGGAGCTCGTCGAACTTCACCAGGGAACCGTCTCGGTAAAAAGCACCAAGGGATTAGGTTCAACTTTCACGGTTCGCCTTCCTCGTTACGAAGGCTCCCTCTCCCCGCGATTGACAGACAAGCGCGAAGATGAATGGGTGGCCGGCCTCTTCAAAAAGGCCCAGCATTATCACGAAGAGATCAGCTCCGTTTCTGTTTCTCCGGTGGCCGAGCAGGCGAAGAGCAGCCGCAGGCATACGCTGCTTTTGGTCGAGGATGAAGCGGCCATGCAGCGATTTCTGGAGATGGAATTGAAGGAGACCTACAATGTCATTCTCGCATCCGATGGCCAAGCCGGTTATGAAATGGCCGAGGAGCATCAGCCCAAGCTCATCCTAGCCGACATGATGCTTCCAAAAATGGACGGCATTGCGCTTTGCAGAAAACTGAAGGCGTCTCCAACGCTTCTTCCGTCGAAGATTGTCCTGTTGACGGCGCGCGCCGATGATCGCACGAAACTGTTGGCGCTGGAGGCTGGCGCGGACGATTTTCTAACCAAACCGTTCAGTCTTGTGGAATTAAAAACACGTTTGGCCAACTTGCTATTGACCGCGCAACTCGAACGGGAACTCCAGAGTCAGAATCAAGTGCTGGAATCGACCCTCAAACAATTAAAGGCCGCTGAAGTGCAACTCATCCAATCCGAGCGGCTTTCCGCGCTGGGTAATCTTTCGGCAGGCATCATGCACGAAATCAACAACCCAATAAACTTCATGGTGACGGCCATTCACTTCCTCAGGAGCGCTGTGCCAAATGCCTCTCCCGATGCGAAGGAAGCGATCGATGACATTCAAGGTGGGCTCAAACGGGTTCGGGACATCATTGCCGATCTACAAGGCTTTGCCTACGGAGGCACATCAATGGCCATGAGTGAATGCGATCCTAAAAAAATTGTTCGCACCACCAAACGACTGCTCGCGCAAGAGATCACAAAGGACATCAGCCTGGAAGAGAGCATCGCGGAGAATGTTGATGTTTATGGAAACGAAAACCAGTTGGTGCAACTGCTCGTGAATTTATTGCAAAATGCCTTTCAAGCCACGACGGAAAACGCTCTGACCAACAAGGATCGTCAAATAATCATCCGCATGGAGCCTGACGACAATCATTTCATCATGACCGTGCGGGACAATGGAATGGGCATTCCGAAGGAAAATTTGCCCAAACTATTCGATCCATTTTTTACCACCAAGTCGGTCGGCCAAGGAATAGGTCTCGGACTGAGCATCAGTCACACGATTGTGAAGCAGCACCACGGAGAAATATCGGTCAAAAGCGAGTTGGGCAAGTTTACTGAGTTTACAGTAAAACTGCCCCTCAGCGGGCAAGCGTCGCCCAGCCTCGAAAAAGTTTCTTGAGATCAGAAACACCTCAAGTTGCGGTGCTCGCGGTCGCAACACGCCCGGCCAATTCCATGATAGTGCTCTGTGCGATTTCGCGCACGGAAATCGAGACTCCTAAATGCAATTCAAGCTCGCTCTTGATTTGAACCGCCATAATTGAGTCGAGCCCCAAAGTGTTCAACGTCCGATTGGAATCCAAGCTGGCGGGATCTCTCTTTAGAACTTCACCGAGAAATTTTCTGATCAAATTGACACTCCGCGCGCTCCGCTCTTCGGTGCTGCCTGGAAGCTTGGCCTCAGCGGTTGGGGGTCCTCCTACATTCCAGTTGAGCGAAGATTCTTGATCGAGATTTGAGTGAGTAAGTTGCGAAAGAAAGTTGCTGACGGTCGCTCGGACATTCTGCTGGAAGTAATGATTCCAATCCGCCGACAGGACAGCGAGTTGAGTAGCCTGTTGGCTGAGGGCATACTCGAAACCCATCAAGGCTTGTCTGGGCGAAATACTCAAAATGCCTTGAGCCGACAGCCGTTGTCCTCGGTCATCTAAGCCAGCCATGCCGACCCGATCCCAAGCCCCCCAGTTAATGCTGCAAGCGGGCACTCGGTGCGCGCGCAGATGGCTGGCCAACGCATCCAGAAACGCATTGGCGGCAGTGTAGCCTGCGCATTCTCGAGCACCGAGGAGGGCCGCCGCCGAGGAAAAGAAAACGACAAGATCAAGCGAGCCGGTCGGGAGGTGTTTCAAAAGCAAAGATGCTCCAGCGATCTTAGGCTGGAAGACTCTCGACAATTTTTCTCGATCCAAGTGCGTCAAAGCATGGTCTTCAATAATGCCGGCTGCGTGAAAAACTCCCCGGATCGGCGGCCATAGTTCGTCCTGAAACTTTTTCAGAAACGCCGCGACCTCGTGTTCGTTTGCGACATTGATGGATTCGACCTGCACGCTGGCTCCGAGAGATTCCAACTCGAGCACAGCAGTGATTTTATGCGCTAAAGCCTGATCTGTTTTCCGACGGTGTTGCCAATCAGAACGAGCTGGAAGTCCGCTCCGGCTCAGAAGCAGCAGCCTACGAGCGCCTCGTTTCGCTAGCCACCTGGCTACTTGAAGGCCAATTCCGCCGAGGCCACCCGTAATCAGATAAGTGGCGTCGGCCGGAAATGATGTCGAGCTGACTGGACCGGGTGAAACGTGATGACGGACGAGTCGGCAGACATATCGGCACCCATCGCGAAAGGCCAATTGATCTTCCCGATCATTCGCTGACAGAGATTGGGGAAGAATCTCGGTTTCACCTGCTGGCGCATTCGGATCCAAATCAATCAACCCGCCCCAGAACGGAGGATGTTCGACAGCGATGCTGCGACCAAGGCCCCATAGCACCGATTGGGCGACGGCCAACCCTTTGTTTGCCGCCTCGATCACCCGTTGCGCTCCACGCGTAATGAGCCAGAGACGAGGAAATGCGCCGTCCGCAAAGTGGTGAATCGCCATCTTCTGCAGAAGCCCGATGACTTTATCACAGCCAAAACATTCTGTCGGATCGACGGGATTCAAGTCGGCCGATGCTTTGAAATCGAGGCTCCATAAATAGAGCACGCCGCGCAATCGCTCTTCAGGCTCAAGAAGACGAGTCTCACGAAAGAACCGATCAACTTGGTCTGGGCTTGAGAGATCAAGACGCCAATGGCCTTCATCTAACCTTTCAAAAGTTTGTCCAGACCAAACAACAATGGCGCGGTCTCCTCGTTTCACAAATAGCTCACCGAGCTTTGGTCCAAGCCCGCCAGCATCCGCGAAAATCAGCCAGGTCTCGGGCGCTGTTCGTGGTTGATTCTCACTGGAAGCCAATTCCTTTCGAATCCAGCGCACCTCATAAAGCAGATTGCTTATCTGCGATGGGCCGCCCGAATCAGCAGCGTCGCCACGGGATGTCACTTCAATGTTTGGGCTGGCCGAGGACTTCACTTTGGCAACGATAACGCTTTGGCCCAAGGCTGCTCCTTCGCTTCCTGTTGGAGGCAAGATTTCGATCGTTTCAAAATGTGATCCCAAAATCTCGTTCCATTTTTCGGGCGAGAGCAACGGCTGATCCGGCCGCAAGTGATGATCTTCAAACCGTTGCCACCCTTCCAATGGAGAGAAGGAAATATCCATCCAGGTTTGTTCTTGCGTCGCCTCCCATAGAAAAAGGAGACCACCGGGCGCTAGCAAGGTTCGAACATGCTCGAGAGTAGTGGCCAAACTGGCGGTGGCATGGAGAACATTCGCCGCGATCACCACGTCAAAACTGTGCGAGGCAAACCCCTGATCCTTCGGTTCCTTTTCAATGTTCAGCGACTGGTATTCAACGAATGGAAAGGCGGCAAATTTTTCTCTCGCCTGTTGCAGAAAGCCAGTTCCTAGGTCGGTGAATGTATAGCTCGTCGTGGATTGAGGCAGCACGGGCAATAGAAAGCGCGTGGTCGCTCCCGTTCCCGCGCCGATCTCCAGAATCCGAATCTGTCTGTTCTGATCCCTGGACTGGATCGTCATTTCGACAAGATCTTTCAGAATGCCATTGCAATACCTAGCCAGACTCGACTCCGAGTAAATCTTCTCCATGATCTCGCTGGATCCCTTGTGGAAAACTAAAGTGAGCGGATCGATTTCGCCGCTGAGAACATCGGCCAGGTTCTGACCGCAGTGTCGGACCAGTTGAGGTAGGTAAAGTTCCTCCCGCCAAAGATCAGCCACCTTTTCCCACAACTCTGTCGGATTGGTAAGCGTCTGATGGTCCTTGACGGACAAATGCCTCAGCCACCCGGCGACAGCTTTGTGGTAGCGCTTTTGAATGGGTGAATTGCCAATCTTTTCCAAGGAGTTCTCATTTTTCGCGGCCGACACACCCAATCTCTTGAGAGCCCGAACCAGCAGGGATTCGCTAAATTTGTTCAGCCATTCAAATTTCTCTTTCTCCTTTTCGAATGTTGAACCGAGGAGACCGACGGCAGCCCGTTTCCGACCGGCCTCGACAATATTGTTCCAAAGGATAGCAGCGGCTCGCGCTGTGCTGACGTCTTTCGGAGAGGGTAAAGCCGCGATGACGGAAGGCGTCGATTGCGCGGAGGTCACACGAACGTTCACCCAAAATCGCTCCCTTTGAAAAGGATAGGTCGGGAATGCAACGAGCTTTCGCCCGTGGCCATGGTCGAAGCCCTTCCAATCAATCGAGGCTCCCGAAACGTAAAGGCGACCGACACTTTCCAACAGTGTGCGCCAGTCATCGCCGCCTTTCCTGAGCGATGGCAACCAGAGGAGGGTCTTCGATTGTTTGTCGCCAGTCGCCGCGCAACGCTTGCCCATGGCGAGCAATGTGGGTTGAGGACCGCATTCCAGGAAGTGGGTGAAATTGGCCCGCAGGAGCGTCGTGATCCCACGCTCAAAGAGGACCGGCTGCCGGATATGCCGCGTCCAGTATGCGGCGTCGGGCGCAGCATCGGCCGGCATCCAGCCTCCTGTCACATTGGAGATGAGCGGAATACGCTGCGAGCGATAATGGATTGTCCGGGAAGCGTGGTCGAAATCTTTGAGAATCGGCTCCATCAAAGGGGAATGGAATGCGTGGGAAACGGTCAATACTTCGTGGCCGATCTTCTCCGTCTTCAAAGTCGAAAGTATCTCGGCAATCGTCTCCCGCTTCCCGGAGATCACCGTAACCGCTGGACCATTGACGGCGGCGATGGCGGCTTCGCCTGCAAAGCCTGAAATCGCTTTGCTCACAACGTCCAGACCCGCGAATACCACTGCCATTTGGCCGTCGCGCGGCAGCGCGTCCATCAACCGGGCTCGTATCGCCACCAGTCGAAGTCCAGATTCGAGATCGAACACGCCGGCCACGCAGGCCGCAACATATTCGCCGACACTGTGGCCCAACACTGCGTCCGGCGTGATTCCCCAGGATCGCCAAAGTTCCGCCAAAGCGTATTCGAGTGAAAACAAAGCGGGCTGCGCATAAACCGTTTCGTTGAGAGGCGAAGCGTCGCCGGCCTTTGGGAACAGCACCGACAAAAGGGAGCGATCCAGATGCGGGCCGAGGATTTCGTCGCATTGGTCGAGAACGCGTCGAAAGGTCGGCTGCGTCTCGTAAAGCGTTCGTCCCATCCCGACGTATTGCGATCCTTGACCCGTAAAGAGGAAAGCGATTTGCGGACGATTGTTTCCCTCAACTTGCCCGACATAGACACCTTCGGCTTTTGGCTCGATCCCGAACAGAGACAGCCGCTCGCGCGCCTCAGCCAGAGACTCGGCCACTACGGCGAGACGGTGCCCAAAATGAGAACGTCCCGTGGCAGCGGTGAAGCAAATGTTTTCCAGGGACGCACTACGCGGAGCAGCAAGGTGCTCTGCCAACGCACTGGCATGCGCTTGCAAGGTCTTGGCGTTTTTGGCGGACAACGTTAACAAATGCAACGGACGACGGATCGCGGTTTGGACGAATGGGGGTTCCGGCCCTTGTTCAAGAATGAGATGGGCATTCGTTCCGCCAAAACCGAAAGAGCTCACTCCGGCGAGCCGTGTACTTTCGGACGCCCATGCTTCGGATCGGACTGGAATTGCAAACGGCGTGTTCGTTAACGGGATGAGGGGATTGACGTGTTTAAAGTGCAGGTGCGCCGGAATCTGTCGGTGTTTTAGCGAGAGCACCACTTTGATAACACCTGCGATGCCCGCGGCGGCTTCGAGGTGGCCGATGTTAGTTTTGACTGATCCGATCCAGCACTTCTGATGGTTCTGTCGGCGCGGACCGAGCACATTGTTGAGCGCTTCCACCTCTTGAGGATCACCGAGCGAAGTTCCAGTGCCATGGCATTCCACAAAAGAAATCTCCTCGGGCCTGACGCGAGCTTGTTCGAGAGCCTTTCGAATGACAGCCTCCTGCGCCGGCCCGTTCGGAGCAGTCAGTCCGTTGCTCCGTCCGTCCTGGTTGACGGCTGAACCTCGGATCAGAGCTGAAACCGTATCACCGTCCCGGACGGCATCGGAGAGTCGCTTTAGGACGATGACGCCACAGCCTTCGGATCGCACATAGCCGTCCGCGCGGCTATCGAATGTCTTGCATCGGCCATCCCCGGCCATCATGCGGGCGTGTGATAAAGCGATCGTCAATTCCGGGCGGAGTATCAGGTTCACCCCTCCCGCCAAGGCAAGATCACACTCGAATCGCCGCAAGCTTTCGCAAGCCTGGTGGATTGCCACCAAGGAAGAGGAGCAAGCTGTGTCCACGGCCATGCTCGGCCCGCGCAAGTTGAGAAAATACGAGATGCGATTTGCCGCCACGCAATGCGCCAGCCCAGTGCCTCCGTAGGCGTCAATTTCAGAAAGCTCTCCGAACTGAAGGAGCGAATAATCGAAGGTGCTAACCCCAATAAAAACGCCGGTCTTGCTGCCCGAAAGTTGAGGCGGCGGGATGGCTGCGTCCTCGAGCGCTTCCCAAGCCACTTCCATGAGAAGACGCTGTTGTGGGTCCATCTGCATCGCTTCTCGCGGAGAGATTTCGAAGAAGTCGGCGTCAAATTTATCGACATCCTTTAGAAAGCCGCCCCAGCGCGTGCTCATTTTGCCTGAGCTCCCCGGCTTCGAGTCGTAAAGCGCCTCGATGTCCCAACGATCCCTCGGCACTTCAGTAATGGCATCGACAGCGTTGCGAAGGAGTTCCCAGAATTCCTCCGGATTCTGCGCCTCAGGAAATTTGCAACCCAAGCCGATAATGGCGATTGGTTCGCTGGAGGAAACGTTTTCGCCAAATGCAGAGGCGGAAGGGGGATTAGAGGGAGTCGTCAGATGGCGAACCAGGGCCTCGATCGACGGGTAATCAAAAAGCAAGGATGAGGCGAGTGATCGTCCAAGTTTATTCTCGAGTTCCCCAGCCAAGCTCACTGCTCCAAGGGAGTCCAATCCGTAGCGTGAAAACGGCAGGCGAACATCAATTTCCGCATGAGGTATCTGGAGCAGGTTCGACAACCGATAAACCAGCCAGGTTTCCAAAGATCGAGCTAGCTCAAGGTTATCCGCTGACACGAGTCGCGGTGGTTCGGATTTGTTTTTCTGGTCGAGTTCAGCGCGCCACGCCTGCTCCACGTCGAAGCCGCCGTCCAGAAACAATTTGCGAGCGGCATGCCGTTGGATCTTGCCACTCGAAGTTTTAGGAACGCTGTGGGGTTTGATCAACTGAAGCGCGAAGAGCTGAACTCCGTGGGTTTCGGCGACAGCTTCGCGGATAGCAAGGATGACCTTGTCCAAATCAACCTTGTGATGCCGGACCAACTCCTGAACCACGACGAGCCGTTCTTCTCCCGCGACGTCGATGGAGAAGGCCGCTCCGGCGTCGGGCTGAAGAGCGGGATGGGCTCTTTGCACAGTCATCTCAATATCTTGTGGATAATGGTTGGCGCCACGAATGATGATCAAATCTTTCAGCCGACCGGTAACGAACAATTCGTCATCGTCGAAATAACCGAGATCGCCGGTCCTCAGGAACGGACCTTCATTCGTATTCGAGATAAAAGCCTCGAAAATCTCCTTTGTTTCCAGTGAGTTTTTCCAATAGCCCTTTGCCACGCTCGGGCTCGATAGCCATATTTCACCGACTCTTCGAGGCTCACAGCGTTCGAGCGTCCTCGGATTGACGATGACGATCTTTTGATCGGACGCGCCTTGGCCGCAACCGATGAGATACCGCGTCTCTTTCGTTTCCGGCAAAGCCTCGATGATTCGATGCTCTTCCAAAGCGTCTTTGTCCACGGCTTTGCCGCAGTAAAACTTCAACCTCGACTCGATGGAAACTCCCAACGTCGCTTCTGCCAAGCCGTAGGCTGGCTTCAAAAACTCACGACGAAAACCACACGGTGCGAAAGCGGTTGCAAATCGCTCCAAAGTTTCGATTCGGACCGGTTCCGCCGCGTTCAAAGCCATGGTCCAGCGCGACAAATCCAACAGCTTCTTCTCGTCTTCCGAGACTTTCTGAACGCAAAGCTCATAAGCGAAATTGGGCGCAATGGCGGTGCTGGCGGCGTGCTTTGAAAGCGCGTGGAGCCAGCGGAAAGGGCGTTGCAGAAACGAAGCAGGAGCCAGAAGAACACAAGGAAAGCCTCCATACAAGCCTTGCAGAATGCCGTAAACCAACCCCATGTCATGAAAGAATGGAAGCCAGGAAACAATCTTCGTGTGACCACGTCCCTCGCACAGAAACCGGAGGTTATGCAGCAGGTTGCCGTGGCTGATCATCACGCCTTTGGGCGCGCTGGTGGAGCCGGACGTGTATTGCAAGTAAGCGAGCGTGTCTGAATTTGCATCGGCAGGTTCCCACCGATGCGGCGGCTCCCTGGTCAATTGGTCGGTGGCGAGCCAGACCATTTGTTCCAGGCCGGGGATGACTCCAAAAAGTTCTTTCGCGCGAGCGAGGACGCTGGAGCTGGTGAGGCAAAATTTCGCTTCGGCGTCGCCAGCGATCAGTTGTATTCGCGGCACGTTGCGCGAATTCCGGGGTGGGTAGGCCGGAACGGCGACAATGCCCGCGTAGAGGCATCCGAAGAAAGCACAGATGCACTCAAGTCCGGGCTGATACAAAAGCAGCGCCCGCTCCCCTGCGGGTGCGATGGACTCGAGTCTTGCAGCGATGATGCGGGCTTTCCGATCTAATTCGCCATAGGTCAGATGAACTTCCTCGGATTCTCCATCGGTCAGGAAAGTGTAAGCCGTCTCTTCAGGTTGGCGGCTTGCCCTCCAGCGAAGTAATTCCACGAGTGTGGACGGCGCACTGAATGCATTCATACAACAGACTGCGGATGATTAGGGAAACAACGGCTTCCACTGTGTACTGAAATCTCGAATAGACGGCACTGAAAAAGATTAAGTTTATCCCGTCAACGTTCCGGAGCGAGCTGGCCAGGCTTCGATTCACGCCGGCGATTCTTCATCGGCTTCAAGTCACACCAAAGCGCAATCCCTATCGTGAACGGCAACTGCACGCGGGCAATGTCGCAGAAAACGACTCCTTGCTAAAGCAGGGCGAACAGGAGTACTTAACCCTTAGTATGAGCAAGTTAAATCAATTCAGCATTCTTTATGTGGACGATGAATTTCTGGCGCTGAAATATTTTGAAAAAGGCTTCTCAGGAGATTTTACTATTTTCACCGCGTCGAGTGCCGCGGAAGGCTGGGCGATTATTGAAGAGCACCATGCCGAAATCGGAGTGGTGCTGAGCGACCAGAAAATGCCAGGGCAGTCGGGGGTCGAACTGCTCGCAAGGGTTCGTGAGATGTATCCGCACATTATCCGAATTCTCGTGACGGCGTATTCGGATGTCGAAAGCGCGGTCGCTGGGGTCAACGAGGGAGCCATCTACAGATACATTAGCAAACCGTGGGATGTGGCCGATTTGCGGGTCAATCTGCTTCGTGCGTTGCAGTTTTTCGAGCTCCTGACGGAACGCGATCAACTACTTCGCGAAAAGTTGTCGGTGTTGCAACAAATTGTCCTGAGTGATCGCACCAAGAATCTCGGTGTTCTGGCCGCGGGTCTCCAATCGCGCTTTCGCAATGCGTTGAGAGCCGCAACCGCCTTTGTCAGAGCGGTTCCGCAGGCTTCACTGGAGCCTCTCGTCCAGGGGTCGGGCCAGAGCGGCATCGGAAAAACCCTCGAGCAGCGGATCTTTCAATCCGGCAAACATGTTTCACGCATCGCTTCGGCCATGGCGGAATTAGCTGAAGAGGCTTCGAACGTCTCGCCAGACCCTTTGTCGCTGCAATTGTTGCTGTCTTCGCTGGACCAGAATCCTTCGTCGGCTGCGTCGTCGGCTGTTTCGCTCAGGATAGATCCTGCAATTCCTCCGTTGAAGGTTAACCCGAAGCAGATGCTAAGACTGTTTACCATTCTGACTTCAAATCTTCTCGCCGTGTCGGAAAAGAAGACGTCTATCGCGATTGAAGCTCGAGAAACCACCGACGAGCGCGGCGTCAATATGATCCGCATCCTTTTGTCCGATGACCTCCCAGAGTGGACTCCGGAGCAGAGGATTCGCTTTTTTGCTCCGTTCTCCTCGATCGTAGAAGCAGGCGATTCGCTGGGTTTGGATTTGGCGGTCTGTTTTTTTATCGTCCATCATCACGGAGGGCGCCTGGTTGTTGGCGGAAAGCAAGAAGCGAAAATCACGATCGATCTTCCCGTCGATCCCGCGCACTCGATCGGGGATCCATTCGACCCAGGCATGCTCGATAAATTATTCCATTATGAACGGACCTTCGAAGACTTTGTGACTCGACAAAAACCAACTGTCACCGCTGCTTAGTTTTGAGCAAAGGTCCACGACCGAAATGACGTGTGTTGATGCAAAGCGCATATAACTACAAGGAGTTCGCAATTCTCTATGTGGATGACGAAGAGCAATCCCTGAAGTATTTCAAAAAGGCATTCGACTCGGAGTTTCGCATTTTCACGGCGACCAATGTCCGAGCTGGCTTAAAGACCCTGGAAGAGCACCGAGACGATATTGGTATTTTAATGACAGATGAGCGGATGCCAGGTGAGAAAGGTGTTCATCTGCTTGGGCAAGCGCGCCAGCTTTGTCCCCGGGTGCTGCGTATCTTAGCGACGGCGTTTTCCGATTTTGATGCGGCGATTCAAGCGGTGAACTCCGGAGCCATTTATAAATATATCAGCAAACCTTGGAATGTCGGTGAGCTGGAAATAGCGCTGCGGCAAGGGCTCGAGTTTTTCATGGTCCAACGAGAGCGTGATCGATTGTTGAAGGAAAAGCTCTCTGTCTTGCACAATATGATGATCACGGATCGCCTGCTGAGTCTGGGTATCTTGGCGGCGGGATTGAGCCATCACATCCGGAACTCATTGGTCGCTGTCAGAACTTTCATGGATTTGGCTCCGTCGAAATTGCAGGAGGAAAACGTGAGATTGGATGACCTGCGGAACCCACAATTCTGGAGAGAATTCTATGACCAGGTCCAAGCCCAAATCCATCGCATCACAGCCATGCTCGCTGACTTGGGGGGCGCCTCGGACAAATCCGCTTTATCATTTCTCGACAAAGTGAATCTGTCCGAAGTGCTATCGTCTGTTTTGGCGAAGCTGAAAGGCAAGTTCGACGAAAAGCAGATCGTCGTGGAAAACCGGATTCCAACATCGCTTCCTCCCCTGATGGTGGATGAGCGGAAGTTCCATCAGTTGTTCGAGTTATTGTTAACCGATGAAGTCGTCAGCCTTCCTCAGGGTGGCCGGATTCTGCTTCAAGCCCGCGCTCTGCTGCCGTCCGCTTCTTCTGATTTGCAGGTGCAATTTGAACTTTCCGATAATGGCCCAGGTTTGCCGGAGGCTGCTTTGAGGTCGGTCTTTGATCCTTTTTTTGTCCGTAACGACAATCCGCAGGAGTTCGGGATTAACCTGATGGTCTGTTACTTTCTGGTTTATCACCATGGCGGAACGATAAAAGTGCAAAACCAGGAAGGGCATGGCGCTGTGTTTACGCTGACATTCCCAACCAACCCTCAGATCCGGACTCCTAACGCAGAAGAAGAGGATTTCCTACCGAGGATGCTCTTGAACGAAAAGCTCTGGGAAAAACTGTTGGCGGGCAGCTAGTGTAGTGTCTCACAAATAACTATACATTCGCGGCAAGGGATTTTTCGCTCAGACGAGGCGCGAATGACGAGCATATCCGTTGCGTTCTGTGAGGAGTGAGCAACGAAGTCTGCGCGAAAAAGAACTGCCGCCCTGCGGGTTGCGCCCAAATTGGCCTGTGGCTTCGTTTCTCGTCGGTCACAGCCC
>CAMAWP010000050.1 GCA_945861765.1 Akkermansia muciniphila | reverse complement strand
CCTGCCCCTCATCAAACCGTGCAGGCGGTTTTCCCGCACACGGCTTTCCGAGGGTCATTCGGCGGACTGCTTGCGCCGTCCGGTATAGCCTCCGTCCCAGCTCCCGAACTTTGGTTGGGGTTACTATCCGGTCTCCCGGCCATCCCCGTCCTTTGCTGGTTTGGTGGGCATTGACCCAAGTGCCCTCCCTTGGCTCCCCGTGGGTTATACTTTCCCACAGATCAACGCTACTATGAAGGACTCCGACTCCTCCCAACGCCTGTTCCATCTCACCGGCGGACCGGCTTGTATAGGCAGTTGCCCCTTGCGAGGCGCGTGAAGAGGTCTCCCAGTTTACCCTGGCTTCACTTCCAGACATGCCGTCCACGCTGACCCCGCTGGAGCGTTGAGAAGTCCCTGGCTGTTGTCCAGACCCCTCCCCTCGGCCTTCACCGTTTAGGAAGCGGCTCGGCTTATCTCCAGTTCTTGCCTTTTCGAGGCTCATTGGATGTGGTTCATCTTCATTACGGCCTGTCTGTCCAATGCTTGTCCTGCTTACGTCATGACCTCACGGTTGCTCCGTGGACGAGCTTTTCCGTCGTGAACAGCCTAATTCGACGGGTGGGACTTTCACCCACGTTGATGCCAGCTTCGCTGGCGCACTCCTTAAAGCGGCAGTTGGATAGGCTTGAAAGTTTTGTAAGTGCTTCATTTAATGAGGGATGAGTCCGCAAAATCTTCCAATTCCGGCTCACCCCCAGGGTGAGGCCAATTCCCTTGTTATTCCAAGGAACGACTCCCTCCTTCCGAGTATCCCAGTCGACACCATCGAGCACCGGTTCCACGTCGAGTGGGATCCGTCGGCTCCGGTCACGCCGCTGGGTCAACTGGTTTTCTTCTGCCAGTTTCTGGCGGCTGGGGGACTTTACTCTGACTGGATCAAAGTGTGCCCATTGCGTTACACGAGTCCCAATGCCCCTATCGTCCAAGACGTGCTTGGCACATGGGTGCTGGCCACCCTGAGCGGAGCTTGTCGCTATTCCCACGTCACAGCGATTCGAGGAGAAAAGGTCAATTCGCAAGGTTTGGGAATGCAGAAAGTGGTCAGCGAGGACAGCTTGCGCCGGGCGTTTGAAGATTCGGAACCCGCCGCCCTGGCGCAATGGCAAACTGACGCTCTCCTGCGCACTTATGCTCCGGCCTTGGAACAGCCGTGGATTGCGGATCTGGATGTGACTGTCAAACCGATTTACGGGCACCAGGAAGGAGCAGAGGTTGGGTATAATCCGCACAAGCCTGGACGCCCGAGCCATGCTTACCACACCGTGTTTCTGAGGACGTTGCGAGTGGCATTGGATGTGGAGGTGCGTTCGGGTAAAGAGCACGCGGCCATGCACGGGCTCAGCAATTTGTGGAAAGTTTTGGACCGGCTGACCCCGGAGCAACGGCCTTGGTTGGTCTGTGGCGATGCCGGTTACGGCAACGAACGAATGATGGCGGACTGCGAAGCGCGGAAACAAAAGTAACTGTTCCGGCAACGGAGCACTCCCAAAGTGAAGGAACTGCTGAAAATGCTGGAGAGAAAGGGGGAGTGGCAGCCATTAGCGGAAGGATGGGAAGGAAACGAAGGCGAGTTGCAACTGACGGGTTGGACGCGGAAACGGCGGGTGGTGGTCGTGCGACGCAAACAGCAGATCGGAGTGGGTGCTCAGAAAGCGCTTCCGTTGTTGGAGAAACACGGACTGCAAGTCATGAAGGAACCCGAGTATGATTACGTGGTGCTGGTGACGGATTTGGAGGAAAATCAATTAACGATCATGCATCTTTACCGGCAGAGAGCGGATGTGGAAAACGCGTATGATGAGTTGAAGAACCAATGGGGTTGGGGAGGTTTTACGACGCATGATCTTTTGCGCTGCCAGATGGCGGCGCGGATGGTGGCGTTGGTTTATAATTGGTGGGGTTTGTTTGTGCGGTGCGCGCAACCGGGGCGAGCGCGGGAAGCGATCACGAGCCGTCCCCTGTTGTTGTATGCGGTGGGACGAGTGGTGCAGAGCGGCAGGCAAACAGTTTTGCGGCTGACAAGCCATCACGCAGAAGCAGGGGAAGCGCAAAGAATTTTAACGGATCTGAGCATGTTTTTAAGCGGGCTAATGAATACTGCGGAGCAGTTGAAACCAACGGAGCGCTGGCGGCGGATTTGGCACCGGATTTTGGAGCCATTTCGCCAACCGGCGGTGGCCATGCTGGCACCGAGCGGGTGAACGGGGTGCCAGAAGGGGAATTGCGGATTAGAAAGGCGCCAGTTCAGGAATTTTCCGTCGCTGGGACGGCGGAGCCTCGCTTCTCAACTGCCGTTTTTAGGATCATCCAAAGAGCCGGATGCGAGATCCGCCAGTCCGGTTCTGAGAGAGGGGTGACCGTGTAACCGGTCATCCCTACTCGACAGCAGCCACGAGGAATTTACAATTTCGGATTTACGATTTTCGATTTGGGCCGGCGAGCGCGCGACGGCGAACGAGGGGCGCAGGGCTTCCTGAAATTCGGGCGGCGAGATGTAAAGCGACTCGGGCAGCGGCTTGGAGGGATCGACGCCGACGAGCAGGTCCTTGGCGCGAACACGCGCCTGTTGTGCGGCGGCCTGGCTGCGGACTTTTTCCTTCACGTCCGGGAGCAGCTCCAACGAGGGCGGCTCGCCGCCAAGCAAGATGAAGTCGGCGGGAGTATTGCCGAGGTCGAGGTCGGCTTCGCGCAGCCAGACGGCGTGAATGTGCGAGCGAATCAGATCTTCATTCGCGACATCGAGTCGCGGCGTTTGCACTTGGCCGGAAACCATCAGCTCAGGATGCTTGAAGAAGTATTGATCGTGCGGGCTGCCGAACGAGCAGTAGGTGAAAACCAAAGCCGGTTGCCCGCTGCGGCCAGCACGACCGCTGCGTTGCGCGTAGTTCGCCGGCGTGGGGGGAACATTACGCAGATTGACCGCGTTCAGGTCTTTGATGTCGATTCCCAGTTCCATTGTCGGCGAACAGAAGAGGATTGGAAGCCTGGCAGCGCGAAAGTCGTTCTCTCGTTGTACGCGGAGATCGCTCGGCACTTGCGCTGTGTGCTCGCGCGACGAAACGCCTCGCAGTTCCTGAATTCGCGAACGGAACAACTCGACGAAGAATTTGTTGGGTGTGCTGCCACCGGAAGAGGCCGTCGGCATGCGGATGCGGTCGTGATAAGCCTTGGTGCCATCTCCCGCGCGCCAGATGAGTGAGCCGGAGTTGATGCGATACTCCGGCACCGGCGCGCGTTCGCCCTTCGGAACGCACTCGCGGACGATGTTCGCCTGCCGCAGTCCCTCGAAGAGCGCCGCGATAATGTCTCTCGTGGCAGGCACGTCGGGCTTGGGCTGGCCGGGAAAAGTGTTCACCGAGCGCAGAAACAGGCCGAAGCCGCCGAGCGCAGAAATGAAGGCAGCCTCAATTTCAGCGGGAGCCGCGCTTTCGGAGCAGGGAAACGCCAATTTCCGTTGGTCGAGCTTTTCCACCGGGTCAAAAGCCCATGGGTCGCGAAGTTCGTTAAAGCTGTTGCGCTTGATTCGGTCCTGCATATCACGGTCGAGATAGTCCACCTCGGTGCAGAGATCGCGCCGGATAAAATCGAGGAGCGTTCGGCAGACGACCTTGCGAGTCTCGGCGCTGGCATTGCCGAGCACGGGATGCAGCGCCTTCCACAAACCGTCATCGCCGGTGACGATGTCGAGTTCCGCGTAGTCAATTTCAATGAGGCCGCACTGCTCCAAGTTCGGCGAGTTGACGCGCCAGCCGCGCCGCAAGTCGCGATAGACCCGATAGCCGACCACGTCGCGCAGAGCTTTTTCCACCTTGTCCCGACCGTATTTGATCGTGGGGTCTTTCGCGTAGTCCTCGAACCGCAGACCGAGTGCGGTGGTGACTTTCTGGCTGATCGTGTCGTCTCTCAAACCTTCGGCACCAGCGGCCACGGCAGCCTTGTAGATCGCACCACGGAGCAGCCCGACCTCAATAAAATCGTTGAGATGCCCGGATTGCAGCGAGGCGTCCTGTCGATTGTCGGTGAAGCTGAGGAGCTTTCGCGCTTCCGGCTTGATCGTCTCCTCGCGCCGCAGCCCTGCCACGGCCGAAGTCGTCAAGATGGTGGTCGCGGTGCTCCGGCCCTCCGAGCCGAGCGTTCCGAGTTTGGAGAAGTCGGAACGCTGACGCGCCGTGTGCGACACGCCGCAAGCAAGGCAAAACATGAATGGCACCGGGATGAAGGCTGCATCGAGGCCCTCCGCCCCGATCGAGCCATCCGGCTGCACCACGTAGTGTCGCGGCATCCGTTCTCGCCTCGATGCGATGACATGCCTCTTGCCATTGCGTTCCTCGACCCAGTCCACCGGCAGCCAGGCAAGCTGCGCTTCCATTTCGGTATTGCGCGGCCACGCCTTCTGCGGATTGATATAGAGCAGGCCTTGCTCTTGACCGGCAACCTCCGTGCGTTCGTGAGCCTCTCGCGTCAGAAACTTCTGCACGCTCGTCTTCGGATCTTTGGCCAGATAAACTGAGTAGTATTCCTGCCCGCACTCGCGACAGAAGCAGAGGGGAAGCAGAACCTTGTTTCGATCCTCCGGCGAGTAGAGCTGGCCGTGAATGGTCAGATAGCGTTGTTCGGGAGCTTCAACGGTGGCATAGAGCGTGTCGCCGCGGCTGATGAATTGATGCAATCGAAATGCGAAGACTGGAAATCCCGTGCGCGGATGCCGGATGCGCGTTGCGCCGGCGAGCAGTGTCTCGGCGACGATGTCCTTGCAGCGTTCCGGCGTTGCGCCGGTGAGTTTGGCGAGACGTTCGGCGGCGCCATTCTTTCCGGTTAACGGGATGGATGGCGAACGAACGAGCCGGCCAGCCTTCGGGACGATTCCAAAAGTTCCTTCGACCCAGCGAGCGATGGGGTCTGCCGCGAGTTGAACAAACGTTTCCGGCAGGCGTCTTGCGTCCGGTGCGAGCACCGCGCTCAGAGCTGCGACATCGGCAGCGTTCGTCTCGTCGATTGGATTGGTTGCTCGCTCCAGTGTTTCACCGATGATGTCGCTGCCTTCGACCTCGTCGCCGAACAGCCGAGTGGCCAGCCGGGCGACATCCGCACATTGCTCCTCCCAAGAGCCACGGCCCGCCAAAGTCGCGGAGGTGCCAACACACTGCATCGCGTCCGCGTCGAGCAACTCGCGCACGCGGCGCAAGAGCAGCGCCACATCTGCGCCTTGCCGGCCGCGGTAAGTATGAAGCTCGTCGAGCACCAGAAATTTCAAGCCCTTCGCGGAAGCGATGAGCTTTTTCTCGCGTGGCCGAGTGAGAATCAACTCCAGCATGACGTAATTGGTCAGCAGGATGTCAGGTGGCGTGGCGATGATCCGGGTGCGCGTTTCTTCGTCTTCCTGTCCGGTGTAGCGCTCAAATGAGACCGGACCCCTGCCGTCAGCAAATCCCGACTTCAGGAACTTTTCCAGTTCCCCAAACTGGCTGTTGGCCAGCGCGTTCATAGGGTAGATGATAATTGCCTGGATGTGAACGGCTCTCAAAATTGGTCCGAAAACCGCGTTTTAAAAATCTCACGGTTTTGACCGGAGAATGGCCTTATCTCGGCTCTCGTGGGCCTGCCGTGCGAAGAGCTGGGGATCGCACAGAGTCGTTCAGAATCGTTCAGAACCAGACGGATAATGGGATTGAACCAGAGAAGAAAATGCTTTCAGAGAACTTTCTGAACAAGACGGGAACTGAAGAAAACGAGGAATTTTACACCGCCCGAATAAGACAACATCTTTAGCGCCGTTCGCACCTGGATTCCGCGCCTCGAGCCGGCGCGGAGAACGTGATCCACAATCGGGACGATGTAAGAAAGACTCTTGCCAGAACCGGTGCCGGTCGTCTGCACGTAGTTCCGGCCCTCCTTTGCCTTCCGAATTGCGTCTTCCTGGTGTTGGTGAAACAGCAGGTCTTCGCCGCTGCCGACCGTCACCGTCTTTTCGCGACGAAAGACCTGGCTGCAGCCGGACTCAAGAACACCTTCGTTCACAAGCTCATCCACCGACTTGCCCGGCTTGAATGTCGGGTTCAGTTGAATCAGTGGGTCGGGCCACAGGGAACCAGACTTGAAGCAGCCTTTGACGAACTCATCCAACCGGGGTTGTGCGATGGAGATGAAGCTCGAAACGTAGTCGCTGTAGTCCTGATGATTTGATTGCGGAAGCTGAAAACGTTCATTCGGATGTTCCACGCTAACTCCAATGAGCTTGTGACTTCAACACTGCTGATTCATTGAATTCTTTGATCGTGAACGCTGAATGCATGGTTCTCGGCGGCTTATTCGCAGGAATTCAGACGCCCGCCTTTTGGATCCTCCAAGTAGTTCTCCACTACGGGTTCTCCTTTGACGCGCTAATCAAGAAACGTCCGCTTCCGCGGCAAGGATCAAGGACAGTCATCCGTTTGGACTGGTTTTATGCCCAGGACATCATGCCCTCCCTGGCCTCTCTGAGCTGCCGACGAGATTTTGTGAATGGTGCTCTGCGCCCCTCTCCCACACTCCCTCAGCCTCCCACCATCTCCCTAAAAAAAGCAATGCGCTTGCTCTAAGCTTGTGCGCTTCTTCGGTAGGTATAATTTGACAGCTGACTATGAAACCAAAACTTCAGCTCTATTTTACGAACGTGGGCGAGCAGATTTTGCTGGATAAGGTTAGTTTTACTCAGCACGACACGTCACCGAACATAAAGCCGACCTCCGAGATGAACAGTGTGTCCTCCGGAGTCCAAGGCTGCCCGACATTTCGTTGGGACCCGGGCGAGCGCGCGCTGTGTGTGCTATTCCTGCGCGCTGGTGCAACCGAAACACCGAGCAAGTACTCTTTGAAGGGTTCGCTGGCGCGATCGCTCGCGGAAGTGCTGGGGGATAAACACGCCAAGGATAAACCTGAGGAGCCGACCTGGATTCAGACGATGTTCAGAGGATACCAGAGCGCGAAGAATGACATTGCGACAAAACAAGATCCTCGGCTTCCGGCTTCCTTTTTCACCCGGCAGCTTAAGCCCACACGCAATGACGCCCTCGTCTGGCTTGGGCGGGACTGGGCAGCGGCTACGATGGAGGTATTCATGGATGGAAAGAATGCTCCTGAGCCACGCGAATCATATGCCAAGTATGCGGACGTGCTGGAAGGTGGCGCTCGGTCGGAGCACCTGGAAGTGGGGGTGGAGGTGCTTGTGGCATCGGCCGACGATCGGGAGCTGGCGGAGTTCAGGCCACTAGCGCCCAATCTAGTGCCGGTGCGAGCGGGACAGCTTCTGCGGATAAGCATAACACTGAGTCGGCGTGCGTTTCTCTACGTCTTGTGGATTACGCCAAAAGGTCTGGCCGAACCCAACTACCCTTGGAAGCCGAACCATTGGGATGAATTGGCAGTAGAGGCAGAAGAGAAGCAGCAGATCCTCGAACTCCCACCAACGCCACCCGGCACTGAACGTAAGGCCTGGAGGTTTGAAAAAATACGGGGGTTAGAGACACTCGTTGTGCTCGGACGGGAAAAGAAGATGCCGCCCGAGGTCCGAGAAGAATTGCGAGCACAGCTTCTTCAG
Organism: Akkermansia muciniphila; assembly: GCA_945861765.1. GTDB lineage: Bacteria > Verrucomicrobiota > Verrucomicrobiia > Limisphaerales > SIBE01 > SIBE01. The sequence continues at coordinate 18,288 of CAMAWP010000050.1, read as the reverse complement.
CTTCCAGCACCGCGACCTCAAATGAAAATTGCGCCCGGGCCATTTGGATTTGACCTGCGGAACGGGGCGCCACTGAGTACCCGTTTGGACTATCGCGAAGTACCGGTCACGGACCCAGTACGCGAACGGCATCTGGCATTGGCAGCCCGACTCGGCCCGCGCTGTGACGTGGGCCGCTGTATAAGTTTTCTAAACTGTGGTTGAAGCAAAACGCTAGGATGAGCGCTGACATTCATTCTCCTTACATTTCGGGGTTAGTCTCTCAGGGCGATTGGGCTGCGCTGGTCCGGTACTGGATCGCTCACCAGCACCCGCCGGCGCTGGATGAAGCCATTTCAGTCATTTACAGAAAAGCTGCGGGAGCTTCAGCACCGTGGCTTAAGTTGGCAGAGTTCATGACGACAGTTAAGGCGAACCCGATCGACTGTGGACTTCGGCCTAGCTCAGATCTTATGTCTTCACTCGGTGAGGCGGAGCAGGCCACCTTAACACTTGTCCGGTTGAATCCTCACGTTGCACAATGCGAATTGATTGACGGAACGGTAACCGAGAGTGATAGGCGGAGACTCGAGGAGGCAATCCGGGCAGCGGAGGAAGCGGCGCGCATTTCCGCGTCCTTGTGTGATGGCCCGCTGACGGGTTTCTTTAAAGCGGTGCTGGCCTATGGTTTGAGGAAACTCGGAAACTTGCACGATGCTAGGCGAGAATATGGAGAGGCGAGCAGAATCTACGACCATTTGGCGAAAGGAAGCTCGGGGCTTTATTTACCGATGCTCGGCATAACCGTTAGTGCCCAAGGCGAGATTGCGCTGCAGATGGGAGATGCGAAATCGGCGCGGGAGAGTTTCAGAGCAGCAGCCTATATTTACCGGCAGGTAGTTGAAGAGCAGGCGGAGGGTTACCATCTACAGATGGCCGAGGCACAACGGAAGCTTGGTCACGCTCACGCAATGCTTGGCGAGTGGAAGGAGGCGCACGAGATCTTGACAGAAGCGTTGCAGGATTGTCGCCGGTTTAGCAAAGTGCGGCCCCAATCGCACAACGCCGAAGCGGCCAATATACTCGTTAATCTCGGGCTGATCGAGGCTGAATTAAATGAACCTGAGATTGCGCTGCAGAGTTTTCAAGAAGGGTTAAGAATTCTTAGGATTCTTGCAGAACGGGAGCCAGTAGTCTATCGCCCGGCGACAGCGGACGCTTTATGCCGCATGGGGGACGTTTTCGATAGGCTGGGTCGGAAGGAAATTGCTGCAAGCAGTTTCCAGGATTCGCTGCCAATTCTTAGGGATTTGGCTGGCCAGCAAGCGGACGTTTATAGGGGCAAACTCGCTTGGGCTCTCGCGCGCCTTGGAGCCGCTCGAGCTCAGCTCAACGACTGGACCGCAGCTCACGGCAGTTTGAAAGAGGCATCGCAGATCTATCTCACGCTCGCCGGAGCACGGCGACGATCCTTTCTCGCGGAGGCTGCGCGTCTTCAGGTCGATTCCGGTAAAGTTCAACTGAATAGAGATGATCCGGAAGGTGCACTCGAGGACCTGGAGAAGGGACTGGAGATATATCGTTTATTGGCTGACCAAGAACCAGAGGTTTATCAGCCGATTATTGCTGATCTTCTGCGTCACATTGGGCAAGTACTTGTTGCGTTACGGAGAATGGAGGCCGCCGAATCAAAACACGAGGAAGCTGTGGTGATTCTTCGATCGTTGGCGCAGGCTCAGCCGCAGATTTACACCCTGTCATTGGCCAACGCACTGAACGATTTGGGAGTCGTTAGGCACAAAACCAACCAAATCCCGGCTGCCTGCAGGAGTTTCGAAGAAGCGTTGCAGAATTATCATCAAGTCCGAGGAGAGAACTCCAAGGATTGGCTGCTTGGGCTAGCGCGAGTGCTGAAGAACTTGGGCGCAATGCAGAATCTTGTCGGCAACCACAGTGCTGCGCGCGAACATTTCGAAAACGCGGTCGACGCTTTCCTCGCTCTGGAAGTTCGACACCCAGGCAGTTATCTGCTGACATTGCAGGAAATACTCGAAACTTTAGCGGGCGTGCAACTGCGTCTTGAAGCATGGCAGGCACTGGCGACAACGTTGCCGGAATTGCTTCATATCTATGACCAGCGGTTTGCTGAATCAGAACCCAATGTTTATTTAGCGAAAGCGGCCATGGCGGTGGCAGATTTGGGTGTCGCTCGAAGTCAATTGAAGAAGTTCGATGCAGCCTGCAAGAGTTTTCATAAGGCATCACTGATGTTTCGTGAATTGGCGGAGAGAAACCCGGAGGCGTACCTCCCAGCGCTTGCGAGAACATTGAAGGAACTCGGGATTGCCAACATCGAATTGAGCGAATTCCGTGTAGGAGGTGAAAACTTAGAAAAGGCACTCACGATATACCGCATCTTGGACCAACAAAGGCCCGGCTCCTGCAGAATGACAATTGCGGAACTGCTCGAACGCTTGGCGCATATCAAGAGGAATATGGGGGAAATCGACTCTGCACTGAAGTCACTGGAAGAAGCGGTGTTGATATATCGCGAGTCGGCAGAAGCGTCCTCGGAAACGGGGCTGGCGCAACTGGGCATGGCGTTAAGCAGTCTAGCGGCCATTCAAGGAGAAAGGAGACAACTCGAACAGGCTCATGCGGGCTTTTCAGAGGCAGTGGATATCTACCGAAAGCTGGTCAAGTGTAATTTAACGATGTACCAGGGGCGTCTTGGCGCAGCTTTGGCAAACCTGGTGGAAATACAATCGTGCTTGTCAGAGTTTAGACTTGCACGGCGGTATTCAGCAGAAGCTTTGCAGATTTATTGCGGTTTGGCTGAGCGGGAGTCTGGCGTGTACCGGCCTATCGAGGCTAAGCTGTGGAAAACCCAGGGCACCGTTGAGAGACACCTCGGCGACCTTGCGGCGGCACGCCAATCATTCGAGAAGGCGCTCGGCATATTTCAAGACCTGCCAAAAGAGGCACGAGAATGTTACAGGTCCGAGGCAGCGATTACGCTAATACTCTTAGGTGCCACTCAGCGCGAGTTGAAATGTCTCTCAAGTGCTCGATCCAGCTTTGAGGAAGCGCTGCGGATGTTGAGCGGTTTGGCAGTGCAGAACTCGGAGAGCCACTGGTCTGCCGTCGCGAACGCACTGAGCAGCTTGGGAAGCGTGCAGTTGGATCTACACGAGTTCAAGTTGTCCCAAGAGAATTTGGAAAAAGCAGTCAAGATCTATCGTGAACTGGCTGAACAGGCGGCGGAGCGCTATCTGCCGGAGCTGGCGAGAGCACTCAATAATCTGGCAAGCTGCCAAGAGAATCTGAACCAACTCCCAAAGGCTTCGGAGAGCGTGGCGGAAGCGCTGGCCATTTTCCGTGATTGGGAACACCGGAATGGCCGGACCCATTCTTCGGAATTCGCGCTTATGCTGCTCAATCAGGGTTGTGTTCGGATGGGGCTGAAAGAGTTTGATGCGGCTCAGACTAGTCTGGAGGAAGCTCTAAAAGTCTATGGCGAATTGCAGCAGGATAAAAAGGGAATGGCTCCACCCGAAGTGGCCAAGACCCTGGACCTTCTTGGTGACATTCAATTGGAGCTGAAGCATCCTAAGAATGCCCATGAGAACTGGGAACAGGGTTTCGAAATGTATCGGAAGCTGGGGGAACAGGCCCCCAGTGTTTACCAGCCGCTGATAGCTTCACTTCTAACCAAGCTTGGCAATAGCTACTTGGATTGTAGGGAATATATTCTGGCTCACGAGCGTTTCCAGGAATGTCTGAATATGTATCTTGGCTTGGCAGTGGAGGAGCAAGTTCGTTACCGCCCAGAAGTAGCCAGGAGCTACAACAGCCTCGGGCTTGTTCAAAAGGAATTGAAAAGATTTCATGCGGCACGCACGAGCTTTCATAACGCGTTGCTAGTTTACCGTGAGTTGGCCGCCATTGACCGGGAGGGCTACACGGCAGACGTTGGCATGGCGTTGCACAATCTTGGAGTAAATCACCTGGACGCGAAGAAATACCGCCGAGCTCATGAGCGCTTTCGGGAGGCTTTGCGAGTGTACGGCGAATTGGCGAGAGAACAGCCGAGCATTTATCGGCCGACATTGGCGCAGGCAGTAAAGCATTTTGCAATCGCGCAATGGAAGTTAGGGAAATGTAATGCTGCCCGGCGAAGCCTGGACGGAGCCCTGGGAATCTATTCTGCTTTGGGTGAAGGTAAGGAACAGAGCCAGCCGTGCGCTGTTGCCGAGACTCTCGAAGTTTTGAGTGCGGTGCAGTTGGAACTTAAGGAGTTTGATTTAGCTCGAATAAATCAGACAAAGGCGATTGCGATAGTGCGTGAATTAGAGGGGCAGCGAGCGGTGGCGCAACGCCCCACGGTCGCCAAGATGTTGAACAATTTGGGACTGATCCATTCTGCACGCGAGGAGTTCGATCGGGCTCTTCAATCGCATCAAGAGGCGCTGGACATTTATCTTTCACTTCTCGAGTCTGAGTCAGAAGTCTATCGCTCCTATGTCGGCAACACATTGGGCATGCTGGCGGGCGTTCTGCAGCAGACGAGACAGTTCGATATCGCTCTGGGTAAACTCCAGGAGGCGCTGAGGTTTTTGCGGCAGGTGCCGGATCATGAAACGGAAGTCGCGGGGATACTGCATCGGATCGGTTTCTTGCAGTTAGAACTTCTAAGGGTTGATGAGGCTGTGAGCTCCTTACAGGAAGCTCTGGACATTTACCGGCGACTGGCGGATCTGCAACCACGGACTTACGGTCCCGATGTCGTAGAGGTCTTGATCGTGCTGAGGAGAGCTCACACTCAGAGCGAGGATTCTGAGATCGCCGAAAAGCTACTGGCAGAAGCAGTCACGGTTCTGCAACAGATGAGAGATGGAGGGGCGAGTATTTTCCAGGAAAAGCTCGCGGAGGCTTTGACTGACCTAGGACTGGTGCAACTGCGTCTCGAGAAGCCAGAATCGGCATTGAAGAACTTGCGAGAAGCCCTGGCAATCTTTCGATGCTTGCGAAACCGAGAGCCCAAGATGTTCCGGCGGCCCATAGCCCTTGTTTTGGCCAGCGTTGCGCATGCTCTAAGGGACCTAGAGAGAGTCAGTGAGGCCCTCGAGAATCTAGACAAAGCGCTCGTCATCTATCGAGACTTGGTGACGGAAGGGAGCGGAGAGATCGAAGGGGAACTAGCCACGACGCTCATGAATATGGGCATATTCTTCAGTGATCAGAAAAAGTTTAATCTGGCGCTCGAGAGAGGGGGTGAAGCGGTGCAGATATTTCGCCGCTTGCACGCCCAGAACCCGCTGGTTTACGGACCGGAGCTCGGCCGGTCCCTTGTGAATCTGGGTTTAGCGCAGGAGGCTCTCCGTGACTGGGAACCTGCTCGGGCAAGCTTTGAAGAGGGTGTCGAGCGACTGGAGCAGACCGTGACACACGAAGGGCAGTCATGGCTCCCTACGCTGGTTTCTGCCCATGTCCAATTAGCCGAACTGGTTCTGAACGACAATCAACTCCTAGGTTGGCCAGATTTGCGAGTGGCGTTTGCGCACCTAAGCAAGGCCTGTCGGTATGCAGAGCAGCTCCGCAGCAGGTTTCGAAGCGAGCAGCGTCGCCGAAAAGCGCTTGAAGAGACGTTGGGGGTGTTTGAGCTTCACATCCGCAACTGCGTTGATCTCTGGGATCTCACTTCCAGCAACGAAGAGCCTGACTGCAACCTGTTGCAGGAAGCCGTCTGGGCGGCCGAGGCCATCCGCTCACGTTGGCTGTTGGATCGACTGGGCATGTTGGACATACATTCGACGCTCGTGCCATCGGCTCTGCTAAAGCAGTTGGAGAGGTTGGATAAGGAGGTAATAAGTAATTGTTCCCAACCGGCGTTTGGGAAGGAAAAACTTGGAGTCGCTCTGAGCATGTCTTCGAAAGGCGTTCGTCTTGATTACGGAGACGATACTTCTACACTGCATTCAGTGGAGAAGACTTCGTCTCGTTTTGCGAAAACCAAGGGTCACGTTGATCGGATCAAGAGTGATCGAGCCCGCTTGTTAGAGGAAATCCTACGACACGATCCGGAGTTTTCACGTAAGCCTGGCATAACCGCACTCGAAGGCTCTTTGATCCAAAGCCTGGTTCCTATCGATCGGCGTACTGCATTTGTTCAATTTGTTGTGGGCATGGATCGGTCTTTTGCGTTTCTTATTCTAGGTCCATCGCAGATTATTCCGGTTCGATTAAGCGACCTAACTGGAGGATCAGCCGCGCAGTTAGCCGATGAATGGGCTCAAGAGTACGACCGGTGTCGTCGGCTTCCACTGACCTCCTTCGTGCGGGAATGGGATGCGGTGATGGTCCGGCTGCTATCTCGTATTGCTCCAATCGCTCTGCAACCCGTGCTTGATGCGATTCCCGCTGGTATCGAGCGGATCGTGATCTCACCGCATCGGGTCTTACATGGTTTCCCGCTGCACGCCTGCCGACTACAAGATGGTCGGTTACTTGGGGAGGCCTTTGAAATAATCTACACGCCCGGCTTTTCTCTGCTGCGCCGCTGCGGGGGTAGGAAGCGGGACGGAAAAGGCGATGTCCTTCTGGTCGAGAACCCGAAGGGGGACTTGCCTTTTGCGGCCGCGGAGTGTGCGGTGCTTAAGGAGCGGTTGGCTGATGTGATTACAGTAAAAAGGTTATTGGGTGGAGAGGTGAGACCTGATGACATAACGGCAGAGGCGCTAGGCTGTCGCCTTTTGCATTACAGTGGTCATGCCGCGTTCAACATGAAAGAGCCCCTGGATTCCTCATTGTGTTTGAGTGGCGATGGGCTGACTCTTCGAGAGGTTTTCACGCGGCTTCGACTGCCCCGAAACGAATTGGTAGTGCTCAACGCCTGTGAGACTGGGATGCTGGTGCCAGATCTGCTGGACGATTACCACAGTTTTGCCACTGGCTTTCTATTTGCCGGAGCCCCTTGTGTAGTGAGCGCCTTATGGGCTACTCCCGATCTTTCCAGCGCACTTCTGATAGATAAGTTCTACGAGCTCTGGCTCGCTGGCAAGTCACCCGCGTACGCATTGCGGGCAGCTCAGGGTTGGTTGCGCTCGCTCCGAGCGGACACAGGACTGGATGGGCCGATGGAGGAACTCCGCCGGCACCTGACTGATTCCAACCTGGCCGCCACTTGTGCCGAGCAAGCGGCAGTGTACACAAAGGAATTTGGTGAAATGCCTTTTGCTTCGCCCGTCCACTGGGCCTCGTTCATATGTTCCGGAATGGGCTACGATACTCATTCCATGATGTTAAGTTAGCGTTAGCCGGCCTGCAGACAAGGAAACGGGCGAGGCATGGGAATGGATGGGAATGCGGGTGGCCTTTGGTAGGAGGGGATTCTAGGCCGGGCCCGGCTTATGGCCGTAGTCTTACCGCCGATGAAACGATCTAATGTGGCTCACGAATTGGGGCGGAAAGATCCGGCGATTAAGTCCTCCTTGGACGAGGGCCAGGTATCGCGCAATGGAAAATTCCTTGCCTCATCTCCTGAAGCTCCCATTGCCTTTTCCCGACGTCAGGCTCTGAGGGATGACGACGCGCGCGACGTACCATCTGACATCGGCGTCAAGAACGATGCGGCGGATCATCATCGGATCGTTGTTGTCGATGACGCCAAAGAGGCGGTCATGTCTGCCGAGTGCGAGTCCATCAATATCGCCCTACGTGAACACCAACGAGGGGTGGAATGTTGGGATTTCACTTCCCTGGTGTCGGATTTGCATGGCTGGGCTGATCGATTCACTGTGGAGTTTAAACTCCAAATTGGAATTCCCTGTATTTCGATTGAGCACCTCGGTGCATATCGGCTCGGGCATTTTCGCCCGGGGCGAAACGGCTTCGGTTTAAGGGATAAAATCGCGCTAAACGTGTATCACGTTCGGCGAGGGACATTTGGAAATATCCTCGGCACGCTGCTTCATGAGCAGTTACATGTGTGGCAGGAAAAGCACGGAAAGCACGGAAAGCGAAATTACCACAACAAGAAATATCGACGAAAAGCCTCGTCGCTGGGACTGCTTGTTGATTCACGTGGCCACACTCGCTACCTGGCCGGAGAAACGCCGTTCTCCAGGATCCTCCGAAAGTACGGAGTCGAGCCACCGGAAGCCACCAATCCCGAAGACCGAGAATCATCTCCGATTTTGTCTGGTGCTGAAGTCTCGTTGACCGGTTCTAAGTTGAAACTCTACGAATGTCCGTGCGGGGTAAAAGTCCGCATCGGTCGCTCGCGTTTCCATGCCCAATGTCTGGATTGTGGAGGGCTATTCGGACTCAAAGACAAAGCCGTTGGTTCAACTCGTCTCGGAACAGGACTTAATGGAGGTTTGCACAGGTGCTAACGGCTACTGCTTCTGATGTTCGGACTTCTCGAAGGAACATTCCGTCCGAAAGCTTGTATCGAGGGAAAATTGCTTCGGAGAAGAAGTCACTCCGATGTCCAGCGCCCAACCGGGCTCAAGGAACATCGTTCAAATCGGGAAGATTGCTGAACTCACAGCCTCAGCACTTTTCTCGCAATGAAAAATCTTCTTTTCATCCAATTTGGAGTGTCGAACCAGGGCCATCACCAACTCTGGCGGGCGCTCGACGATGCGTGGAGGCGGTTCCTCATGAAGAACGTACGAACGGCTCACGATCCTTCTCTCAGCAGCCTTTAACAATCTGGAACAGACAAACTGCCAAACACTAATGAAACCTAATGATGCGTCGCCAACGCCAGAATCGGTGAAGCAGATGCTTCTGCGTCTGGGCCACTTCATATTGCCATGGGATATGCACCGTGTCACGGTACCGCTCAGCCTTCGCCGGCGCCTCGGCCACCACCTCGCCTTGACATGGATCTGCTCGCCGTGGCAAGACCGAGTACGATTGGTCCTGGACGTTTTATGGGAACCCTATCTTCAGGTGGTAGGCACAGAAATTCGGGATCCGGCTCTCGCTGATAGAACGCTTTTTCTCCTGAACCAAGCAAGCAGGGCCATAGTAACGGACACACGCAACCGATGGGACATCCCTGTCGAATTGGTGAGCGGGGCCGGCCTGAGCAACAGGCAAAACGCTGTCGTACTGATTGTGAACCGCTTTTGGCTGGAACTGCTCACACCAGAAACCTGGGGCCAATCGTTCGTCCAAACGCTGCGCTCTGCTCACGAGTCGCTCTCTCACCCCGACGAGGCGCCCATTTCAGCCGATGAAAAGCCCAGCCAATAGTACATTTGCAGCAGCGACCGCCGACATTGGACTTCACCGTCCACTCCATTCCTTTAGAACGAAACAGAGCTATGGCGCGGGAGGGATTCAAGTTCAGGATCTTCGGGCTGCGTCCCTTTTCTGCCCGGCGATTTCCAGGCTAGCCCTTTGCCATCTCGTTCATGCAAATGCAAAACTGCCATCCGTCGATAAGAACCAACTGAATCTATGATGACCATCCTAATCGTTCCAATTGTTCTGATGACCGCAGTGCTAACTTATCAAGTATGCCACCATGTGCTCGGGGAGCATCTGCACTTGGGACCGCCGCGCTTCATTGCAGCCATTGTCGCCACACTCAGCAGTCTCAGCCTGCTTCACTTTGGGGACGGGGTCGTCACGGTGATCTTATTGCCGTACGCGGCGCTTGCGTTAGCACTCTTCTCGCTGTGGCTGCTCCGCTGGCTCATTGGCAGCGGATTTCACAAACACGCTCGCCGATTTTTCGACGAGCTTGCTGATGACAAAAAACACCGGACAACAGAACCCCCAAAGGACGCGAAAGCAAAGAGATCGAGCCCTCGGAACTTAGCTGAAACCTTAAAGAGAAAGGAATAATATGCGTTGGCTAACAAACATCACTGATCGTTGGGCAGCCTTCCTCCGTTTCTTAGTAAGGGCGATTCTAATGACGAACGGATTCATGGCAGCAACTTTTTCCGTTTGGTTCATCGCCAGGTTTCTATGGAGACTGCGCGCCTATCTCGAGAAGGTGTGGTTCTCCCACGACTGGTAAGAGGAGCACTGCCATGATTCCCTCAGGGTCACAACAACCCCTCGGCCCAGGGCGCGACAAGCGCCGGATAGCCAAAGGACGATCGACCACCGACGAACGTGGCAATGTCGTTGTGAACCTGCATGAGACAACGCAACACCGCGTCTCCGACCAGGATTGCCTCGACACTCTCGAACTGGACTTCTCCGATTATTTCGACTGCGGCTGCAACGCTAAGACGAACCGCCTGGGTGGAAGATGCGCGGAGTGCGGAGGAACGACTTGTGAGAAATGTTTCGCGATGGCGAGGTGTGCCTGCTGTATGAAACCCCTCTGTTTGCGCCATGCATTTTCCTTCGAACCGGGTCGTGGTCAGGCCCGGGTCATTCTCTGTGCCACCCATCATGACGAGATGCGGCGCCGACAGTTCTGGAGACGGGTCGGGCGCGCTGTGTTATCCCCTTTCGTCGCTTTCGACGATCCACGCCACAATCCGTGAGCCTAAACTTTGACAAAGTGAGCGAAGCCGTCGTGGAAGGGATGAAGATTGATGCCTTTCAGGATGAGATGAGCCGCCGTGCGGCAGACTTGTGGGTCGAAGGTATTCAAGACCGTCACCTTGCCGAGTTTATCACACACAGTGTCGAATCGCGAAAGAAGAAGCTTGCACTCGGGCAGGTCTTCCCGTTCCGCTGCGCCCGGTTCAATGGAGGGATATTCCTCGGAGACGACCTCGCGTCGCCACTAACTCAACCCCGATCCATTTTTCTTAGAAAGAACGACTTCAAAACCCACTTGCTCACTGCTGCAACCACCGGTGCTGGGAAGAGCACGAAGCAGGCGCACATCTCGCGTGAACTCACCCGCGCCGGGACTTCAACCTGGCAGATTTCCTGTGAGAAGGACGATCTGCGAGGTCAACTCCCCCGATTCAGCGAGCAGGGGCTGCCGTTGATCGTGTTGCGCCTCTGTGATCTCAAGTTGAATCCGCTTGACGCCGGAACAAACGAGCCACGGGCACACTTGAACTCCTTCATCTCTCGGTTTCAGCGAATGCAAGAAATGTCTTTACGCTCCTCGATCATCTTTCACGCCGTCTGTCACGGGCTCTACCGCGATTTCGGCATCTTCTCCGGTCAGCGCAGTCGCTTTCCCACGCTGTTCCACGCGTACGAGAACATCCGAATCCTTCGGAACGAGAACGTCGCGGCACGGGATGCTTTGCTGGCCCGTCTGGGTGAATTCCTGGAGACATACACGCCAAAATGCGGCGCGTGGCTGAAAGGCTGGACGCCCACCGATCTCGCCACCTTCTCCATTGCATTCTCTTTTTTCGGTGGCAGCGGTGGTCTCAAGCACTTTCTAGTCGAATCGTTGATCGACCATGTTTTCCAGGACGCCGTCGAGCATGGTGCGCTCAACCGTGACTTGCACCTTTTCGTGTTCATTGACGATGGCCAGCGGTTGGCGACCTCGCAGGGGAACACGGGAATGACGGGGTTGAGCGGAGCTGCCGCGGTGCTGCGTTCATCGGGAATCGGCCTGGGTTTCCTCATCCATACGACCCACGGCGTTTCTCCGTATCTTCTTGCCGACATGAACATGCGCTTCCTCGGACAGATGGCCAATCCGGATGATTGGGCGGCGATGGGCCGTAGCCTGAGCCTCACGCCGGAGCAACTGCAATGCGTCAAGGCCAGCCAAGGTCCGGGGCGTTTCGCCGGAATCGTCACCACGGGCCAATGGCACGAGCCTTTCCTGTTTGAAGTTCCACCGATGCACTTCGACCCTGGCGTGACAGACGCCGACGTCGCCGCGAGCCAGCGGCCGTTGGATGCTCTGCCGGTTGAGTTCGCCGAGAATTTCCGCCATTGGGAACGGTATCCGGTCGTCGAACTTCAAGGGACTTCATTCCCGTCCGCTCCCTCGTTTTCGCCCGCTGCGCAACGCCTTTTGGTCGCAGTGGTGGCGAAGCCAGGGCAAGCCGTAGGGCAGTACGCCCGGGCACTCGCCATGAACGGCAAAGTGCTTCGCGCTGCGCGCGAACACCTTGTCCAAATCGGCCTGCTGTGCGAACACAAACTTCAGCTTAATCCCAAGGGTAAACCCGCCATCGTCCTCGAACCTTTGCCAGCGGCATTCGCGGCCTTGGGTCAAACCCCACCAATTGCATGAGAGGCAACTCCTTCTGCCACCGGGCCATTCTCACGGCCATCGCACGCCTCGCCGAGAAGCGAGGGGCGCGTGTTCAACCGGAGCGCGCGGTTTGGCTGGGCTCTTCGTTCGGCTTCGTTGACCTCGTCATCCGGTGGAAACTTGAGTGCCTGGCGATCGAAGCCGAACAATCCCCGCGCCGAGTCCACAACGACCTTCTCAAGGCCGTCGCGCTCAAAGCAAAATGGCTGTTCATCGTAACGCCGACAGCCGGAATTGCTCGCGCCTGTTCGAGCGAAGTTGTTCGCTGCAAAGCTTGCCTCGGCGATGTGCAAGTGACCGTATGCACACTGGGAATGGCTTTGCATTCCCTCTCCACGCTTCTCACTCCGACCAACGAAACGAACCTCGACCCTCCCGCAACCTCGACTCTCACTGAAACATGAAGATTCTTTGGCGAAATATCCTTGCTGCTGGCCTTGCCCTTGTCGGCTCCATTGTTGCGATTCGTAATCGCGACGCGATCGGACGATTCCTCGACAGCATGACTCACCTTGACGCGGGGTATCCCGCGGACGAGCGCACTCTTGGATTGATCGCTTTCGGCCTTGTGGCCGTCTGTTTCGTCGCGGTCCTAAAACTGATTCTTAGCAACCGAAACCACTAAAATCCTCTATGAACCCACCCGATCATCCAAACCAGACTCCGAATACTGGCACTCCGTTTAGTCCGCGCGCTTTGAGCCAATCGAAGGGCTCGATCCCTCCTGTGGAGGTTCCGCAGAACGTTTCCCTGGAAGCAGCCTTCAGGACTTTCCTTCAGGCGCTGATCCAGCAGGCCAACAGATGCAAATCATGCTATGAGCGCTTGGCCTCGGATGTTATGCAGGTGGAACCCGCCATTTCGCGACAGTCCGAAGTTCTTGCCACGATTCAACAAGCCGCACAACGCATCGAAAGCAATCTATCGGAGTTGTCGAAGCCGCGCAGCGAGCCGCCGCTTGCTTTACCGCTCGACCCGCAAGTTTCCCAGTTACTAAGAATCGTGAACGACCAAGGCCGGGTGCTCGAACAGATCCGAATGCAGGTGGAAGCCGTGGCACGGACACAGGACAAACTTTCCAGCGAGGTCATCGAGCGCCAGGTCCGGGACGGTTACCACATCCAACTGGCCCGACTTTACGAGGAATTGGCGTGTTACGCCAACGGCACTTCGGTCGGTGTCAACCCGGCGTTGCGTCGCATCGAGACTGTTTTGGAGGAGCATAATGTCATTCTAATTTACCCCGTGGTTGGCGAATCGTTCGACCCGCGCCACCACCAAGCCACGGGTCGCACGCCAACGGTTGAACGCGCCAAACACAACTGCATTTCTGCCACCTTTAATCTCGGTCTGCGCAGTTTTCAGCGCGTCATTCAATCGGCCCGCGTGGAGGTGTTCGCTTTCGAAGAGTCCTCATCGGTTAACCTGCAACCCTAAATTAAAACAAATCATGAAACCCACCATTCTGAACAATCGAATCATTGGCGTCGATCTAGGCAATTCCTTTACCAAGGCTGCTTTTATCGACGGTTCTGGCAGCCCGCGCGCCTTCCCGAATCGGGATGGCACGATGGTAACGCCGTCCGTGGTTTACGTTAGCTTGGGCGGCAAGGAAATCCTCGTCGGCCAAGCCGCTCTCAACATGGCTCAGATTGAACCTGAGCGTGTGTTCGCCAACTTCAAGCGCTACGTTGGCACGGACCATATTTTCGGCAAAGCAGGTGACATCGAAATCACGGCGACATGGCTCCAAGCGCAGGTCCTTAGCTACATCCTCGAATCTGCCCGAGAACGCTTTGGAGATCCGCAAGCAGGAAGCCGGGTCGTCGTCACGGTGCCGGCGAATTTCAACGAGCGTCAACGCCAGAGCGTGTGTGAGTCGGCAAAGATGGCGGGGACCACGGTGGATGACTTTATCAATGAGCCGACGGCGGCGTGTTTGGCTCACGGCCTCGCGCAAAAGCCCGGAGATTCTCTTTCGCTCATCGTGGATAAGGGCGGGAGCAGCACCGATACGAGCTTGGTGCAGTATCAGGGCGGGGTCGCGACGGTTCTCGCCAGCGAGGGCAGCAACGAACTTGGCGGCCAGGACGTGGACAAATTGCTGATGGGGCTCTTGCAGGAGGAATTCCGATCCCAACACGGACTTGAGTTCACCGCCAAGTCGCATCCGGGAGAATTCTTCCGCGCCGAGGAGGAGGTCATCCGCGTGAAACAGTCACTCTCTTCCAGGCGGGAAGCGCGCCTGACCGCACAGGCCAATGGCCTGGTCGTGGCGATCACAATAACGAGAGAACAGTTCGCCGATCTTCTCGCGCCCATGATGGCGCGGATCAAGGAACTCATCCTGAAAACGCTAGCCGCCGCCAAGGTGGACGTCAGTGACATCAATCAGGTCGTCAAGGTCGGCGGCAGCAGCCGGATTCTGCCGTTTCGTGATCTCTTAAATGAGATTTTTGGGGAAAAGACCGTTGTGGGCGGCGACATCAGTCCTGACTTTTGCGTGGCGGAAGGCGCCGCTATCCACGCCATCAAGCTCGCCACCGCGCAAGGTGCGACCGTTGTGGATGAAGAATTGCAGGCCATCCCCGCGCCGGCCATCTCCCATGCCGATGTGATGCCGCATTCCGTTGGCATCGCGGTGCAGGACAAGGCAGGTGGCAAGTTGCGCTGTTGCGCGATCTTGTTCAAAAACGGCCCGATGCCGGGACAAGCGGTGCGTCGATTCGCTTCGGTCACCGACGACCAAAGGCATTTTCGCGTCGTGATTCTCCAGGGCGAGGACAAACAATTGCTCGAGGAGTGCCTCGTTGTCGCCGAGAAGGAGATTCAGTTCAAGCCGCGCAGCCATAAGCAGCCTAGCCTGGAAATCACCCTTGCTTATGACCGCTCGAGCATGGTTCACGTTGTCGTCCATGATCTGGTCGGCGGCTTGAAGGAGGACATTACCACTAAATTCTTCGGCAACGGAAATTAACCCATATCACCATGAAGACGATTCGCGATTCCATTTCTTGGGTGCTCGATTGGCTGGAACCGGGCCCTGAAGAGAAATTGTTTCACATCCCATTGGTTGACCCTCGTTCCCCGGCATTGCGAGGTCACCGCGCCGTCGATCTCTGCATTGATGTCAGCGGCAGCATGGCTTTCACCGATTATTCTCCCAGCCGACTTAACGGTGCAGTCCTGGCATCGAAGCGCTATTGTAAAGTTCTGGCCGCCCGCGAACCGGACACTCTGGTCGGGTTGGTTGCTTTTTCGGACGAAGCCCTGGTCCACTGTCCTCTGGTTCCAGTGCGCGAGCGACAAGCCACGCTATTGGCGGCCTTGCGCGGATTGGAAATTTCAGGCGGCACGCATATCGGTGACGGACTTAAACTGGCGGGACACGAATTGGCGCGCGTGCCCTCCCCGGTCAATCCCACGATCATCTTGCTTACCGACGGGGAGTCCAACGGCGGCGCCGACCCTCTGGTGGTCGCGCGCGACCTCAAGCGTCGCGGTGTGCAACTGGATATTATTGGCATCGGCGGTTCGCCCGAGGACGTGAATGAACCGGACCTCAAGAGAATGGCTTCCATTGTGGACGAGAAAGTACGCTACTGGTTCATCGACTCCGTGGATGAGTTAGTGCAACGCTTCGAGGTTCTGGCCCTTCGCGAGATCAAGTGAGTGGCCAACGAAACTTGCACCCTTTCGATTTATCGAGTGGCGACTAAGGAAGCCGGAGCCAATGCATCCCGAACGTCAACAGTTTCTTTCTTTGCGCGACAAGCCGTGCCGAATCACACGCCAAGAGGCCGCGTGGACGCTTGGTTTACAAGAATCAGACATCGCGATTTTGGTGCGCGGACGAGCGCTCAAGCCGTTGGGGAATCCGGCGCCTAATGGCGAGAAGTTTTTCAGTTATCACCAACTCGCTGAACTGGGCAAGGATCAAGCTTGGCTGGATCGAGCGACTAAGATGATTTCACAGTATCACCGGCAACGGAATCAGAAGGTGCCTGTTGACGATGCGGCATCGGCACAATCTTCCGCTGGACTGCCTCGTAGTCTTCCAGCGCGGGCAGCTTAAATTGAGCTTTTTTGGAATAGGCCCGATGCACAGCCTTGCTGTTGTGCCCCAGCGCCGTCATCGCAAACCGTTCAGGATAACCGCACGCCATTGCTCGTTCCGCCCATGCGTAGCGGTAGGAATGCAGCGTAATTCCCTCGATCTTGAGACGGCTGCATCGGCGCTTGAATTCAGCGGCGCGATGTTTTTCATGCATCTTCGAAATACGCGAAAATAATACTCCCGCTCTCGGCAAGGATTCCAGGATGGTCGCAACCTCGCGAGAGAAGTGGATGCATGCCACGCCCCTCGTCTTCTGACGCGCATACGCGATTACTCGTTCGTCCCATTGGATATCTTCGGCACGAAGGGAGGCCACGTCCGATTGCGAACCGCCCAAGTACCAGAGGAGTTGGTAAAACGCTTTCCGTTCAGCGTCCCATTCGAGGGTGATGATCCGTTGGTGTTCTTCGGACGTGACCGCACGCTTGTCAGTGAAATGCGCCGGCGGCCATTGCTTCTTGGGCAGCACTGGGGCGAGCAGCCAACTCATGTCCAGCGCAAAATTGTGGACGCGGCGAAGATAGACGTTGGTAGAGACTGTGCCGAGTTCCAGGACTTTCAGGAAATGATGGGACTGTGTTTCGAAGAGCGGCAGGCTTTTGATCACGTCGAACGATGTGTCCGACGCTGCCCTAATCCATCGGTCGGCAGTATTGTCGCGTTTCGTTTTGATAATCTCGTCAAAAACCTGCTGCCAAGTGCGCTTCACCATTTCCGGATTTGTCGCAGACAAATACGTCCGGGCGAGTTGAAGATTTAGGATCGGTTGTTCGTGCGCGGCGTTCTGTGCCTGCAAGAGCCGCTGAGCAACCAACTTCACTGTTGTCTCAAGACTTTTGCGCTTTCCAGTCTGATTATCATGGAGATAAAACACCCCGCCAGCCCGTTGAAGAATTCGGAAGCGTTGCTTCATAGATATTCTCTTGGGCACAGAATATCCAGAGTCCGGCCAACGACGTTACTGAGTTCTGGGTGGCTACGCGCTGCAAATTGCGGTCCATTGCTTGCATCCTCAGATTGGTAACAATTTTGGTAACAGTTACCACCTCAGCGCACCTAAATCCATGAAGCCCAAGCGTTCACAATTGGTGCCGGTGGTCGGACTCGAACCGACACTTCGTTTGTAAACCACAAATATGCGTATTTACTAGGAAACACGACATTTGTGAACAGCCTTGACAGCCTTGCGCAGTATGACTAATAGTATGACTCGTTATGGCAAGCCTACACAAAGACCCCCGTGGCAAGTCTCCCTACTGGTATTGTTCGTTCTACGAAAAAGGCGGCAAACGTCATTTCCGATCCACCAAGGCGACAGACAAGAAGCAAGCCTGGCAGATTTGCAACACCTGGGCCAAGGCAGTCTTGCATGGTGACACGCTCACACCAGAGAAAGCGCGGGAAGTCATCTCTCGCGGCGTCGCGGATGTCATGTTGGCGTCCGGCCAGTCGCTGCCGAGCTCCACGATTCGAGACTGGTGCAAACGCTGGCTCGAAACCAAGGAAGTCGAAAACGAAGCCTCGACGCATTCCCGGTACGAACTGGCCATCCGTGGGTTCGTGGACTTCCTTGGAGCAAAGACGGACAAAGACCTTGACCATTTATCGGCCAACGATGTTTTGAGGTTTCGAGAAGCTTGCTCCAAGCAAGTCTCGGTCGCGAGTACCAACACCAACTTGCGCGTTGTCCGGGCGTGCCTCAACGCTGCTTTCCGGCAAGGACTGGTGGAAAGAAACGTAGCGTCGCAAGTGAGTGGATTGAAGGAGCGCGGCGAAAGCAAGCGGCGAGCGCTCACGATGGAAGAAGTCCGGCGCATTTTGGAAATGTGCGCCGATTCCCCGTGGCGCGGCCTGGTGCTGGTGGGACTCTACACCGGCCAACGGCTGGCCGATTGTGCGCGAATAAGGTGGCAGCAGGTGGACTTGGTGAAAACTTCGATTTGGTTCGTCACGCAAAAGACAGGCAAGCGGCTCTCCA
>CAMAWP010000049.1 GCA_945861765.1 Akkermansia muciniphila | reverse complement strand
ACGCTTACCAAGGCGTAGGCGTGGACGCGCCTGATGGGACGAAATTATTCGAAGTCAGCTTGGCGGTGCTGGGCACAAACAGGCAGAGTCGCGCAATCGAGGTGGTGGACGGACCAACGCCATCGGAAGCTACGTCGGATTTGGAACTGGCGAGTTTGGTGGTGGAGCCGGGCCGCGTTCTGCTGCCCAACGATGGTCAAGAAATCTTACGTCCCAAAGTCGAGATCGAATTGGACCGAGAACGTGGGCTGGTGTGGCTGCGAGTTTGGACCGAACGCGGCCCGACTTACATGCTGGAGAGCGCCGAGGCTTTGCGCGCTTCGACCTGGCAAGAAGTAAATCGAATTGCAGGTGATGGCAGCGTTCGGACGATGGACGATGAGCGGGAGTTGCAAGCGAGCCGATTTTATCGCGTGCGAGTTCTTGCGGAGAATTGAACCTAAAAACAGAAGTTCAGCCGAAAGAAACGAAAAGAAGCGAAAGAATTCGAGGGCTTTGCGCAAACGTGTACCCTCACCTGCCGGGTGAATGACGCTGATTCAGAACTTCCTTTCTTTCGGCATTTTTCGTTCTTTTCCGCCATCCAACTGCCGGATTAAGGTTGAACGTAAATCCGGCGGTTGATTAGCCACAGAAGGCGCAAAGAACTCAAAGAAAAGAGTGGACGGAAAGCTTGCAAGCTCACCCGTTTGGCGAAGGAGCCTGTATTGATCCTTCGTTCGAAAGGACCGATCCCTCGCGTGGGATGATCGATCCCGCTTGAAGGAACATCAATCCCAATCCAAGGATGACTTATCCGACACGATGGATCACTGATCCTTTGTGGCAGAAATGAATTCCTTCGCATTTCTCGAATCGTCAATCGAGTGAGAGAAGGCGGCTGATGCACAAGTATCATCCAAGAATGAGTGGGACAAATGTTCTTTTCAAACTCGCGGACATGAACCCTTCTGGACCGGGCGAGACTCCGTCGAGCCCTTATCTCCCAGGAGCAAAGACTCAACGTTTCGACTAAAGCAGGCAGATTCCATCTTGCCCGAGAAAGTCGAAATTGTTCTCGCCGCTCGGAACAAGGCTTGTCTGTCCGCTGGTGCCCCGCTACGTTGCCGACATGAAGACGCTGACGGTTCGCGTAGCTAAAGAGCAAATGAACAAGCTCATTGCTGAGGGGCATCCAGGAGATGCCATCGTCCTGACCGACGGTGAGAGACGCGTGACTCTGGAAGCGAGCCCGATCGAAAGTGGGGCGTTGGATTTAGACTTGGAAGAGGACAGCCCGGAATTGGCCGCGGAATTGTTGAAGGCAGCCAAGGGGCCGTTCACTCCCTATTCGCGCCAGGATCTCGAAGCCGTGGCGCAACAAGTTCTCCGCGAGAAGAACCGCGAATGAGCCGACAGCTCCGCAAGGCGGAGCAGTTCATCGAGGATTTCGACCGGCAATTTCGGTGGTATGACCGAAAAGCGGGCTGGGACGTGGCGCGGCACTATCTGGCCGCCATTGACCGCACATTGGAGAAAGCTCGCCCGGCAACCGGACTTGGGTCGTGTGCGGCGGTTCCCACAGCCGGAATTGCGGGGCGTTCATTCTCTGGCGGTGGAGCGCCCCTTCCATCGGCACCTGGTCTTTTACCGGTTTGATGAAACAAGTCTCGAAGCGTGGCGGGTGATCCATGGCGCGCGCGATTTGCCACGTCGCTTGCTTGAACCGTCAGGGTCCGATGCCGATTGAGTTGCGTCGCCTTCTGGGCCCGAGACTTTACCGGTGGAACTCGATCACGCGCCCTGGGAACGGGTGCGCGAGTGCCTCAATCGGTTGGCCATCGCGGATGATGCACGTCCCATTGACCAGGACGTGCTCGACGCCAATAGAGAACTGGTGCGGCGCTTGGAAAGTAGCCCGATCCGCGATAGTCGCGGCGTCGAACACAACGACGTCGGCAAAATGGCCTTCGCGCAAGACACCACGTCCGCTCAAGCCGAAGCGGAGCGCCGGAGCCTCGGTCAGCTTGTGAACGGCGTCTTCCAGCGTGAAAAGTTTTCGGTCGCGTACACAGGAGCCGAGCAAGCGAGGCGCAGAGCCGTATTGCCGCGGATGAATGACGCTGTGCTCGTGGAAGATGCCATCGGTGCCCATCATGTATTTGGGGTGAACCAGAAACGGTTCAACCAAGGTGTCATCGCCGCCTCCTAGAACGAGGAGGACGGCAAGGTTCTCTTCGATGAGCAGGTCAGCCAGCGCCTCGGCGGGCGGGCGACCCGTGGCTTTAGTGTAATCGGATAATGTTTCACCAAGATGAACGGCGTTTTCACGCCCAGGTAGCCACGCGATGCGAATGGCACTGAGATCTCTGAAGGCAAGGCTATCGGCGAATTTCGCGCGAATCCAAGGATCGCTGAGTTTCGTCTGCACCGCGAGCGGACCCTCCTCCCAGATCTCGTAAGGCAACAAGTAATTCAACATCGTCGAGCCAGGGAAATAGGGATAAACGTCGAAGCTGAAATCGACTTCATTTACGGCGACAGTATCGATGTAGCGAATGATTGCTTCGCACTCCTGATGCGTGCTCCCTTTGAGATGTGAAATGTGGACTGGAATGCCTGCGCGGCGACCGATCTCGACAGCTTCCTTTACTCCGTTGAGTGTGCCTTTCTTATAGCGAACGTGTGTGACGTAGATGCCCTGCGCGGCGCGCAAGGGAGCGCAGGCTTCGACCAACTCATCCGTCGTGGCAAAACACTCAGCGATGTAATCCATGCCGGTCGAGATGCCCACCGCCCCAGCCGCCATGCCACGCTCGATTTCGACCAAGATGGAGCGCATCTGAAAATCGTCGGGAACGCATCGACCGAAGCCGCAGGCCATCGAACGCACGTTAGCATAGGGAATTTGTGTGGCAACGTTCTGCGCGGTGCGGCGGTCGAGGAGCGCTAGATAATCGGCGAGGCTTTCCCAACCGCGGTAATCCTCGAAACGAAGCGCATCGAGCGCGCGGAGATAATGTATCCATTCATGAGCCGTGTGGCGGTTGACTGGCGCGTAGGAGATGCCGTCGGCCATGATCACTTCGGTTGTGAAACCTTGAGTGGTTTTCGAAATGAAGTGCGGGGTCTTGAGAAGCCATGCGTCCGAGTGAGTGTGAACATCAACGAAGCCGGGCGCGACGATCCTGTCGGTCGCGTCGATTGTGCGGCGCGCTTCGGCTCCGCGCAGCTCACCAATCTGTGTGACGCGGTCTGCCGTGATGCCAATGTCATCGCGACGCCGGGCGGATTTCGTGCCGTCGATGACGAGGCCGTTCTTGATTAAGACGTCAAACATAATTCAATCCCCGCACTTTGGATTCGGGAACTTGGTGGGGCGAGACTCCGTCGAGCCCTGGATGTTTGGCTCAAATGCATCAGGGCTCGACGGAGTCTCGCTCCACCGGAAAGGATTCGCACCGGTTTCACAATGTTCACATCACCGCCTCCAGAATCAGAACCCCAATCAACCCCAAAATCGAACCCGCCGTCGTGATCATGCTCCACGTCTTGAATGTCTGCGTCACGGTTAGGTTGAAGTATTCTTTCACGATCCAGAAGCCGCCATCGTTGACGTGCGACAACATCATCGATCCTGCTCCAAGGGCGATGACCAGAAGTTCGAGGTTCGTTCCAGGCTGATTGGCAACGATGGGCAGGATCAAGCCCGCCGCGGCGGTGATGGCCACAGTTGCTGAACCGACGGCAATGCGAATGGCTGCGGCAATCAACCAAGCCAGCATCAGCGTGGAAATGGGCAGCCCGGTTGTGAGTTCGCTGATTGCGGTGCCGACGCCGCTGGCATTGAGAATTTTTCCAAAGCCTCCGCCCGCCCCAACGATCAGCAGCGGGGAGGCCACCGCCCCCAGGCACTCTTCGCTGAACTTGAGAATTTGGTGGCGATTAAAGCCGCGCGACACGCCGAAGGAATAGAACGAAAACAGCACGGCGACTGTGAGCGCAGTCACTGGATGTCCGATGAACACGCTCCATCTCCGCAGCGGCGAGTCGGGCGAGAATGCAAGTTCGGCTCCGGTCGTGAGCAGCATGAGCAGCACGGGCAGTAGAATCGTGAAGAGGGTCAGGCCAAAGCTCGGCGGATTCGGGTATTCGGTGGGGCGACCAAACTGTTCCGCAATTTTTCCGCCGGGCTCAACCAGGATCCGACTGGCGAGCTTCCCGGCCAGCGGACCGATCATCAACGTGATAGGCAACGCAATGAGAATGGACCAAAGAATTGTTTTGCCGACGTCGCCATTCAGCACGCCGATGGCAGCCATGACACCGGGGTGCGGCGGCACGAGCGAGTGAGCCATCGCAAGTCCCGTGGCCAGCGGCAGACCGGCCAGCAGAAGGGGTTTGCGTGATTCGCGGACGAGCGCATAAACAATCGGGACGAGGAGCACAAAGCCGACGGCAAAGAACACTGGCAGCCCAACGATAAATGCGATGATGGCTATCGCCCAGTGGATTCGCTTGGTGCCGAACACGCGGACGAACGTGTGCGTGATCTGCTGCGCTCCGCCGGATTCGGCCAGCATTTTACCGAGCACAGCGCCGAGGCCAATGATCATCGCGATGGACCCGAGCACACCGCCGACGCCTTCTTGGAAGGCCTTGCCAATCTCACTCGGTTTCATCCCGGAACAGAGGCCGACAAAGAGACCCGCGATGACCAGAGCGATGAACGAGTTCATCTTCCAACGGACGATGAGCGCTACCAGCAACCCGATGCCGACAAACGTGTAAACGAGAAGCTGGGTGTTATGGGTCATGGGCACTCGGGAAGAGCGAGTCTTTGCCGACGGGGAGCGGGTCCCCTTTGTGAAACTGAGATTTTGCCTTCACCGTTCATCGCAATTCAAAGTTATTCACTCGTGACCGGAGCCGCTCCCCGGGGCTTCGATCGCGGCAGCCTTGACGGGGCGACCGGTGCCGTCATCCCGGAACATAAGCGCAAACACGAGCATCACAGCACCCGCGCCAATTGCGGGAAGAATCCAGATTGGTTTCCAGTCGTGCGTCACGGCGCCGGTAACGGCTGTGACAGAGTAACGTTGCAGTGTTTCGCCAGCGAGGCGGGCGCCGACGTAGGTGCCGAGCCCGAAGGTGACGAACGCGATCAAGCCTTGAGCCGCGCCGCGAATTTTTTCATTGGCTTGCTGATCCACATACATGTGGCCGGTCACAAAAAAGAAATCGTAACAAATTCCGTGAACCAAGATCGCGCCATAAAACATCCAGACCAGCGGTCCGTTATTGCCGTAGGCCAGGAGAAAATAGCGTGTCACCCACGCCGCCATGCCGATAAGCAGCATTCGCTTGATCCCGTAGCGGCCAAGGAAAAAGGGCATCAACGCCAGAAAAACCATGTCCGAAACCTGGCCCAGAGTCATCTTGGTGCCGGCGTGCGCCATCCCGGATTCATTGAAGTAGGAGTTCGCCAGGACATAATAGAAATTCAGCGGAATACAATTGAGGAATGAACAGACGAGAAACACCGAGAAGGGAAAACTTTTCAGAAGCTTTAAGGCGTCGAGCCCAAGAACATCCCGGACGGTGACGCGCGCGCCCCGGTTTTTAGGCGGGGTATGAGGCAGTGTCAGGGAGTAAAACGCCATCGCGAAAGATGAGAGAGACGCGATCTTGAACTGGATTGCTTTGTCTTCGGCTTTGAGCAAGTAACTAATCAGGCATCCCGCCACAATCCACCCAAATGAGCCCCAGATTTTGATCCGCGGAAAGTCGCGAGCGACCTCGGCGAGGTGATGAAAGGAAAGGGAATTAGTCAGCGCGAGGGTTGGCACGTAGCACAGTTGAAAAGCCAGCAAGAGCCAGAAGAACGGCTCGAAGTGCGTCTGCTCGGCCGCAAGCCAAACCAGGACTCCTCCTGTCAGGTGGAGGACGACCATGATCCGTTCCGTGGCGAAAAACCGATCTGCAATCATCCCGACGAAGAACGGCGAAATCATTGCCGCAATGGCAAAGACACCATAGGCCGAACCGACCTGGCCTCCTTCGAATTTCCGCGTCTGGAGCAAGTAAGTGCCCATCGTCACATACCATGAGCCCCAGATGAAATACTGGAGGAACATCATGAACGAGAGCCGGAGCTTCAGTGAGTTCATCGCGGTCAGTGCATCTCGACCGCACAGGAGCCAAGACCCCCACGGTAATAATTAAACTGGACGTTCGGGTGATCCGCCAGTAGCGACATCGGGACAGCGGTGTCAACGATGCGGTTTGAAATCATGAAGGCCGTGAGCCGTTGTCCAAAAGGGTTGTCGTGATTGCCTGAATGCCAGATCGAAACTTTCTCGGACTGCCAAGTCTCGACCGGCCCAACGCTGATTGCCCGGGTCGGGACGATAGAGATGTTGCCGCCTCCCGAGGTGCGGGCATTCTGAGCGATGGTGAGCGGGTGCAACTCCACGACGCGTGTGGCGAGCCTCCGGTAGTCGGCGGCTGGCGGCGGGGCATTTTTGTACCTGCCTTTGCGAGGGAGCGGGTCGTTGAATGCCCAATGCTTCACGTCACCCTGTCCGCCTTGCATGACCGCGCAACGAACGCCGTCCCAAGCGCTGCGATACGCCGCGGTGTTCGCCTTCGGAAAGTGCAGGTTCGCATCAGGCATTCGAAGCTCTTTGCGAATGCGGTTGAAGCACAAATCCCGGTCGGCTCGCTCGAACGACAGCGGGTGTTTGACCGGAACCTCGGCGCCATCCAGAAACCACTCATCCATGCCCCAGAAATGAGCGGAGTGCAAGTTGAGGTCGAGCGCGTTGACGATGCGCGCGACGAGAGGCAGTTGTTCGGTCGGGCCAATGGGACCGCAAATGCCGACGGGATTGTCATCCGTGCTTTGACGCCAGGCATCGATGTATTCAAGCGCTTCCGCCAGATAGAAATCTTCGAGAGTGTCGTAAAACACCACTTTGAAACCGGAGCGAGAGAGCTTGAACAACTTCTCGGGCGTCAGGCGAGCTGCCGCGTCAATGATTTCGGAGTCGAGCGTTGTGTAATCCCACCAGTCGGGAGCTATCGTGCTGAGTTTGCGTGGCATTTGGTTGGTTTGGTTTGAGGGTCGAGAATCAGAGCATTCCGATCTGAAGTGCTTTGGGAAATTCTCACACGGCGACGTTGACTCTGCTGAGCGCAGCGGCGAGAAATTCCGCGACAAACGCGCGACGTGAGCTTAGTTTGTTTGGCGGATGGAGACCGTTCGGAGTTCGTTTGCCAGACGACGCTGATAAACTCTCCGCCTAGATTGAGACCATGACGAACCATGACGCTTACGTTTTGCGGGAGCACACCGGCACGGCTGGCTTGGCGGAAACCGCGCGACTGGCCGCGGAGACGCTCGCGTACTGGGACATTCCCCATCTGATTGTGGGTGGGCTCGCTGTGCAAGAACACGGGTACCCTCGGGTGACGTTGGACGTGGACATCGTGGTGCCGGACATTCTCGATGCCTTGGAGCATTTGACCGCGGACATCACCGGCCCGTTTGTTCGATTGCCGGGCATTGAGAACAGAGTCAAGGACTCGCGCAACGGCGTGCTGATCGATTTGCTCCCGGCGGGCAGGGTCTTGAAGCGCGGCTGCAAAGTTCCCTTTCCCGAGCCCAAGGTCGTCTCGGAGACCCCTCGGATCGTCTCGCTGGAAGATCTGATCTCGCTCAAATTGGATAGCTGGGCCAATACTCCAATGAAACGGTTGAAGGACAAAGCCGACGTGATCGAGTTGATGAAGAGCAAGAGTTTGCCGCGCGACCTGGCTGTTTGTCCGGCGGTGCAACAGCTCTACCTGGAGACCTGGGACGCGTTGCAGGCGGAAACCTGAGCGGTCATCCTTCAGCAGAGTCTGCAACGGCTGGGTCATTGGGGCTTAGTTCTGCCATGACAAGCCTCCGTCCGCAACACACATTCTGATTTTCTGACCGGGATTGTTGGCCCGTTGCTTCGCGGCGTCACTCTGACGGTCAATTTTCTCGCGCACTCATCCGTGCCATCCCAGAATGACACTCCGATCCAATAGCCAAGCTCGGCGCAGTTGCACGCCATTGTCGGTCGCAAATCGACAGTCTAAGAGCCTGTTTGGAAATCCAATTCATTCGTAGCAGCCGATGTAACGAGGCTCAAGTTTCTTGAACCTTTCGCGTCCTTCCGTCAGATCAGAGCCTCGTTACCTCGGCTGCTACGATTTTTAAAACAGGCTCTAAACAAACTGGAGCTTGGTGGTGGGTGCCTCCGGATCCCAGCCCCGTGGCGGTTTGCTATTAACCGATGAAACGTCCTTGATTGAAATCTGGCGTCCGCGTGTCTTAGCCCCTTTGACTTCCACCTCGGTGGGGTTGCACGTTTGTTGGTTGATCTTTTGATACGGCGCGGACTTGTACTTGATGTAAAGTCCGGCTGGCGTGTCCGGCTCGAAGAACAAGATCTTCGATTTCGGCGGGATGCAGTGATAGACCTTGTCCAGAATCGTCCCGCCGAAAGTGAACCGTTTCAAATAGGTCGCCTCGCGATTGGTGTAAGCCAGCGTAAAGACCCGGTCACGCTCGGGAATCGCGCAATGAAACACGTCCGGGCCAATAAACAATTTTTCCGGCAGTTCGATGACTTTGTAATGGCCGTCCTTAAACACGAGAAGCAGCTTGTCGAACTTCGTGCAGTCCACTTTGAACTCATCGCCGGATACTTTATAGCCGACGTAGCCCGATTCCCGATCGTAGGCCACTTTGAAGGCTTTGAACGCGACCTCGCGCGCCTCGACTTCATCGTAGCGGCTCGACTTCGTCAGGCGCGGATAGAGCGGTCCGTATTTTGCCAGCAACGCTTCCAGATGAGATATGGCATATTTCGTGACGTTCTTCAGATGCTTGCGCGTTTCGTCCAGTTCCGCCTTCACCTTGTCCATCTCCTCGCGGTGTTTGTTGATGTCAAACAACGAAATGCGCCGGATCCGAACGCCCAGTAGCATTTCCACATCAGCGTCGATCAGGTCGCGGAACATCTCGCTGCGGTAAGGCTTGAACCCTTCATGCACGGCGGCGCATACGGCCTCGTTCGTTTTGGATTGCTCGATCTGTTTGTAGATGCGGTTCTCAACGAAAATCCGGACCAACGTTTTGGAATGGAGTTCGTCCTGGAGCTTTTGCTCTTTGAGGTCCAGCTCGCGTTTGAGGTCCTTGACCAACTTGGCGGTGTTCTCGTGCAGCACTTCAGAGACGGTCAACTCCACCGGCCGGTTCTCCTTGATCACGATGATCCGACTGCTGATGGTCGTCTCGCAATCGGTGAACGCGTAAAGCGCATTCACCAACTGCTCTGCGTCCACGCCCTGCGGGATTTTGATCTCAATCTCGACGTCTTCCGAAGTAAAATCGTTGATGCTCCGGACCTTGAGCTTCCCCTTGCGGGCCGCGTCTTCAATCGAGCCCATCAGCGAGTCCGTCGTGGTCGTAGGCGGAATCTCTTTGATCACCAGCGTGGACTCGTCCTTAACTTTGATCCTGGCTCGCACCTTGATGCTGCCTTTGCCATCGGCATATTCCCGGGCGTCCATGAGACCGCCGGTTTGAAAATCGGGAAGGCACTTGAACGGTTGCTTCTTCAGGATCGCGATCTGGGCTTCGAGCAGCTCTGGAAAATTATGCGGCAATATCTTGCACGACATGCCGACCGCGATGCCTTCCGTTCCCAACATCAAGAGCACTGGCAGCTTGGCTGGGAGCGTCACAGGCTCCTGGTTTCGGCCATCGTAGCTGGGTATGAACTCGGTTAACTCATCGTTAAAAATCTCGTTGCGCGCCAGTTCAGTCAGACGGCATTCGATATAGCGCGGCGCCGCTGCTGGGTCGCCCGTGTAAATGTTCCCGTAGTTCCCTTGTCCTTCGATCAAATAACGCTTGTTGGTGAGGACCACGAGCGCATCGCCGATCGCGGCTTCGCCATGAGGATGATACTGGGCGCAATGGCCTGAAATGGTGGCGACCTTGATCAATCGCCCGTCATCTTTCTCATGCAAAGACCAAAGAATCCGACGCTGCACTGGCTTCAAGCCGTCAGCAAGATTCGGAATCGCGCGGTCACGAATGACGTAAGAGGCATACTGCAAAAAGCTGTGGTCCATCCGCCGGTGCAACGGCCCGTCCACTTTCAGGGGAGCGCCGTCGAGCCAGTCGGTGGATGTTACGTTTTTCTCAGATGTAGTTTCGCTGTTCGGTTCGCTCATGTGTTAAGAGGTCCACAGCCCTCGATTGTTTGGACTGCAAACGGGAGTCAATGGACACGAATCCAAGCCGGAGCGCAAGGGTTTCACAACGGGTTTCCAGCAATTCTCAGTTTGGGAGGTATGTAGTCCCGGCTTGAGCCGGTCGCCCCGTGAAAACCGGCTAAAGCCGGGACTACATACGGCGAACGGAAGGTGCCCTGGGCCATAATGAGACCACCCCGAACTTTGTGCGCGCATTGGGCCCTTGAACGGTGGGGCGAGACTCTCTCCGAGCTGTAGTCTCCGAGCCGGAAGCCGTCGAGCCCTGACATGCTCGATCGCCAGAAAAGGTCAGGGTTCGAGCGGACTCTCACCCCACCCAGGTTCATGGGCAGCCTCCACCTCCGACATTGGACCCGCATCGGGACCATGAACCTGGGAGCGCCGGCGTCTCGCCGGCGAGTTGCTGTGGCGCAATTAGGAACACGCCGGCGAGACGCCAGCGCTCCCAGGTCAGGTTCATGGAGAGAATTGCTGCTCAGAATCCGACGCCCAAAATGAGAGTCCCCGTGCGCCTCGGTCGCCCTCATTCGCGGATCGCCCATCATCTCGGCGCTGGCCACAACCCTTTTGACTGACGGAGGACTCGGTTCTATC
Organism: Akkermansia muciniphila; assembly: GCA_945861765.1. Lineage (GTDB taxonomy): Bacteria > Verrucomicrobiota > Verrucomicrobiia > Limisphaerales > SIBE01 > SIBE01. The sequence goes on along the minus strand of CAMAWP010000049.1, from coordinate 15,918 downwards.
AAGACGTTTAGACGTTTGTCTGGTTTTGCAGACAATCTCCGGCATGATCAACCGTCGCTTTCTGTGAGCGCTTTTTCGAAAATATTAATCTCTGTCAGCCTTTTTACCGCCGCGTCGGTCGGCTTGGGACTTTGGCTGAACCGTAGTCGAGACGTATCTAGCAGCTCCATCCCTTCCACACACTCTGGCGGCAGGATTAGCCCGGAGCTCGCAGCGCAAGTGGCGCAAATCGAAGCCAACGAGCAGAAGGTTTCAGAAACCGTTTGGGTTAAGGAAATCCTCGCTCAAGAATGCGGCCGGACTTTTGAAGGGCTTTGGGATTCGCTCAACACCGCGTCGAATAAACTCAGTGTTATCGCTTCCTTCCCGGTTGCTGAGATCGTGCTGCCGAAATGGACTCCACCGCAGACTCTGCCGCACGGAATTGAGCTGAGAGAGCCCGCCGGACCTGGTGTCGCACTGTCACCGGAAGAGTGGTACCGCTTTATCGAGAAGATCGAACGGGACGGATGGAAGCTCGCGCAAACCGAGTTTCGTCACAATGCTTTCGACACCGACAAAGCTGGAAAGCCCCGACAAAGCCGGTTCTATTTTTCTGGCCATTTGACAAACTCCCTCAGCTCAGAAAGGGCCGTTCTGGAGGGTGATCTCTTGGTGGATTGGGCGGCTAAGAATTCTAGCGATGAGCCAACACCGGTGAAAAGGATCGATGCGCGCCATATCACTTTTATGACGCGCCGAGCTGATCCGGCGTTCCGCTCTATTCTCTTGGAACAGGTCGCGCCACCGGAGAACTCTTACTCGATAGATCCACTCATTCTCTACGATCTCGATGGGGATGACATGTCGGAGATTATCCTCGCTGGAAAAAATCTAGTCTTCCGCCGCCGCGGCCCAGATCACTACGAACCCGAGCCTTTGTGTCAGCACTCCCCCGGGCTGATTTCCACCGCGCTGATCGCGGACTTTGATGGCGATGGCTCGGCGGATTTTCTATGCCTGAGGCACGAAGGATTGATCCTATTCCGGGGTTCGAAGAAAGGGACGTTCGTCGAACCCGAACGAATGGTGTGGCCAGCAACGGCGGATTTGCAATATCCCATGGTGTTGACCTGCGGCGATATTGACCACGATGGCGACCTCGATCTTTTTCTCGGCCAATACAAGGTTCCTTACAAAGACGGAGCGATGCCAACGCCATATTACGACGCCAATGACGGCCATCCGGCGTACCTGCTGCTGAATGATGGTCGGGGGAATTTCACCGATGCGACTGACGCCGCCGGTTTCGGGCGAAAGCGGGGGCGTCGATCTTACAGTAGCTCGTGGGTGGATCTTGATGGTGACGGTAACCTCGACCTCGTGGTCGTGAGTGATTTCGCGGGTGTTGATATTTACCAGAATGACGGACGGGGCCACTTCAATGATGTGACTCGCAGATGGATTTCCGAGCCGCACGGTTTCGGCATGGGTCACGCCCTCGCTGACTTCAACGCCGACGGCCGGCTTGACGTGCTCATGATTGGAATGACCTCACCAACGGTGAACCGATTGGAACATCTCGCTCTCTGGCGTTCTGACGTGACCGAGGACCATGCAATGCGGTCGCGCATGACTCGAGGTAATCGGTTGTACTTGGGGCGCTCGAGCGGGGGGTTCGAATCAACGACCTTCAGCGATTCCATTTCACGGTCCGGGTGGGCGTGGGGATGCACTGCGTTTGATCTCGATAACGATGGCTTCCCCGATGTTTACATCGGCAATGGCCTCGAGAGCAGACAGTCAGTCCGTGACTACGAAGCCGAGTACTGGCTTCACGACGCCTACGTGGGCACATCGAAAGAGGACTCGGCGGCGTACCTCTATTTTCAGGCTAAGTTCAGCCGGACGCGTGGACGCGGACAATCTTACGGTGGCTACGAGAAGAACCGCCTTTACCTGAACCAACGTGGCGCGTCTTTTATCGAGATCGGCCACCTTTTCGGCGTCGGAATGGAGCAGGATTCGCGGAACGTCGTTTCCGACGACCTCGACGGCAACGGGCAAATCGATCTGCTCGTCACGAGTTTCGAGGCGTGGCCAGAAGGGAAGCAAACATTGCGCGTTTATAAAAACACATTGAACGGCTCCGGCAACTGGATCGGCTTCCGCCTCCGCGAAGAAGGCGATGGAAGGTCCCCGGTCGGTGCGCGGTTAACGATTCGATACCGCGACCACATTAGTGTTCGGCAAATTGTGAACGGAGATTCTTACCGATCACAGCACGCGAATACCGTCCACTTCGGTCTGGGAACAAACCGCCAGGTGGACAGCGTGGAGATTCGCTGGTCAGATGGCGAGACTGCGGTGCTTCTTGATCCAGCAGTGAACCGCTATCACCCCGTGCGCGGGCTGCGCAAAAATAGACTTGAGAAGTGACTTCCGCGATTGCTTACCGAAAGGGAATTAATTGAATCCTCTCCTTGTACCACTGCATATCCGCTTTCCCCGCCGCATCGAAAGGTTTGGTCGCGGCTCCCGTGAATTTCACGGGGTACCTGGATGCCGCACTGAGCCACTTTTTCACTTCTGCATGTCCATCGGCAAACGAGAATCCGCAAGCCCCGTTGTGATATGAGCCAGGAATGTCTTGCCAGTTATTCACGGCTGGATCGGTAATAAAAAAAGCGTCGTTCGCTGTATCGGGGTGCTCGTCGAGCGTCAGCCACGTCTTCGACGGTTCGACAACATCGCCTGTCTTGAGGAATTGTCGGTACGCACCCCCAAAAGCCCAGCTCGCCCCTCGCGCTGAGGTCGCGAGGTTATCGGAGCGTCCAAACATTGCATTCATGGAGTTGCTGCGCAGACGCTGCTTCCAGCCTTTATTCTTTTGTTCCGGGCTGAGAAAGTTATCCGCGGGACATTTGTAAATACCGAGCGCCGCCGTCGTGTAGGGGGCGAGCACCCCATTCTTCACCCACTCAACGTTGGTGACGCTTTGCCCCTCAATCCCTGACGTGCTCCAAGTCATAACATTGTTGACCCAGTTATTAAACTTCTTCGTGTTAATGGCATCCAGCGTGTCGGGAATGGTAAAATTGTTCGCCACACGTTCCTCAAAGTCACCCGCATACAGGTGCCAAGCGAGCACAAGCTGTTTGTTGTTGCTCATGCAGGCAATACCTTGTGCCTTGGTCTTGGCCTTGGCCAAAGCTGGCAGCAGCATTCCCGCTAAAATCGCGATGATGGCAATCACCACGAGCAGTTCAATTAATGTAAACCCGATTGCGCGGGATCCATGGCAACGATTGAATTTCATAGTCTTCATAACGATAGGGCGTTGAGTTGACTGATATCAGACCAAATTGACAACCCGCATCTTAGGTTTCGCGCCCGCGACTTCAACTCCTCTTTTTCAGTAATTCTCACCTTAAAAAGTTCGTCGTCGCCGCTTCAGCCAGTTTCCCAGGATGAGTGTGAAGCGAAGGAGCACCGAAAAGTGGAAGCGCGCGAGAAGCTTCACTGCAAGTCAAACTGTCATAAGCGTCGAATTGGAAATTCCAAGTTGCTCTCAACTTGAAAGCAACTTCGAATTTGCAAAGGCAGAGAGGTGGACCAAATACTCCATGCCTTTCCTTGAGCGTGTGGTGTCCAGCCTAGGGCTGAGTCGGTCTGAGTTTGGATGGCAGGACTTGCCGATTCGTCTGCTGAAATTGGGCGATCTGGCTTCGGAGGTCGTCGTTTTCCTTGCGCAATCGGGCCAATTCCTGAAGTTGACCACGAAGTCTCTGGGCTTCCTCGTTTTCTTTTCGAAGCCGCGGCAGCTCCTGGTTTTCATTCCGAAACTTCTGAACTTCTTTGTTTTCCTCGCGAAGTTTTTCGAGTTCCTGAGCGGAGGCGACGCCGGCGTCGATAGGTTCACTCCGGCCGCAACCGGACGTGGACAGCGTGATAACTACCGCTAGAAAAAAAGGTAGAATGAGCGATGGAAGCTCTTGGGCCTGTAAGTTCAATTTCATAGTATCTTCGTATTCACGCAGCCCCGCCACCTACCTGAGGGACTGTTTGTAACATCAATTAAGCTATACGAACTCAATCGGCCTGCAAGTGACAATGGGTTATTTTCAGAATCTCTTCACGCGCGACACAGGTTTGAGCTTGCGAAAATTGAAAAGAGGAGTACAAGCGATCTTGCCTTCTATGAAAACCCTGAAGCTCCTAATGCTAGGCCGAGTGATTCGGAGCCCAATCCCTTATCACCGAGTTCAACGCCAGGTAAGAGCGTTACTGTGCCGGTCTGAACGAGCCTGCGGAGACGCCGAATGAACGACGGAATTTACTATCTCAGGGTGAACGGGCAGGTCGATGGGCCTTTTACCATTGGGCAAATTTACGATCTTTGGGCTGCGCGCAAGATTAGCTCGCAAACACCTTTCGCCAGATTCGAGGAGATGGACAAGTGGCAGCCTCTCTCAGAGTTGACCTTAAAAATCTCCGCGCCGAAGACACTCGCCCCTAAAAGTGCCCCTTTGGAGCCGATTCCCTCGGCGCCAATCAGGCCAAAGAACCCAACGCCCTTAGTCGCGGACGAGTACGTGCCGTCGATGGTTTATCCGCGAGAGCAACGGGCTCCTGTTCATGAAGAGGCGCGACCGGTCAAGGGGCATGCGCTGAAGAAGCTCTCCGTCGATTTTTCCGTGTCCAGTGGAATCTGCATAGTTTGCGGTGCCATGATGACAATCTATTGCTTGGCTTTTTCCGGGGCTTCCACTGACGGCAAAGAGATCAGGCAGGATCTGATGATTTTGAAACAGAACGGTGTCATGGCTGGCGTGGGTCTGGTCTTGATGGGCGGGTTGCTCATCGTCGCGCATCAAATGGCCAAGATACTCCTTGCCCTGAAAGCAGGTGCTTCGGACAAAGGCGACCGAAAATCGCCGCGTTCGCCCTAGTCCCGATCGTTCGACGTAAAGATGCTCTATGAAAGTATATGTGAGATTGCCTGAAGGCCCGGAAACTGTAGTCAATTTAAACCTAGTCCCCAAGGTGGGCGAGCACGTCGATTACGGCGGGATGCGTTACGTCGTTGTCTCGGTCGTGCATAGCGTTGAAACTTCAAAAACAACTTTGGAAGTTGTGAAGACTAGCGGCGACGCCGCTCAGCGGGCTCTAAAATTCAATCATTTCGCTCGGTATCGAACAAGCGAGATCAGTTCTTACTCCCCGCCCGCCAGATCTCGTTGGGGCTGATCCTTCGTCCCACCAGTCACGCTGAAGTATTACAGAATGATTCCACAAGATTCGGTAATATTGGATGTCGAGGCACGGTTGTATGAAGATAAAAGTTTGAGTTTTCTTAAAATTTTGCTAACTTTTTTCTAGGTCTCTTCTCCGAAATGCACAGAGACTTCGCAAATGAAAGTCGAAAACTTATTGAACGCTGCGGTGGAACTCGAAAAGCGGATTGCTGCCGATCGAAGGCTGCGTAGTTATTTTTCACGCATTTGGAGTAGCGAACCTGCAACCAGACCTAAATCCAACCATACGGGTTCGCACTCGAGTCGAGCTCAGAAGAATTCAGAGATCACGGTTCGTCTTTCTCCTGAAATGTACAAATGGCTTGAAGTCGCCGTCACCGCCACTGGAAAGACTCCTGCGCAACTCTTGGAAGAGAGCCTTGCTGAATATTGCGCTAAGAACGCTGAAAAGTGGAAGATACAGCCGTAAGGTATATTTGAATTGATGGCACCGAAGCTGAGCCCTCTGTCTTACTGAATCATGAACCAACGTTTTGCGATCTCGTGCCGACTTGTGGTGTGTGGGATATTTTCCGTTCTCGCTCTGACTGCGGGATGTGCCAAACCGGTGGATCACTGGCGGGCGTTTTCTCCGCCCGGAGGGAGGTTCTCTATCTTGCTGCCGGGTCCCGCCGTTGAGCAGATTCCAAAAACGACAACCGGTTTCGAGGCTAAAAAATATACGATTGTTTCTGCCATGAGCAATTTCAGCGGCTTGTCTGTCGCCTATGCTGACCAGCCTGATCGCTCTGGGTTCCAGGCCGATACCAACAAAATCTTTGATGCTCTAAGAGAACAAGCCAGAGTCGATTTAAGAGGACAACTCCTGGGTGAGAAGCAGATCACATTGCAGGGCTATCCTGGACGGGAATTGAGGTTCTTGATCGCCGACGGCCATACCGTTCTCCAGCGAATCTATTTGGTCAATAAGCGGCTTTACAGCCTGTTGATCATCGCAGGCTCAAAGGGTATTGATTCTCCCGACGCTGAGCGGTTCATGAACTCGTTCAAGGTGCTGCCATAAGCGAGTGCGATGGAGTGCTTTTGATTGACCAAGCCGCTTGGAAGAAAGTTACCCTGGTATCCCGCGATTATGGTCCGCTAAAGCCCCGGGATTTTGAATACTCGGGATCAACTCTTTTGCCTCGATATCATTCCTTCCGATCCCGAATCTGTAATTGAAGGCCGATTTAATGAATGGGAAACAACACCTGGTTCGAGGAGTCGGGATAAGTGTGCTAGTTGCCTTGGCGCTCTTTCCACCATGGCAACTGTCCTATACTGTCGGGCCGACTGGTGAGACCAAGTCTTCCTCCGTCGGCTATCTTCCTCTCTGGAATCCGCCGACTAGCGAAGTCGAAGTCGAGGAAAATGCTTCGGACGTCCGATACCGAGTGGACTTCCTTCGGCTCGGGTTACAATTGGCGGCTGTGTTGATCTTAATCAACGTGGGGGTTTATTTGTTGAAGTCGCCGCCGAATCATCCGCAAGACACGGCTGCTGGTCCGGAGTGATCGACCAACATCCGTTTTCTCGGACGGCAAATTGTCCTGCCGTTGTTCTCGAAGACCGCTTCCAACTCAACGTGAAGTGGGATTCTGCTGCCCGGTCCGGGAGGAAAGTGGGGGACGCGCGGCGGTTGGAGCGGCAGACGTTGTGGACCTACCGCCAGAGCAAAGCCCGAAAGTTCACTTCTCTCAAGCTGGAGCCTTTGGAGTTCATGAGCCGCTTTCTTGCGTATATCCTCCCGCCGGGTTACGCCCGCGTGCGCGCTCTTCTTAAACAAGCACCGCTGCTCACGCCGCAAGAACAGCAAACCTGGAATCCTTCCTCGCCGGCACCCCAAGGGCTCGGACCAACTCCGGCACCGGAGCCAGTTCATCCGCCGCCGCCCTGTCCTTGTTGCCGCAAACCGATGCGTTTGATCTGCGTTTGGTCGGCCGGACACCGGCCTGCGATTGCTCCGCGCAATCGACCGCCATGAAGCCAGTGTTGGGAGCAGTCAAGTTTTCCGATCACACAAGCCGACTCGTGCACTGGCGGACTTTGTCTGCCGCGGGCCTTGGCATGCCTGTGCAACGCGCGGGGCGCGGCTCACTCTGCTCTCCAGGCCCCGAGCACTGGGGGAGGATCGCGAGTTGGAAGATAAACCCCGGCTCTCGGGCTGGTTATTTGGACCTGAGCCGGGGACGGAGCAAACACTTTCCGCAAGGGCCTTCAAGTTGAGGGAGGGGAGGCGGCAGGCGAGTTTGCCGCAGCTTCGTTCAACCAGAAAATGCAAATAACCCGGAGTGAAGCGTCATCATAACCCCAGACCGATCCGACGCCACGACCGCTTCACTCCGGGTTATCTACATTCCTTCTTTTGTTCGACTCTTTATTGCTGTCCGTGGTCACCTGTCAGCAATCCTCGAAATGAAAGGTCCTCATCCAAATCGGGCCAATGAACGCCATACGGCGAAATCTCGATCCTGTTCAGTTGCTCTGGTGTCCCACGAGCCAACCGCGGATTGTCCGTAACAGGAAAGCGAATCTCGCTGCCGCTCTCCATCGCAATAATAATCTGTCCGTCTCGGTAAACGGCAGAACGCGCGCTATCGGTTAATATGCTCATGCCACCTCTGAATGATAAGCTCTCGATGCTCCGCTGCAAGCTCCTCGGCTTTGGCCAACTCCCTGACCTTTAACCCCTGAGACTCCCGCAACTCGACTCTCTGCTCGACCTCGAAAACCGCCTCACCGCCACCGTACCGAACGTGAACGTGAACGTGTATCGGTCGGTGCTCGTTGCTGTAAAAATAGAACCTGTAGCCGTCCCTTTCGAAAATCTTCGGCATACATCCAGGCTACCGAGGCGTAAAGGCAAACGCGACTGCTTTTGTCGAACGTCCCGGCTCAGGCACGCCGGGCCAATGATGTTCGACTGTCAACCGAGACGGAATCCCGACGTTGCCTGGAGCCGGCTTGTTCGGCCATTCGCCTCTGAATCTCGTCATCACTTGCTCCATAACAGAGTGAATACAGTGGTGGACGCCAACACCAGAGCCGGAAATAGTGCGACGAGCAGTGCCACCCAACTGTCGCTTCGGGACCCGCGAATGATCACCGGCGTAAGCACGACCAAAACAACCACGCATAGTGCGACTGTGCCCATAAGGACGATGCTTTGCGAGAAATAACGCCCAAGCACCAGCCATAGAAGCAGGAGCAATGATCCGACAGCAGCGACGGTCAAACGCACGCTTGAATAGACTTTTCGCTCGCTCATGCGGCGTCCTGATTTGCCGAACGACCCGAGTGAGCGACCGCCGCTGACCGCGCGCTCAAGCTGTGTCTGATGATGTTCATAAAACCTGTCATGTCAAACCGAGACGCTCAGCGGCGGTTCGCTCGACTCGCTGGTTAGCAATTCGTGATCTCATCGGTCTCTCTCAATGACCGCTTCAAGCTCATCTCGTTTGGTCTGATGGTAGCCAGAATCCTTATAGGATCTGTATTTCGATGACCAATCCTCGATCTCAGCGGACTTCAGAGGGTAAGCCCGAATCAAAGACTGGAGCAAGCGATGCTCGCGCATACCACCGAAATATGATCCCACAGAGTTCGAAACTGAGAGGAGCCAAAAAGCAAAGCTCACTCCGGCGATCAGACCCGAACCGATTCGCATCACTCGAGACACGCCGCGGATTTCAGTCCAGATCCAGCCTCCAACGAATGCCAAAGGTATGAGGCCCAGCAGGAGGGATGTGGACATAAATTGCTAACGTCAGAGGTGAGCGACGGGGATGAGCCGCCGATCGCGTCCGGTAAACACACTAAACGTGAACGGCTCATCCCCGTTCGCTCGACCGATTTTGTTAGGGCATGTGGTCACTGGTCAATCCAATCGCTGCGGCCAAAGCCAGATGGCCACACACGCAGCCGGGATGGGATGATCGCATATAAAAACCTGCCCGAAGGCTGACGTATCCAGTCACAAAATCTGCGCCGCCAACCGTCTGGCGAAACACTAACCGTGAGCCTCCATGTCCGCGAACCCTCGGGTGCTGGTATGGTGAACAACTCGGACTGACCCGGCTGGATGGCGGTAGGGGCTGCTTGTAGGGAGAGGGTGGAAAACCAAGTTGGCTGCTCTCGGCTCTCGATGTTGTAAACATTCCATCGCCTAGTCTGTCTGCGACCGTCGTTGGTAATTCTGAACATCGCCATCCGCTCTCCGGTGGGCGCGTTAGTGTAGGCAATGAATGCAACTGCCACGGCCGATGCCGGCGGCTGCGAACTCAACCACGCCAGTGCTGCTATGGTTGCGATAATCGCTCCCACGACTGGCAAGATGAGTTTCCGTCTTCGCATGACGCGTAATCCCGCCCTAACGTAAAGGGTGAGCGACCGCCGCTGGAGGCGCGCTCACGCAAACACCGTAGCCGTCCAAGTTCTCCGCGGAACGCCGAAACCGAAACGCCCAGCGGCGGTTCGTCTCCACCCGTTGGTTCGATGATCTACTCAGTGGCAAATCGAATCCTCCCATGACCTGGATCTACCTCGTCAATCAAATGCCAAACGGCGTCAATCTTCGGTTCGCGAGTTCGGTGCTCCCGCCCGTCCGTGCCTTTCATCCAAACATGCAAGCTGTGGGTCTGCATGACGCCCTCGATACCGCCGCCGCGAATCAAGGCCACCGCCTGCTTCCAACTGATCGTTTGAGGTTCTGGCCGCACCGCCTCCTTCGTGGCGCACGACGTGGCAGCAATGAGACCGACAAGTGCGGACACTCGAATTACCGTCAGTATGAGCGATACAGGCATTGTCATTTAACATTGTTATTGTCCCTCAAAATTGTTGGGATATTGGAAACTGCGATGAAATCGTAATTGGTTCCTCGCTATTTTAAGTGGAGACAAGGAACTGGAGCGGGCTGGGCGCGATCAAAAGTGCCGAGCAGCGAATGTAGCGTCAGGCGTCCCGCCTGACGCTACGTGAAGCCAGTGACAACCCTGTGTCAGCAGAATTTCAGAAACTATAGAATCTCGCCGCTACTGCATCAACTCCGTGATTCTTCCTGTGGTCGGTTGCTCGACGCGGATCACGCGATGATGACCGTCCTTCTCAATCCAGTTGATGGCCTGACCTTCGTAATCGTTCATCTCCACCTTATAGCACGCAATGTTCTGGATCGTTTCCTCGCCCACCACGCGGATGGTCATGGGCATGAGCGAATTGTTCTGCGGATTCAGCGAGGTGAACTCGAAGTGCGCCTCTGGTTTTAACGGCAGCGTGCGCGCCAGTAGCGGGGTTTGCGAAAAATCCACCACCAGATCGGAACTGGAGAGTGCATTTTCCATGACGCGATCAGAGGGGTTGAGGAGCGTTGCAATGTGGAGGCCGGTCGGATTGTACGAACAGTCGCTCGTCATGCTGACCTGTCCGGACACAATGATCCGGCTCTTCGATTCGCGAGGTTGCATGTTCGTGGCCATCACGCCCCAGACTGATTTCGTGAAACCCGGCGTGATGATGTTGACGTAATGGTCAAGCCCGTTTTTTGTTCGCGCCACCGATACTTGAAACAATCCGTCGCCTTGTTTGGCTTTGGACTGATAGGTGAGTACCTCCGGCTTTGCCGTGATCCAGGCGGTATTGAATGGCGGAAGCTCGGTCGCGTGGAGCGTTGTGGCGGCGAGGAGGAGGGAGACGGAGATGGTGGATTGAATTTTCATAGGTGAGTTCGTTATTTGGTTTTAGTTGTGGTCAAAGATTGTTGGAAGCGCAGTGCATGACCGCATAAACGATCCAGGCGATCACGCCGAGCGTGCCGTAAATGAGCGCAGTCATGGGCATCTCCAGGAAGAGCCAGTAAGTTTTTTCGCCGGTGTGCAGAAATGAAAATGGCACGAGCGAAAAGAAAATGGCGAAGCCCATCAACCACGAGCGGCGGCGCACCAGTCGCCGGGCCTGCCGCAGCGCGTGCGCTTCATCGGGAACTTTCGCTGAAGGCACTGCGCCCGGAAGCGGGGTGTTCATGACGCGGCGCAATTCCTTGGCGTGTTGCGGATTGCGTTGCAGATATTCTTCCACCAACGCCCGCGTGTCGGCGCTGCATTCTTTCTCGATGTAGAGAGGGAACAGATCGTTGATAACATCTTTGGTTACATTCATATTTTTTCTCCGGTTTCAGGTTTTAGAATTGAGGCGAGTTTGGCGCGTGCGCGGAAAACTTTTACTTTGGCAGCGGTAACGGACAGACCGGTCACGGCGGCAATATCTTCGTAGGACAATCCGTCCTCGGCGCGCAGCAGGAGCACTGTCCGGTCAATTTCCGGCAACGTCTGCACGGCGGCGAGTGTCCGTTGGAACTCGTCGCGATTGGCCGCGGCTTCGTCGGGCTGGGTCGCCGGATCGGGCATCGCTTCGTCGAACATTTCGTGACGCGAAGTGTGTCGCCATTGTTTGTGATGGAGATTTCGCGCGATGGTGAACAGATACGCTTTGACCGATTCGAGCCGGGGTTCTTTGTCGCCGGTAAAGGCGCGAACGAACGTCTCCGAAGTGATGTCGCGTGCGTCGTGGGGATTTCCAGTCAACCAGTGCGCGAAGCGATACACGTCCTCTGCATACTTCGCATACAGATCGTGAAAGGTCGTTGACCGGTCGTTCATGCTGACAGTATCCCGAAAGGGTGAAAAAGTTACAGAGGCGGGCAAAGTAAATTAAAACCTGTCCCGTGCCTTCCTGTGACACGCTTCGTCGAAGTTTATTGTCGGCGGATTCAAATGGCTAGCGCAAGTGGCGGAGGTGGGTGGAAGATGTCATGAGGAGGTTGATACGCAAATCATTTTCTGGGACGTGTGTTGAGGCGCGGCGGATTCACGGTCCGAGCAGAATCCGGTAAAAGCGCAGTGCCTCGGTAATTGACTGACTGATAGGAACTGGCTTGTTTGGACGGCAAGTGATCACTTACGGCAACCACTCCGGTTCCACCGGGGAAAACGAGGGTGAAGTGATCGTGTGGGACGTGGCTACCGGCAAACCGGTTTTTCCGGCGTTGCAACACACAGGCACCATGTTGCACGTCGAATTCAGCCCGGACGGACGACCGTTCCTCAGCGCAACCGGATCATTCGGCAAGGCAATTCCGTCGGCGGCGAAGTGCGGGTTTGGGATGCTTTCACCGGGACGCCCATCACCCCGCCATTGCGCCACAATGGCGTTGTTAACCATGCTTCGTTCAGCGCGGATGAACTCCGGTTAGATGTCCGGTCGATTGCTCATATCGGCAAAATCCGCACTCTGGACTTGGACTCGTCGATAGTAAGCAGCGCGCCACTCTCCAGTGCTTCGCCGTGCGCTCGCAAAGCGCTCAAGACAATCGGGCCAAGATGCTCTGGTGACACATCCTGCGTGCGAACCTGAATGACGCTCGGGCTGCCGTCCTTGCTGTGCGCGAGAAGGATGCCGAAATCGAGGTCGTGGGTAAACACCACCCAACTGTTGTCGCGCGCCCACTGCATAATCTCTGTGTCCGGCGCGTTGTAGGCACCGATGACTGACCAGTGAACCGCCTCGAAACCGTTCTCGTTCAGGAGCGGCGCCCAGTCGGGCGACAGCTTCATGTCGATGAGCAGTCTCACGCCACGGCCAAGGGCACCTCAAGCTCCTCGACGCGCCAGGCGGCGTAGGAAAGCGCCTCGCGGATGTCGTCGTCTGCAAGATAAGGATACAGACGCAAAATCTCGTCGTCGGGCTGGCCTGCGGCGACGAGGCCAACAATGGTGCCAACGGTGACGCGAAGCCCGCGAATGCAGGGCTTGCCGCCCATGATGCTTGGATCGTGTGTGATGCGGGTCAGAGCGGTCATGGGGCGACGCTACTGGAGAGCGCCCGGCAATGCACGCCGATTTCCGTGGCGCGAGGAAACGGACAGGGGAAACTCATGAAGGTGTAGTTAAGCTTAAGAGTCAAGGTCCCACGCCAGGGCAGATGCTTCAAAATCGTGCTGAGGAGCGCACGCTGCCTCGCTTGCGGTGTCTTGATTCAGCGCACAAACACAGAAGCGTGTCCGTGGATACGCCTTTAGAACGTAGTTCTAAGCCCAAGAACTACGCACTCGATCGGGAGAAGTGCCGTGCTGTTGAGTGATTTCCGAATTCGACAATCGTCTTGGTCAGGACCACCAAATCGAACAAGAATCCAAACTGGGCTCTTCCGCGTTCGACAGCCGGGCGGCTTCTTTCCGCAGCGCTCATGTTGCAGATCATCGGGCCTCGCGAGCCACCTGCGAAGCAAGGCTGTCCAAATCAATCTCTGCACCTGCCTCGGGGAAACGGTGCGGCAGCAGGTACCAATCCTCGGTGAACGAAGCCGAACCTCCCGGCGGGATGTTATTGCGTGGACCGTGCGGCTCCAGCTCGCAGGCCGGGATCTGGCCGGCTTTCGGATACCAGAAGCAAAGGGTCAGACCGGCGATTTCAGGATAAACGCCCTCCGGCGGCGAAGGGTAGCGCTTCACGAACGCCTGATGGTGCGGCATCACATACGCAAACCAGCCGGCGTTCGAATCAAAGCCCAGCTTCGGCTGGCGCGTCGGGCCGAGCACCTCGATAAACTTGCCACGCCGGCGGACGTTTGGATCTGTGGGACGCAGGAGGATCGAAGGCTCCGCTCCTTGGTCGTACATCACAAAGCCGTTGGGAAAACGCTGCGTTTCCGGCGTGAGCGGCACCACGCCGATTCCACCATGCACCGCAAACGTGCGGCTCCAGTGCGCCCAGTGCTTCGTCTCCTGCGACACGTTTCGAATGATTTGCGTGCATGCCAGGCGCGTGGACTTTGCGTCGAGGTGAAACTCGCGGATGAGTTGCACGCCGGTTGATTCATCCACCTGGCTGGTCAACCGGACGGCGCGCGGCCCGATGGCCTCGGCCTGCCATTCGCCGCTCCAGAGCTTCTCGCGCCTGGGAATCAGATACTCCGGCCCAATGTCGAAGCGGCCGCCGCTGGACGGCTCCCTCGGCCCGCCAGGAGTGCCCCATTTTGCCTCCGCCGAGTCGATGTAAAGCGCGTTGATCCCCTTGAAGGAATACTCCAGCACGCGCCCGCCGACGTGATGGCAAAGCGTGACGCGCGTCTCAGCGTTCGACAGCTCGAAGCAGTCGGTGTAGTTCAACACTTTAATTCGCCGCACACCCTTCGGCAGTTCGGCGGCGGACACAGTGACGACGAGGCTGAACAGGATGGCTAAACAGATGGTGCGCATGAAATGATGGGCCATTGTCCAATGGGTCGTTCCAGAGTCAATCCAAAGTTTGATTCGTTTTCCCCAACCCCAACCATGGTTTGAGCAATCGACCATGGGTGCCGTGTCACGAGGGGCGTGCTGGCTGCGCGAGCCGAGGTCTGCAACCGGTCGGATGCTGGGCTGGTGCGAATGCTCCACGCTGCGGTTGGGCGTCATCAAACTTAAGGAGTGTCAATAGTGAGGGTTGACACTTGCCTTGAGATTGCCTGTCGCGAGTGAGTAGCGACCAGATGCTTCTGAGTCTAACCCAGAAGCCGTAACACTGACTGCGGTAGCGTATTTGCCTGCGCCAGCATTGCGGTGCCGGATTGGGTCAGAATGTTGGCCCGCGCCAAAGTTGTCGATTCTTGAGCCACATCCACATCTTCGATTCGGCTGTTCGCTGCGGTAAGATTTTCGTTGAGAACACTAAGTGTTTCACTCTCCATCTTGAGCCTCGCAATGGTCGAACCCACTTGTGCCCGTGCTGCCGCAAGGCTCTCAATATCCGCTTTGGCCCCGTCCACATTGGACTGGTTGCCAACAACTCCCCCATTAGCGATGATCCCATTCGAGAAGATAGCCACCGTGCTAAGCGCGGGCATTTGAAACGTGTCGCCCTCACCGTCGATGGTCACGTCAAGACTCGAATCAAATAGAGGCACTCCATTAAAGTTCGTCCTGTTCTGGTCGAAATAAACAATCAACGCGCCAAAGATTTGTTCACCTTCGTTGCTGTAGTTACGGATGTCGTCAGCCGACTTGGTTGGGTCCATCCCCAAAACGGCAAGTTCACTGTAACGATCTAAGCCTTTCTGAATATTCTGCAGGGCTCCATCTTGCGTTTGAGCGTAGGAAAGTGCGTTCGCAAGATTGTCGCTCGCGGCGCGATTGCGGTGAATCTCGGCGTTGAACTTTATCGACTGCGACAATCCGGCGGCGTCGTCCTCCGGCGAAACGATGCGAGAACCCGACGACAGCTTGGCTAGACCCTATGGCTTGGCAAAGGGTTAAAAAGGGTGCCTGATTCCGGTTGCAAGCGTGGGTTATCGGCGTGTGCCGATCTATCCACAAGTTCAGAGGCATCGAGCTGATCGGTGCCGTTCATAAACAAGACTCGAAAGGAAACGCCCATGAGCCAAATATTATACGTCGGTTTGGATGTTCACAAGGAATCAATCGTTGTCGCCACAGCGCCCCAAGGCGACACGCAAGTCGATCTCTACGGCCAAATCGGCGGCACCCTTGACGCCCTCGACAAACTCATCAAGAAACTCGCTAAGCCGGGCGTTGAACTGCGTTTTGTCTATGAAGCCGGGCCCTGCGGGTATGTCATTTATCGGCACCTGGTCAAGGCACGCTACCATT
>CAMAWP010000048.1 GCA_945861765.1 Akkermansia muciniphila | reverse complement strand
GCAGTTACTTTCAATTGCTGGCCCTTCAGTGTCGGCCAGGTCAAGGACTTTCACCCTGCTGTTCAAGAGCGCTTTCAGGCGCACATAGCCCACCCTTTCACGGGTGGGATTGCGTAGCAAATACCCAAAGTCCCGAAGGGACGGTTGAGTGGTAACGCAGGACATTGGGGGACTCGGCCGTCCCTGCGGGACGTATGCGATTGCTAATTCGAACCCAGCAGTGAACTGCTGGGCTATTCTCAAATCTCCCTCCGGGAGACCAAGGCAGCCAATAGGTCCAGACTCCCGTCATCCAGGCGAGATGGAAAAATGGTCTCCGCTGTGAAACTATTCCACTGAAAACAGCGAGGAACCCATGAAATTCCTTAACGGCATTGCGACTAGGACGACTTCTCCACCTCAGCAGTGAGCGCACGCGCGGCGCGGCGTTTTGTGACATAGCGCTTCGCCAGCTCATCAGTGATCACGCCGGCGAGAATGACGGCGCCAATAATTGCGAACTCAATGTTGCTGTGGTTGGTCACAAGCGTGATCACGTTTCGTAGCACGAGAATTAAGGCAGTGCCGATGATGACGCCGAGGATCGAACCTTCGCCGCCGCGCAGGCTGCAGCCGCCCAGCACGGCTGCGGCGATGGCGTATAGTTCGTAGAAGTTGCCGAAGTCCACCGGCTGCGCGGAGTTCACATCCAGCACGAAGAGCACCCCGCCCAATCCCGCCAACGTGGAGGAGATGACGTAGGCGAGGATGATCATGCCTCCGGTATTGATACCGCTGTAGCGCGCGGCGTCCTCGCTACGGCCCAGCGCGAGGAGGTAGCGTCCGTAGATGGTGCGATTGAGAAAGATAGCGGCGAGCACGGCGACGATGACCAACACCACCCACGGCGCGGGGATCTGGAAACCATGGACGAAGGGGATGCTGATCTTGCCAGTGGCGAGCACGCGCAGACCTTTGTAACCATCGCCGAAGCCCACTGTTTGATCGCCGGTGAAACCGCGCGTCACGCCCCGATAGAGCATCAGACCGCACAGCGTCACAATGAACGGTTGGAGTTTCAAACGCGTGATGAGCAGGCCGTGAATAAGCCCGATGCCTACGGACACCGCTACCACGGTCAACAGCGCCGCGGGCAAAGACCATTGCTGCACAGTGAGCAACCACGGCAGCCCGCAGCCGACAAGGCAGACCACCGAGCCGATGGAAAGATCAATCCCGCCCGTGACGATGACGAAGGCCACGCCGATGCCGATGACCCCGAAGAGCGCGGTGCGGCGGATGAGGTTTTCGACGTTGTAGCCGGAGCGGAAGTTCTCGCTCGCCATGATGGCGAAAAGACAGACGGCCAGAAGGAGGCCAAAGATGCCAAGGAGCTTTTTCATGCGATAGGCTGAGGGGGAGTTTCGAGGCCGGTGGCGAGATGCATCACCGCTTCCTCGCTGAGTTCGCGGCGAGCGAGTTCGCCGGTGAAGCGGCCTTCGTGCATTACGAGGACGCGGTCGCTCATGCCGAGGATTTCCTCCATTTCGTTGGAGACGAAAAGAATTGCCACGCCCTGGCGCGCGAGTTCCTCCATGAGCAGGTAAATCTCCTGTTTCGCGCCCACGTCGATGCCGCGTGTCGGCTCATCGAGAAAGAGCACGCGCGGCCGGATCGCGAGCCATTTGCCGAGCACGACCTTTTGCTGGTTGCCTCCGGAGAGGAACTGCACCGCCTGCCGGTCGCTCGGTGTCTTGATGCGCATCACGCCGATCATCTCGCGGCTCAGCTCCGCTTCGCGTCGGCGATTGAGAAAGCCCTGACGCTGGTCGCGACGCAAGCTGGCGAGGCTGAGGTTTTCGCACACGGCCATTTCCAGCACGACGCCCTGGCGCTTGCGATCCTCGGGCACGAGCGCCATCCCGGCCGCGATGGCTTCTTGGGGCGAACCGGGAGAAGCTTCCTTGCCGCCAACGCGGATCATCCCGGCGAGCGCGGGCGTGACGCCGAAGAGTGAAAGCAGAATCTCCGTTCGCCCGGCGCCAACAAGTCCGGCGAGGCCGACGATTTCTCCAGCATGCACTTGAAAGCTCACTTCGTGGCGCGGGTGCAAAGCCGTGCGCAGACGGTCCACTTGCAACGCCACTTCGCCCCGCTGGTGCGATGCGCGCGGGTAAAACTGCGTGAGGTCACGACCCACCATAAGCTTCACCATCGCGGCATGGTTGATTTCATCGCGGGCGAGGCTGCCGCTGTTCTCCCCGTCACGCAGGACAGTGACCCGGTCAGCGAGTCGCTTTACTTCACCGAGTCGGTGCGAGATGTAAACAATGCCCACCCCGCGCGTCCGGAGATCGCCAATGACTTTGAACAAGTTCTCGGCCTCGCACGCCGAGAGGCTGGAGGTCGGCTCGTCCATGATGAGCACTCGAGCATTCGTCGATAGCGCCTTGGCGATTTCCACGAGCTGCTGCTGCCCGATCGCGAGCGAGCCGACGAGCGTGTCAGGCTTTACATCGAGGCCGACGGCGTTGAGGAACGGCTGGGCTTCGCGGTGGGTGCGCACGGTGTCAATCAGACCGAAGCGGCGCGGCTCGCGACCGAGAAAGATGTTGGCCGCGACATTCAGATTGTCGGCAAGGTTCAGCTCTTGGTGGATGAGCGCGATGCCGATGGCGAGGGCGTCGTGGACTGAGCGAAGCTCGACGGGTTGCCCCTCAAGGAGGATTTCACCGGAGTCAGCGGTCTGCACGCCGGCGAGGATTTTCATCAGCGTGCTCTTGCCCGCGCCGTTCTCGCCGATGACCGCGACCACCTCGCCGCGCTCCACGGTGAGGCTAACCCCCTTGAGCGCGCGCACCCCTGGGAAAGACTTAGTCAGCGCGCGGACTTCAAGAAGGGCGGGCATGGAAATGGTGAATGACGCGTATTGCGTTCGTCACTCGGACTTCAACCCTCGTCATTTTTTGTCGCCGACCTTCGCCTTCAGGTCGGTCCAGAATTCGTCCACGTTGTTCTTGCGAATCTGACGGGCCGGGATGTCGATGAACTTGCTCGCGGGCACCACGCTGGTGCTGCCCTTGAGAATCTCGTGCAGCACCTCGACGGACTTGTATCCATACATGTAGGGATTCTGCACGACGGTCCCGTGGACGGTGCCTTTCTGGATACCCGCCAGTGTCGCGTCGTCTTCGTCGAAGGCGATGACTTTCACTTTATTCAACTTGCCGGCCTGCTGAAGGGCCTCGAGCATCAACGGCGGATTGTAAGCAAACAGGCCAACCATGCCGCCGATGTCCGGATATTTCGCGAGCGTGTCCTCGGCGTTAGCCTTGCCTTTGGCGCGGTCGAACTGGTCGGTGAGAGTACCGAGAATTTTGAAGCCATTGCCGTCAATT
The DNA here is from genome assembly GCA_945861765.1 of Akkermansia muciniphila. Classification (GTDB taxonomy): domain Bacteria; phylum Verrucomicrobiota; class Verrucomicrobiia; order Limisphaerales; family SIBE01; genus SIBE01. The sequence goes on along the minus strand of CAMAWP010000048.1, from coordinate 23,699 downwards.
ACCTTGTCGGCGGGGTCGAAGCTCGTCGGGTTCTCGGGGCGGCCAAGGATGGCATCAATCGTGCCTTGACGGCGGCGCTTAGCATTGTCTTGCTCCATGCGGCCGATGAAAATCATGATGGTGCCACCTTGCGGCATCGCTTCGCGCACGAGATCGCCGCACATGCGGCCAGCCTTGTAATTGTCCATCCCGATGTAAACGAGCCGGTCCGAGTTGGGAGCGTCGGAGTCGTGGGTGATGAGCTTGGCGCGCTTGGCGGCCGTGTTGAGAAGGTCGGTCTGGTTCACTGGGTCAATCGGGCTGACGGCGATGCCATCGGTTCCTTTGGTGAGAAGATCCTCGATCATGCGTTTCTGGTCTCCGATGCCCTCGACAGGCATGAGCGTCTGCGCGTCCACGTCCAGCTTCTCGCCTGCGGCCTTCACCCCCGCGGCGGCGATGGTCCAGAACGCCGCGACGCCATTGGAGACGAAGGCGATTTTCAGTTTCTTACCGGGTTTGGCCGGCGCGTCGGCACCCTGCTTGGGAACGGGGTCAACGGGCTTGTTGCAGGCAGTAAAACCGCCCAGCAGGACGGCGAGGATGGAAAGGAGGAGCTTTTTGTTCATACGATGAGTTGTTCTGAGTTCATAACTAAAGCGAGTGGGAATCACGAGACCGTTCAGCCGCCATTCGCGTGGAGCGTCTGGCCGGTATCGATGGCCATGCGACCGGAGAGGGACACCGGATTGGCGGAAGAGTCAGGCATGATAGTGCGTTTCAGTTCGGTTGCGTTGTCGGACACACGGAGTGTGACGGGAAACGAGTGAGGCGTCAACGGGGGTGGTTTAGTAAAATTCGAATGGCCAATCCGACTGCCCTTCGTTATGCTGTTCCCATGTCAAAATTTCTTTCGCGCCACGCGGCGCTGGCTGTCTTGGTTTTCGCCTTCACACTTCAACTTCACGCCGAGCAGACTGGGCCGGGCCGACGCTTCTTGGTGGCCGACGACTCCACAAGCCGCCTCGCCATCGTTGGGAAGGATGGGACGATCGAGTGGGAGCTGAAGATTGGCGGCATTCACGATGCCCATCTCCTGCCGAACGGCAACGTGCTTCTCCAGGACGGCTTTCAAAAAGTCATCGAGGTCGCGCCGGACAAGACCGTCGTGTGGGAATACAACTCGGGCAAAATGAACGGCAACGACGGCAAGCGCATTGAGGTCCATGCCTTCCAACGCCTCGATAATGGCCTGACGATGATTGCCGAGTCTGGTTCCGGCCGGATTATCGAGGTTGACAAGAACGGCAAGATCCAACACGAGTTGAAGCTCAAGTTGAACAAGCCCAACGCCCACAGCGACACGCGCCTCGTTCGTAAAATCGCCAACGGTCATTACCTTGTCGCCCAGGAGGCCGACGGGTTCGTGCGCGAATATGACGCGACAGGCAAGGTGGTTTGGGAGTTTGAGGTGCCTCTCTTCGACAAACCCAAAAAGGGCGGCCATGGCCCCGAAGGCTTCGGTAACTCGATCTTCAGCGCCACGCGGCTCGCGAACGGCAACACACTTATAGGCGCCGGCAATGGCCACAGTGTGCTCGAAGTCACACCCGCGAAGGAAATCGTCTGGAAGGTCGAGCAAAACGACCTGCCCGGAATCACGCTGGCGTGGGTTACGTGCGTCGAGCGGCTCGCTAATGGCAACACGATGATTGGCAACTGCCACGCTGGCCCAGCCAACCCGCAGTTCATCGAGGTGACGAATGACAAGAAGGTTGTGTGGTCTTTCAAGGATTTCAAGAACTTCGGTAATTCGATGCCCGTGCAAAAATTGCTCGGGGCCAAGCCGTGATGGCCCTCCCCTTTCTTGGCGGGAACGCGCCACGTTCCATCGCTCTCGCCCTCGGGCTTGCCGTCGGCTTCGTCACCGGCCATGCTCTCTTTGCCGCGGAGCCCAGCCCTGTCGATCTCGACTTCTTTGAGCGCAAGGTTCGGCCGCTGTTCGCTGAGCAGTGCTACTCCTGCCACGGACCCGACAAGCAAAAGGGCGATCTGCGGCTCGATTCCCCCGGCGCCATTCGCGCGGGTGGCGAAGGCGGTGTGGTCTTAGTCCCGGGCGACCCAGTCAGGAGCCGGCTCGTCCTTGCTGTCAGCTATCAAAACCCGGACCTCAAAATGCCCCCCAAGCAGAGGCTCAATGCTCGGCAGGTCGCCGACTTGACTGAGTGGGTGAAACTTGGCGCTCCAATGCCCGCGGGCGAAGCGCCTGTCGCTGCCGGGCGGAAGGAATTTCAAATCACCGCGAAGGACCGCGCGCACTGGGCGTTTCAGCCAGTAAAGAGACCGGTCGTGCCTCAAATGAACGACGGCATATCGCCCATCGCCAACCCCATCGACGCCTTTGTTCTCGCGGGGCTCACCGCGAAAAACCTCGCTCCCAACCTGACCGCCACGCCGCGCGAGTTGGTGCGCCGCGCTTACTACGACCTGACCGGACTGCCCCCAACTCCCGCCGACGTCGAGACGTTTCTCGCGGACACGTCACCGCTTGCGTGGGAGCAGATGATTGACCGGTTGCTCGATTCGCCGCGCTACGGTGAGAAGTGGGGTCGGCACTGGCTGGACCTCGTCCGCTTCGCCGAGAGCAATAGCTATGAGCGCGATGGCGACAAGCCGCACGCCTGGCGCTTCCGCGACTACGTCATCCGCGCCTTCAACAGCGATAAGCCCTACGACCGTTTCCTTCGCGAGCAGCTCGCCGGCGACGAGATCCCGAATGCCGACTTGGACGCCATCATCGCCACTGGCTTCTACCGGCTAGGCATCTGGGACGACGAACCCGCTGACCGCGAGTTGGCGCGATTCGATAGCCTCGACGACATAGTGGCCACCACGAGCCAAGTCTTCCTCGGCCTGACGGTCGATTGTGCCCGATGCCATCACCACAAAATCGACCCCATCCCGCAGCAGGACTACTATCGAATGCTCTCGTTTTTCCAGAACGTGAACCACTACCGCAACGGCGGGCCGACGGATGAAGTCCGGCTGTTCGCCAACAGCGCGGAGGAAGCCGAGCACGCCACTCATCTGCGCGATGTCGAGCGCCGGCGCGATGTATTGCAAGGCAAGTTGACCGAGGTGGAAAAGCTATTCCGCACGCGGCTCGCTCAGGGAGAAAAGGCCGACGCCCCTCTCAACCGCGACCTTGACGAACTCCAGTTCCGGTACTACCGCGACACATGGGAGAGGTTGCCAGACTTCACCCTCGTCAAGGCCGAGGAAAGCGGCAAGGTGCCAAGCGGCCTCTTCGACATCAGCTTGCGCACCCGAGACACGGCCTTCGGTTTCGTCTTTGAAGGCTCACTCATCGTCCCGATAGAAGGCGACTACACCTTCCACCTCGACAGCGACGACGGCTCACGCCTCTTGGTGGATGGCCGGCAAGTCATTCTCTACGACGGCATCCACGCCAGGGGCGAGGAAAAGGCCGCGACCGTCCGCCTGCGGGCGGGCCGCCTGCCCATCAAGCTCGAATACTTCCAGTGCCAGAATGGCCTCGGCCTCACGGTTGACTGGTCCGGCCCCGGCTTCGGTCGCCGCGCGCTTTCTCCTGACGGCGAGCCTGTCCGCGTCACCAAAGTCAAGGCGTCCGCGCGGGATTTCAGCCAGCTCATCAAGAGCGATGGCCCGCGAGTGCTCGGCGCGGAGCAATTTGCCAACTATCAGGCGCTCAAGAAGGAGTTGGAGCAGCTCAAGCCGGAGCGCGAGTCGGGTGAGAAAGCTCTCGTGGTATCCGAGAGAGGCTCGACGCCACTCCCCACCCATTTGCTCGGGCGCGGCAATCCGAACTTGGTTGGTGATGTCGTAGATCCGGGTTTCATCGAAGTGCTCAACTCGCCCGCGCCGATCCTTCCCAAGCCCGCCGCCGATGCGCGCACCAGTGGTCGCCGGACCGTGCTGGCGAATTGGATTGGCTCGCCGGACAACCAGCTCACTGCGCGCGTGATGGTGAACCGCATCTGGCAGCACCACTTCGGGCGTGGCCTCGTGCGCTCGGCCAGCAACTTCGGCACGCAGGGCGACCGCCCTACGCACCCCGAACTGCTCGACTGGCTGGCGAGTGAATTCGTCGCGCGCGGCTGGAGCATGAAGGCCATGCACCGGCTCATCATGACTTCACAAACCTATCGCCGGGCCTCGCAGGGCAACGCCGCCGCGCTGCAAGCCGACCCCGCGAACGACCTCTTCTGGCGCTTCGACTCGCGCCGACTCACCGCCGAGGAGATTCGTGATTCCATCCTCGCGATCAATGGGACGCTAAATCTGAAGATGTCCGGCCCGAGCATCTTTGTGGACATCCCGCGCGAGGTGCTGGCTGGACAATCCGTGCCCGGCAAAGGCTGGGGTAAATCCCCGCCGGAGGAGCAAGCCCGCCGCAGCATCTACATCAAAGTGAAGCGCTCGCTGCGCCCACCCATCCTCGAGAGTTTCGACGTGGCCGAGACCGACCGCTCGGCGCCCGTGCGTTTTGCGACCGTTCAACCCACCCAGGCGCTGGGCATGATTAACGGTAGCTTCCTAAACGAGCAGGCCGGCCTCTTCGCCGCGCGCCTCCGCCGCGAGGCCGGTGACGACGTGGCCAATCAGGTCCGCCTCGGCCTCCAACTCGTCACCACCCGCCCGCCCACGGACACCGAGGTGCAGCGGAGCCTCGCGCTCATCGCGGCGCTGCGGTCCAAGGACAACGCCTCGGTGGAAGCGGCACTGAAGTATTTCTGCCTGATGGCGCTGAATTTGAACGAACTCGTTTATGTGGATTGAACCAAGCGGCATATACCTATGAACACACCAAACTTCTGCCATCGCACGCGCCGTGAGTTTCTCTGGGAAGCCGGGGCAGGCTTCACCGGTCTGGCGATGGCTGGCCTGCTCACCGCTGACAAGTTCTTCTCCGCCAGCGCTGCCACACCCTTCGTCAACCCGCTGGCACCCAAGCAGCCCCATTTCACGGGCAATGCGAAGAGCGTCATTTTCCTTTTCATGTATGGCGGACCGAGCCAGGTGGACACGTTTGACTACAAGCCGGAGCTCTACAAACTCGACGGGAAAACCATTCCGGTTAAAACCTTCGGGCGCGGTGGCAAGAAGAACGAAGGCCGGGTTGTCGGCCCCAAATGGACTGGCAAATCTTACGGCCAGTGCGGCAAGTGGGTGAGCGACCTCTTCCCCAATCTCGCCGGCTGCGTGGACGACATCTCGTTCATCCATTCGATGATGGCTGACTCTCCCATCCACGGCTCCGCGATGCTCCAGATGAACACGGGCAAGGTGCTCTCCGGCAGCCCGTGCCTTGGCTCGTGGGTGAACTATGGACTCGGCAGCGTGAACGAGAATCTACCCGGCTTCGTGGTGATGCTCGACCCGACCGGCGGCCCCATTAGCGGCGCGAAGAACTGGTCGAGTGGCTACATGCCCTCCAGTTACCAAGCCACCATCATGCGCTCGGCGGGCGATCCCATCCTGGATCTCCAGCGCCCTGAGACGATGAGCGAGTCATCGCAACGGCGCTTCCTCGACACCCTCCACGAGTTCAACCACGAGCACCAGGCTCCCCGCGCCGATAACAGCAACCTCGCCGCGCGCATCGCCAGCTACGAAATGGCATTCAAGATGCAGAGCAGCGCGCCCGACGCCGTGGATCTGAGCAAGGAAAGCGAGGCGACGAAGGAGCTCTACGGGATGAACGACAAGCGCACGGAGGACTTCGGTCGGCGCTGTTTGCTCGCGCGCCGGCTCGTCGAGAGCGGTGTGCGCTTCATCCAACTCTACTCCGGCGGCGCGCACAACGACGACAACTGGGATGCCCACGGCGACCTCGTCAAGAACCACACGCACCACGCGGGCCGCACGGACAAGCCGATCGCCGGTCTGCTCAAAGACCTCAAGCAACGCGGCCTCCTCGATAGCACGCTGATCATCTGGGGTGGCGAGTTTGGCCGACAGCCGACAGCCGAATACGCCAGCGGCACGGGCCGTGACCACAACGCCTACGGATTTACGATGTGGATGGCCGGCGGTGGCATCAAGGGCGGCACGACCGTCGGCGAGACCGACGAACTCGGCAGCTCCGCCGTCACCGACCGTTTCCACGTGAAGAACCTCCACGCAACTGTGCTGCACCAGATGGGTCTCGAACCGGACAAGCTGACTTACTTCTACGGCGGTCTCGACCAGAAACTCGTCGGCGTGGAAGGCGCGGAAGTGATGCGGAAGATAGTGAGTTAATTTGTGTGATAGAGCCCGGACGCCCACGTCCTCGGGCTGTTTTTTCGGTCGGAGGCAGGTTGAGAGTGAATGACCTGGCCATCCACCGCCACGAACCTGCTTCTAGCAATTCGCCGGTTCTCCGCTGTTTTGAGTGGAATCATTTCCGTGTCCGGACAGGAGAACTCACTCCCGAGGGGTGCGTAGAGTTTGTAGAGATTGGACATTTTCCGGCCGTGTGCTGATGTATCCGATGAGCTATTTTCGACCGACACCTCCCGGAGTGGAGATTCGAGAATAGCCCACACCTATCTCCCGGATGGGAGATTCGAGAATAGCCCACCCTTTTCAAGGGTGGGATTGCGCAGCAAATACCCAAAGTCCCGAAGGGACGGTTGAGCCATTCTCGGGCGATCCTTTGTCCTGAACAGACAATAGGAGCTGGCGTAGGACATTGGGTGATTCGGCCGTCCCTGCGGGACTTATGCGATGGCTCATTCGAACCCAGCAGTGAACTGCTGGGCTATTCTCAAATCTCCCTCCGGGAGACGAAGGCGGCCAAGCTGAGAATTGCTGCAAGGATTGTTCGCCCTGAATCATGCCATGCCGAAAAAGTTAGGGACGGCGGGCGCTGATCTGTTATTGCCAAACGCAGATTTCCCATAGGCAGCGCGGGAATTCTCTGGTAAATGAAACGCATGAATAAAACCCACAAATGGACACGCCGCAGTTTTCTGAAGACTTCCATCGCCTCGATCGCGACTTTGAATATTGTTCCGCGATATGTGCTGGGGGGCGCGGGATTCACGCCGCCCAGCGAAGTCCTCACGCGCGCCGTGATCGGCACCGGCGGTATGGGCATGGGGCATGTGACGGGGATTAACACCGCCTGCAAATTGCTCGCGGTTTGCGACGTTGACGAGAAGCACCTGCAAACGGCCCTCAAAGCGGCCGGGCCCGATGTGAAAGGTTACCGCGATTTCCGCGAAGTCATCGCGCGCAAGGATATCGACATCGTTCATATCCCGACACCGCCGCATTGGCATGCGCTCATCTCGATTGCCGCGGCCAAGGCGGGCAAGGATATCTGGTGCGAGAAACCGATGTCGCGAACCATTGGGGAAGGTGAAGCGGTCAAGGCCGCGATCGCCAAATACAAACGCATTTTCCGCCTGAACACATGGTTTCGCTTTGACAGTCCGTTTTACGGAATGGGTGTGCCAGCCAAGCCGATCAAGAAGCTGATCATGGCGGGAGTCTTTGGTTGGCCGTTGAAAATTACCCTCGGGGGCAACACCGGATTTGATTGGAAACAGAATCAATGGTGCGGGCGCACGGGCTTGACGCCGCAGCCCATCCCGCCGGAATTGGACTACGAGATGTGGCTCGGGCCAGCGCCGCAGAAGCCGTATCATCCGCATCGCGTGCATCAGAGTTTTCGCGGCTATTGGGATTACGATGGCGGTGGCTTGGGCGACATGGGCCAGCATTACCTCGATCCCGTGCAATACCTTTTGGGCAAAGACGAAGAGAGCCCGGTACATGTCGAAGCCGACACTGGTCCGCAGGATCGCGACGCAGTCCTGCCGTGGCGTCGGATTTCACTTCGTTACGCCGACGGCTGTGAAATCGTTTTGGACGGCGAGAACAAGGACACAGCGCCCTTCCTCTCGGGCCCCAAAGGCACGCTGACCAAATCCCTCGACTCGAGCATCCCGAACCTCATCGACAAAATCAAAGACCTCCCCGACCCGCCTTCACAGGTCACCGACTTCGTCAAAGCGGTCAAGACGCGCCAGAAATTCGCCCTCAACGAAATCAATGGCCATAGATCCTGCACATTGATCAACCTGGCGAAGATCGCGGTCGAAACCGGCCGGCCGCTCCATTTCGATTCCAAGAAACAGCGCTTCATCAAAGACGCCGAAGCTAATTCCTACATCAAGCAGGCAATGCGGGGGCCCTGGAAGATCAGTGTCTGAGCAAAGCGCTCGGCGTGTTACAACGGCCGGCGGTTCGAACTGCGGACGCAAGAAACAGGATCGTGTTCCCCTGCCCCTCGATCCTTTCTCTACGGCTATTGCAAGCTCCGCCGTGACAAATCAACTCAAAAACAGCAGCTCAGCCGAAAGAAACGAAAGAAGCGAAAGAATTCGAGGGCTTTACGCAAACGCAGACACTCATCTGCCGGGTGAATGGCGGCTGCCTCAAAACTTCTTTTCTTTCGGCATTTTTCGTTTCTTTCGGCCATTCAACTGCCGGATTGAGGCTGATTGTTCGCTGGGCAATTCCCAGCAGGGCAACGTCGGCAATCACGTGTGCGACAAGGTGCGGCGGGCGGCCATCGAACGAACTATCGACCCGCGCCTTTTCTTTTCAGAACGCTACCTAGGTTTTCGCTGGCGATGGGATCTTCCGGGTTGAGGCGGAGTGCTTCCCTCAGATGGATCTCGGCTTGAACAACGTTTCCCTGGTTGAGAAAAGTCATGCCTAAATGATTAAACGCCTGGAAATTTTCGGGGTTGATCTCGATCGCCCGTTGGAGCTGCCTCTGAGCGTCGATTAATCTGCCCAACTCGAGCAGTGTCGCACCCAGATAATACCACGCATCATCGTCCAGCGGGCTGAACTCAACGGCTCGCTGGAGATGCGGAAGCGCTTCGCGAGGCTTGTCCTGGGCATAGAGGAGCTTGCCAAGGGTCAGGCGCGCATCGGCATCCCGCGGGTTGCTGCGCAAGCGATGAACGCTCGCGTCCTGAAGGACCTGAGTTGTCTTAGCCTGATAATGATCGGCCAACGCCGGCCTTTCCCTCACATTGCGTGGTGCTGTTTGGAACCAGAGTTCGGCCATCTCGTTGGTGGATTGAGGCCCGTAGCCGATCGATAGCGGAGGCGTGTTCGGATTGCGCGGGTTTTGAGTGGAATTGTCATAACGGAACTCCATGCATAGCTGGGTTCCCTTTGGCAGGAAAATCGGGGATTTATAGCGATAATCTCCTTGCCAGCTAAAATCCCAGTTTTTGATCCAGATGAGCCAACGTTTGCTCCCATCGGGCAACAGCGCGAAACCCCGCAAATCCTTGCCAAGGTAATGGGCGTGGGGAAGCACTCCAAAAACATCGAGATCAACTGGCAACTCATACCTGTCTTCAACCAGGTAGTCGGCCTGCCCGGCCGGGATGTCGATGGTGAAGGAGGTGAGACAGATTTTGAATGGCGATTTCAAAGGCGGTTTATCTGTGAAATAAAAGCCGATCGAAGCTTGAACCGGCTCGGGCTTGCCCGTGGGATTCAGATGAAGCTGGAGGACGAAGTCGCTCCCTTTCTCCAGCGTCCAAGCGAATCCTTCGACACACCGGGAAGGAACTTTTCCCGGCTGCCAGGTCAGGAACTGGCCGTCGGGCATTTGCGCGCTGTCCGACGTTTTCTTATCGCTGAAACCCGGTTCGGGATCTTGCTGGTCGAGCCGGGACGAATATCGAGTGGGATCAATCTTCATGAAGGCGTGATGAACGATTCTCGGATTGCCCGGTAGAAACTCGACAGCAGCGACATATCTCCGTTCGCGCGTCGGGATCGGGATGACAAAGTTCCGATAAACATCCCGGCCCTCCGCCGAGAGGGTATAAGCCTGTGGCATTGTGATTACCAAATCGGGTTCGCCGAGCTGCCAGCCATTCGTCCCTTTGCGACTGGGCAGCACCGTCCCGGGGTCGCCTTCCCGAGCCCCTTGAGCGACCCATTCGCGAAGGATTCCAATCTGCTCGTCTGTGAGAAGCCGTGGCTCGGCAAATTCTCCGAACCCAGTCTCCGGCAACCAAGGCGGCATATAACGACGTGCCGTCACTTCAATAATCTCTTTACTATGCTTCTTGCACTGGGCGTAGCTCGTCAGCGAGAACGGCGCCGATTGACCTTCCTGATGACATCGCGTGCAGTGTTCAAACAAGATCGGAGCAATGTCTCGACTGAATGTCAGTGGAGCTTCGGAACGCTCCGTCCTGCCTTGCTTGGGTCGCTCGCTCTGGTGTCGCCTCCACGCCACCGCCAAAAGACTCAAACTCACCAAGCAGATCACCGCGACGAGAATTCGCCGAGGTGATCGGGAGACTCGTGAACGAGCCACGGTGGGTTTGGGTTTCGATGCCTTTCTCATGAAGGTGCCGCAAGCATGAGGTTACGGCTGGGACTTGTCCCAGAGTCTGAAGAAGGAGTTGGTTGCGACCTGCCAGGGGATGGCAACTTTGAAGCTGACTCCTGAAAGCGCAGAGGTGGGGAGATCAATCCAGTCCTTGAGATTGGATGAGCTTTGCAAAGTGTAGTCGTGTCCTGCGACGCCTTTGACATCGCACTCGAACTTTCCGGAGCCTGTGAGTCGCGCGGTTTGGCCCAGCAATTGAGGTGGCTGAGTCAATCGAATGTGTAATTGGATGACACCAGGGAGGGTGTAAATGCTGGAGTCACCTCGAATGGAATACGTCACGCCCATGGCGGCGGGAAAGAACACGCGGCTCTGATAGTTGCCGGGGATGGGATAGCCGTCATCGCTATCCGCCACCAGCGTGAGGTTGGTCAGGGCTAAACCGGTAAAGACCGCCAAGTTCGGATCGCCAGTGCTATCGAGCGTGTTGATCTCAGCCCAGCCGTTGGTGGGGCAGGTCCACGACCACCAGATTGTTCTACCGGCCGTACCGGGTTCCTTGAAGAGACCCTGCTCCACGGCTTTGATTTGGGCGGTGAGGTTCGTGCCGGTAGTGTCCACGATGAAACCAACGACCGGGGTTGCGTTGGTGAAATCGTTGTTGGGTGGCGGAATCGCTTTCTGTACGGAGAGGGAAATGACTCCCGTGGCGCCAAGTTGCCCATCCACAGCAATCCAGTAATTGCTTCCTTTCACAGCATAAAAAACCGTCTGAGCCGAGGGAAAACCGACAGCGGAACTGACCTCCTTTAGCGAGCTGAGGTTGGTGCCGGTGTAAACCGCCAACAATGTGGGAAAAGAGCTGCCAGCGGTGTTGATGATCACTCCATCATCGGTGGGGGAGGTCCAAAGCCACCAAGCGGAATTCCTCCCAAGCCCGGCATGGTATGGTTCGCCGGGCTCGGGCGAGGAATAACCGTTTGAGCCGGTCACGAAGGCGGGGTAGTCAGGAATGAAAACGCGATCGGCAAAGTCATCGTTGGTGGTGGCGGAAAACATGAGAGTGAGCAGGATCTGACCGGTCTGATCGGATTTGCCGTCCACCGCGATCAGGTAAGTCGCGCCTTTGGCCACGGGTGGTTTGATCCGACTGAAAGTGACATCCAACGATGCGTCATCGTTCTCCGCGACGATTTGGAGGTTGGTGGAGTAAAAAGAAAGGAGAGTGTCGAAGCCTGAACCCTCCGTGGAGAGATTCAATCGGCCATTTGCGGGGGCGGTCCATTTCCACCACACGGAATGCTGCGGAGGCTCGCCGGCGCGGGTGGATTCCTGCGGTTCTGCGGTGGCTGCTAGATTATCTGCCGAGGTAGTGAGAGCGGCGCCTTTGATTTCAGTGGCGTTGACGCGGTTGTCATTCCCCGGAGGAACCTGGTCGAATAGTAACTCGGTGACAACTGCGTCGCTCACGCTGCCACCGTATTCGGATTGCAGGCTGCCGGCGGTGGTCGGGAAGAAAGGCGGGCGCGGCGCAAAAGAGGTGGTCCCAACAGCAACGATTTTATTCGTCCCTGCCACAGCCAGCCCGTAAATCGCGTTTTCATAACTTGAGCCGACGGTCGCGACCTCGATGATGCGGGTGCCATCTCCGCTAATCTGGGCGACGTAGCCCGGCTTTCCAAAGGCGCCGAAGGCAGTCATTTTCACATCCGCGCCAAAAGAAAGAGAACTTGAAACACCCGAAACATAAATCCTCCCACGCCCATCGAGAACGAGCGTGGATGAATCCACTTTGAAGTCGGGCGCGGAGCCGCTCAGATAATACTGAGCTGTATCATCCTCCTCCTCGACCCCACCCAGCAGCGTGGAAAACACAACCGAGTTGAGGTTCGATGAAAGCTTGACGACAAACGCGTCCTTGGTGTCGGCGAGCAACGTCTTCGCGGCACCCGCAGTGGTGGGGAAATCGGTTGATGTCGTGAAACCGGAGACGAGGACGCTGCCTGATTTGTCGAAGGCCAGACCGGATAGGACGTCGCTGCCTGAGCCGCCGAGGAAAGTCAAAAAGTTGATTACACCTGAAGCGGGATCGAGTTTTGCCACAAACCCATCAGTGCCCCCGCCAGGTCCGATGGCGGCGGGAGCGATGCCCTGAATTGTTTTCGAACTGCTGCGACCAGCGATGTAGAGCGCGTTACCAGGGCCCGCGGCGATTTTCGAAATGGTCTCGCGACCTACTCCGCCAACGTACGAAGCGAACAACCGCTGGCTACCGTCCGGACCGAGTTTGAGAACAAAACCATCGTGGTCTCCGCCTGCTACTTTCTGTGGGGAATCCGCCGTAACCGGCATGTTTGTGGAGGATGTGAAGCCAGCGACCAGAATATTTCCAACGGAATCGAGGGAAATGCCGAGTCCGACTTCGAGATCGCTTCCACCGTGGAGCGTGCTGAAGAGGAGTTTTCCATCCGGATCGAGTTTGGCAACGAACGCATCAGTGTCTCCTCGACGCTCCGTTTGGATGGCGTTGGTTGTGGGGAAGGTATAATACATGGCTTCGCCCGTTAGATAGACTTGGCCTAAGCCGTCCGCTACGATGGCTCGGGGACGAGAGTTGGCGAGCGTGGTCGAATAAATGATCTTTGATCCATCCGAGGCGAGTTTGATGATGAAGGATCGGGGCACCCCGTTTGTTTCACCGTAATGGTGAGTCTCAGGAAAACCAGTCGAGGAAGAGTACCCTACCACGTAAATGTAACCAGCGTTGTCCACAGCCACGCCCGTGGCCACCTCCTCCTCATATCTGGACGGGTCGCCACTCCCGAAGAGCGAGGAGAAGAGCAGGCTTGCGCCTAGGGATTGCCACGAAACGAAGCCAACCAGGCACGTCAGAAATAATTTCATTAACCGCATCACGCCCATCAAAACCATGCCACGTCCCACAAAGCAACATCTTATCAAGGTAATGTCAGGGTGTTGTCACATCGCCTCCCGATCACTTCGGCGTCGTCGAGCCAACGGCAGGCAGTGGCACCTGGCTCTTGTGCATCAGGTACGCAATGAGGTCCAGGGCTTGATCTGGTTTCAACACCTCGAGCAAACCCTCGGGCATCAGCGACAGCGACGATTCCTGAATGCTCTCAATTTCGCTGCGCTCCACGGTGATCGTTTCCGTCATGGTCTTGATGGTCAGGGTGCGATCAGTTTTAGCGGCGATGAGCCCGTTGAACACGCGGCCATCCTTGAGGTTCACTATCGACATGCGGAAGTCGGCAGTCACCACCGCACTCGGATCGGTGGTGTTCTCGAGAAGGTAATCCAGGTTGTCGCGGCCGCCGCCTGTAAGGTCCGGGCCAACTTTTCCGCCATCGCCGTAAAGCGTGTGGCACGAGGCACACGCTAAATTGAAGACGACGCGGCCGTGGCCTTTATCGGCTTTGGCAAGCGCCTCGGATGTGATTTGAGCCTTCCATTTCGCCATCAGTTGGCGTTTGTCCGCGGGAGAATCTCTGAGTTCTCCCCAAACTTCAGCGAGCTTCTTCCGCACTGTGGCATCACGGAGGGTCTGAATCTGGCGCGCGTCATAAGGAGAGATATCAGCCCGCGGAATCTTTCCTTCGGCAACCGCGCTCAGAAGCGCCATCGCGAAAGCTGGGCGCGAGACGAGCGTCGCAAGAAGTTGCGCACGTTCAGAGGGATGAAACTGGCGGTAAGCCTTCACTAGCTTGGGGCCGATCGCCGGATCGTCAAAGGTCGCCAAGCCGCGCGCAGCGACGGGATTGAGGAATCGCACGTCGAGCAATTGCTCACAGAGCTGGCGGAGGTCGGGCGGGCGGTTGTCGATAAGGGACTGCAACGCAGTTTTTCGGGCATTGAGGTCAGCATCCTTGTCGAGCGCAACTTTCTTCACCTCAATGAGGGCACGGCCATCCGCAAAAAGGACGCTGAGGTCCCGCGCACGGTCGCGCAGGGCGGCGTTGACAGAGCCAGCCAGCTTTGTCGAGAGCGCGTCCCATGCTGACGGCTTTCTCGCTTTGTGCCAGCCAGTCAAGCCGTCGGCCATGCCGTTGAGAATGTCAGCTTGGAACGCTTCCGGCTTCGCCAACGCGAGCTTCAACAGATCGTTCAATGGCGCGGGATTTTTCTCGATATCTTCAGCGAGGCGGCGGGCGATGAACTTGCGCGTGGGCGGCAACTCACACTGGGCGGCCAACGTCGCCAGGCGAGCAGGATCTGCATCAGCGACCGGAATCAACCCATACGAGATGAGCAATGGCAGGTTGTGATCGCTGGCGTCCTCTTTTCGACCCATTAGCGCGGCAGCCAATTCCGGGCGCTGCGACACAGGCAGACGTTGAATCGTCGAAGCGAGGACGAGCCGGACCAAGCCGGATGCGTCGGCTTTTGCGAGCTTAACCAATTCAGGCATGATGGAGACCGAGGTCGCGAGGCTTGTATCAGCTTCGGAAGAAGTGAGCCTCCTTACGTCGGCTGCTCCCGATGGCGTGGAAGGCCGCTGGCTCATCACGGTGTCGAGCGGCCAAGCATCGGTCAGCAGTCGAATCGCCCAAGTGCGGATGTGCTCGTTCGGCTGGCCAAGCTGCGCGAGGAGAAACGCCACATCTGCCGCTCCGATAGTGTGGAGAGACCAAAGGGCTCGGAGCTTCACCACCCCATCGTCTTGCTTCGCGAAAAGGCCGCGCAACTCCTCCTTCGCGTTGTCCATTCCGCGACCCGCCGCAAAGCGCGTGGCGAGTTCAATGCGCGCCTGACGGCTGAACCATTCATTCGAGTGCGTGTGCAATTTCACCAAGTCGCTGGCGCTGAGTTTTGCGAGGTCTCCGATTTTTACCCGATTCGGTTCCCCGTAAGTGATTTTGTAGATGCGTCCGCTGGTGCGGTGGACGCCAGTGCTTTCGTGGCATTCGCCGGTATCGCTCCAGTCGAGGACGAAGACTCCGCCGTCCGGCCCGTAGCTCAGGTCCATGCCGCGGAACCAAGGATCACCGGCAAAGAAAAAGTCCGGTCCATGGTGGCCCACGTAGCCGGAGCCGCTGCGTTCGAGAATTTCCTGGTTTGCGCGATGGCCGTGCATGTTCCACGTGAAAAGCCGGCCGCGGTATTCAACGGGCCAGTTGTCACCGAGATAAATCATCATCCCGACGTGCGCGTGACCGCCACCGTAAGCGTCCGCCTTGCCGTCACGGGACTTCCCCCACCCTTCCGCCGTGTCGAAGTGCCAGTGATCGGCGTGTTGTTCAATGAGCGTATAAACGCGCGGGTTAGGATCGATCGTGTGAGGTCGATCAAAGTGCGCCCCAGCGAAATCATGCCAGAGATGGCCGTTGACGGTGTTGATGAAGAACAGTTCGCCATGCTCGTTCCAATCGTGGCCCCACGGATTGGTGGTGCCTCCGCTCAGGGCCTCGAAAACTTTGCGCTGCGGATGATACCGCCACATGGTGCCGCGCATCGGAACACGCTGGTCCAACGGCGTCCCAGGCACGCCGATATCGCCCGGACTCGACGCCCCGCAGCGGCCATACAACCAGCCATCAGGCCCAAAGCGCAGACCGTTGGCGAAGTTGTGGTAGTTCTCCGGTGGAGGATTGAAACCGTCGAGCACCACTTCGGGCGCGCCGTCCGGCACATCATCCCCATTGCGGTCAGGAATGAACAACACCTGGGGCGGACACATCACCCAAACGCCACCGTGTCCCACCTCGACGCTGGTAAGCATCTGCACCTCGTCTGTAAAAACCTTCCGCCTATCGAAGCGTCCATCGCCATCCGTGTCTTCGAAGATGAGAATGCGATCGCGCAGCCGCAGGTCGAACTTCGTCTGGCGCTCGGCGTAGGTGTAGTTCTCGGCGACCCACAATCGTCCGCGCCTGTCCCACGCCATCGCGATTGGGTTCTGCACGTCGGGCTCGGCGGCAAACAGAGTCGCCTTGAATCCGGGCGGCAGCTTCATTTTTGTCAGCGCCTCAGCCGGCGACATCGGTTTCGACTGATCCGGCTCGGTGTTGTAAGGAGCAGGGAATTCCGCCGCACGTAGGACAAACGTCGTTAACAGCAGCAATAGGCTCGTTTTCATGGTCGGTTAGCCAGTATTGCGATCCAAGCGGAGCAGAGCGAGTCAATCTTTTGCGGCAGCGACGGATCTTGCCACGCATCAAATTCCACCAAATGGCTTGATGCCGAAGCCAGCTCAGCTTAGGACCAATGTCATGAAACACTTTAAGGTCTGCGTTCTTGCGGTTATCGCGCTGGGGACTTCGGCGATTGCGTCCCAACAGGACTTGATTGGGAGTGATCGTGCAAAAGCAGTTCCACCGAAAAGCATCGGTGCCGACCTCTCCGTGGCAAAGGCCGCCGCCGCGACCATCAACACCAACGATCTGATGCGCCATATCCGTGTGTTGGCTTCCGACGAGTTCGAAGGCCGCCTGCCCGGCACCCGAGGCGAGGAACTCACGGTCAATTACCTGATTCACCAGTTCCAACAATTGGGCTTGGCACCTGGTAATCCCAATGGCTCGTGGATACAGACGGTTCCGTTGGCAGGCGTGAAGTCAGAGGCGACTGCGGCACTTCACATGGAAAGCGGAACTGTTCCGCTTCAATATCCGCAGGACATGACGGCATGGTCGCCGCGTCTCGAGTCGGAAGTGAAAATTGATCAGAGCGACATCGTATTTGTCGGCTACGGGATTCAGGCCCCTGAATATGGGTGGGATGATTTCAAAGGTCAGGATGTGCGTGGAAAAACTCTACTCATGCTCGTTGGAGATCCACCGCTGCCGGACCCGAATGATCCTTCGCGCCTCGACGAATCAATGTTCAAGGGCAAAGCGATGACTTACTACGGTCGATGGACCTATAAGTTCGAGATTGCGGCAAAGCTCGGCGCGGCTGCTGCTTTTGTCATCCATGAAACCGGCCCGGCGGGTTACCCTTGGTTCGTTGTAATCAATAGCTGGGGCCGGGAAAACTTCAGTTTAAACCGCCCGGACAAAAACCAGCAGGAGCTGTCGGTAGCCGCCTGGATGAGCCTCGATAGGACCAAGCAATTATTCACCAATGTTGGGATGGGTTTTGACCAGATGAAAGCGGCTGCGCTCAGCCGCTCGTTCAAGCCGGTGACGTTAGCAGCCAAGGTAAGTTTCAAAGTGCAAAATACGATCCGGACAGTGGACTCCCGCAATGTGATTGCCAAGCTACCCGGGAGCGATCCGAGGCTGAAAGAGGAATGTGTCATTTACACGGCGCACTGGGACCATTTGGGGAAAGATGAACGGCGGGAAGGCGATCAGATTTTCAATGGGGCTTTGGATAATGCGTCTGGAACAGCGGCGTTGCTCGAGTTCGCCAAGGCCTTTCGGCAATTGCCAAAGCCGCCGCGCCGCTCGGTCCTTTTCCTTTCCGTCACGGCTGAGGAGCAGGGCTTGCTGGGAGCCAAGTACTATGCAAGTCATCCCCTCCTCCCGTTGGAGAAAACCCTTGCGAACATCAATATCGATACCATCAATCCTTGGGGACTGACCCGTGACTTGTGCGTCGTTGGCCTTGGCCATTCCACTCTCGATGACCTACTGATCGAGAGCGCTCGAAGCCGCGGCATAGCCATAACGTCCGAGCCGACGCCTGAGAAAGGGTTCTACTATCGTTCCGATCACTTCGAGTTCGCCAAGGAAGGAGTTCCCGCGCTCTACATCAAAGAGGGCAGTGAATTCATCGGGCAGCCCGCCGACTACGGACGAAAAAAAAGAGAAGATTATACGACTCAAGACTACCACAAAGTGTCCGACGAAATTAAGTCGGACTGGGATTTATCGGGAGCGGTCAGGGATTTGCAGATGCTTATGGAAGTGGGTTGGCGAGTCGCCGAGGAAGAGCGATGGCCTGAGTGGAAAGCAGGCTCGGAATTCAAGCAGCGCCGCGAACAAATGTTACGCCGAACGAGGCCCAGCTCGCGCTGATAAGATCAACACGCTCTAATCTTGCTTATTGCCACGTTGCGGCAAAGCAACGCCGCTAGTGGGGACAGCAGTTCTCTCCATGAACCTGACCTGGGAGCGCTGGCGTCTCGCCGGCGTGTTCCTAATTTCGCCACAGCAACTCGCCGGCGAGACGCCGGCGCTCCCAGGTTCATGGTCTCGATGCGGGTCCAATGTCGGAGGTGGACGCTGCCCATGAACCTGGGTGGGGTGAGAGTCCCCTCGAACCCTGACCTTTTCTGGCGATCGAGCATGTCAGGGCTCGACGGCTTCCGGCTCGGAGACTACAGCTCGGAGAGAGTCTCGCCCCACCGTTCGAGGGCGCAATGCGCGCACAAAGTTCGGGGTGGTCTCATTTTGGCCCAGGACACTGTCTGCTCGTCGTATGTAGTCCCGGCTTTAGCCGGTTTTCACGGGGCGACCGGCTAAAGCCGGGACTACATGCGGGCCAAAATGAATTGCTGTATTCTCAGCCGGGTAAGCCGGAGCATCCGCCAGGTCGAAACCGCGGCGGAATTGGGTTGGTCGTTTGGTTGCTTGGATTTTTCGTCGTGACGGGACATAATCGGAGCGATGCAACTTATTCGGGATATACATGCTGCGAAGCGGATGGCCAAACGTCCGGTGATTTCTTTCGAATTCTTCCCACCGAAAACGGAAGAAGGCGATCGTGCTCTCCTCGAGAAGACCATCCCTGCTTTGATGCAGCTTAGTCCGGATTTCTGTTCTGTCACCTACGGCGCCGGCGGCAGCACTCGGGATAAAACCTTGATGATCGCGGACCGTATTCAGCGCGACCATGGGCTCACCGCAATGGCTCATCTGACGTGTGTTCAAGCGACTCAAGCGCAGATTGCGGAAGTGCTGGCTCAAGCCAAGGCGTTGGGGATACGGAATATTCTGGCTCTGCGTGGTGATCCGCCGAGCGGCATCGGCGAGTTTGCGAAGACCGACGGTGGATTTGAGTTTTCGTATGAGCTGGTGAGGTTCATCCGTCAAACGGGTGGGTTTTGTATCGGAACAGCAGGATTTCCGGAAGGTCATATTGCTTGTAAACAGGGCAAGTACGTCGATTGGGAGTATCTGAAAGCCAAGATCGATCACGGAGCAGATTTTGTTGTGACTCAGCTCTTCTTCGACAATCAAGATTTTTTTGTTTTCCGGGATCACATCGCTAAGAAGCTTGGCGTGACTGTCCCAATCTCTCCCGGGATTCTCCCGATACTCAGCGCGTCCCAAATCAAGCGGTTCACGGCTCTTTGCGGGGCGCGTCTGCCCGATTCGCTCCTCACCCGTTTGGAGCAGTTTAGTGACGGTGACGAAGCGGTTGTCGCCTTTGGAGTCGAATATGCGACTCGGCAATGTGAAGAACTTCTCCGGGAAGGTGTGGATGGAATCCACATCTACACCTTGAACAAGGTCCATTCGACATTTCAAATCGTGAGGAACCTGGGATTGCCCTGAACCAAGAAAAAGCATTGGGGCCGCAGGCAGGGGAAGGCATAGACAGAGGGGTTTTCGCAAACAGGCTTCTTCACCGAGCGGGTGAGTTTGGAGAGTCTTCGCCCTCGCTACTCCTTGCGCTCTCTTGTGTCCAGTCAACTGCCGGATTTAGTGGTATCTCGCCGCGTTGGCTCCCCCGATTCCGGGGATCGATTTTCCTCCACATCTGTTTCCATGGTAGCCCGCTTAAAAAGGTCGCGTTGCGCATCGCGAGTGCGGCACCGGATGATCCGCAGATCCAGCAGAGCCGTCAGAATCGCCAAGCCGGTGAATGAGAAGCACACCAGCCAATAAAGAAGAAAACCGAGGCCATTGCCCAGGTGAGGTTTCAAAATGGTTTGCCCCCAAATCAACAACCCGCCGGCCATGATCAGGAAGAAAGTTCCAAACCAGCGACGGCGCGCATCGGCAGGGTTTGACATGTTTCCAAAGTAGCACTGTGAGCACCGCGCTCCAAGTGCAAAAACGGGTGCAAATGGCTTCTTAAAAACAGAGGCCATCACACGAGATTCGACAAGAAGGTACGTCGCTGAACTTCTAACCTGCGTGTTGGCCTTTGATGTAAAGAAGCCCTTATCCTTTTGATCGCTGTCGAAGCAGCAGGAACCCAAGCGTTCCGAATCCGAGCAGCAGGAAGCTATTTGTGTAGCGCGCGCGAAGTCCGGGGTGGTCTCCCCCTGCGAGGAACGAGCGGCGAGAGGACCGAGGAGAGGGGAAATTTCAGAATGCGGAGAGCGGAAGAATGCTCGACAGCGAAATCGATTCAAAATCTTCTGGTGAACACTGGATCAGATATGATACGTGAGTCATGATCGGTTTAATAATGCACAGTGCCCGCCCCATAACGGTTTTTCGGATGACCCTGTTCTGGTTTCTCTTGGCATCGGTTATTTTTCCAATCGCGGCGACTGCGGCGGAGAAACGGTACACCGTTAAGAAGAATGATACGTTGACCGAAATTGCGCGAAGGCAGGGTGTGAGCGTGGCAACGCTGATGCGCCTTAACGGTTTGAAAGAGCCCAATCAAATCTACATCGGCAAAGTCCTTCGCATCCCTATCCCTGATCGGAGGCCGACGGCGAAAAGGCCTACCCTGGATCCCACCCTACTGAAGGTATTGGGCGACACACGAATTGCTCGCAAAAAATGGAAATACATCGTCATTCATCATAGCGCCACGGATTCGGGCAGTGCGAAGGGAATGGACCTGTACCACCGTCAAGAACGCCATATGGAGAATGGATTGGCCTACCATTTCGTGATCGGCAACGGAAAAGGAATGGGGGATGGAGAAGTTGTCATTGGCCAGCGGTGGACTGACCAGATCAGAGGCGGTCATTTGGCGAGCGAATCTCTCAACGAGCAGAGCGTCGGCATTTGCCTGGTCGGGAATTTTGACGATAATAAGCCAACGCAGAAGCAGATGAACTACCTGCACGCTTTAGTCGATTACCTGATGCGGGGGTGTGGGCTAAGCGGAGCGGCCATCAAAACGCATCAACAGATTAATCCCATCCATACGCGATGCCCTGGCACCAAGTTCCCCGTAAAGACATTCCTCAAGGAATTTCCAGCACCGAAAAAGAAAGCTTCCTAGCTCGAAAACTCTTTGGTGTCGCGCATTTCCGAGACGCCATTGTCTGCACGAACACACACGGGTTGGGTGCTTACCGACCATCAACTTTCGCTCAAGCGTTTTTTCGGCACGTCAAACAGCATCGCGTGCGCCTCGCGGAGAATGCCTGGGATTCGATCTGCGAATGGGCTTTGTGAGGCGGCCAGCCGCAGCTCCACATCTTTGACTAGAGCGGCGTTTTCACCCGGAAACCAATGATCGCCTTGACCCAGCAAGTTATAGCGCATCTTTCCCCAGTCGATTAAGTCCAGCGATTTTGCGTAAGTCCACAAGCGTAGAATTTCCAAAATATTGATGTTGCCGGGAACCTCGACATATTGCGGTAGCCCTTCAAACCAACGCTGGCACCAGTCTGCTCCCAGTGTTTTTTTCATCTCGGCACGCAACCGCTCTTCGATTGGTTCGATGGTAGCCGCAATGCAGTCGTAATGATCCAATGCTCTGACATGCTCATCGAAGTCACTCGGCCTGGCCGCGCCACAGCTCAGCGTATGGACTTGCGGGCGCGCCAGACAGTAGAGGTCGTTGAATTGCATGGGGGTTATCGGCTGGCAGAGATCGATGAGTTTACGCGGAGGGGCGTAGAGTTTGCCTCCTTTATCATTGGGGCTGATGATAAAAACGCCCATGTCTCTCTGATGCGCCGCCTCGATAGCGGCCCAGTTCAGGTCGTTGACGAAATACCAGTGGACATTCGCGTAGTCGAATTCATCGGACGCAATGGCGTCCAAAATGATGTCCGTCGTCGCATGCGTGGAGAAGCCGAGGGAACGAATTCGGCCTTCCTTCTGCAACTTCCGGGCGGCGGCCACACACCCATCTTTCTTTAGAGAGTCATGCAGCAACTTCCTGTTATTGATTCCGTGCAACGCCAGCAAATCGACATAATCGAGTCGAAGATTCTTCAACGAACGGTCGAAAGTTTTCAAAAAGTCTTCAGCGCTTTCATGCGGCGCCACTTTGGTTTGAACGATGATTTTGTCGCGGGGCAGAGTCGGCAAGACTGAACCCAACTGCATCTCTGATGACCCGTAGCCGCGGGCAGTTTCGATATGGTTAATCCCTAATTCAATGGCGCGATGAATCGTCGCTTCGAGGTTGTGCTGGTTGTCGGGCGGAATTTCCTTTGGATCGACATCCTGCCATTTGAACTGGTAGCGCATTCCTCCGCACGAGAAGACAGGCATCGATATTTCAGTGCGGCCGAAGCGTCGGTATTTCATGGGGTCAAAGGTATGCCACGGCCTTTGCCGCAAAGCAACGGTGTAAATGGAAAGCCTTCAGGAGAAGCTCCTTCACCCACTTATTCGGATGCGTTCTCGTACTTCCTTGAGCACGTCCGCTGCTTTTGGGTCAACCGATCCGTCCTGGTAGATGCCGAGATTGATCGTCACTGCGCCGCCATTCTTCATGCACCCACTGATATAATCACCGAGCCTTTGCGCATCGAATTGCGGCTTGGGCATTTCCACCTTCTGTTGAACCCAGTACGGTTCCATGATTAACAATGCCACATTAACTTGATGCCCTTTGCGTTCAGCGCCTGCGCCATCTCGGCGATCAAATCGCGTTTCGTCGTCTTGCCGAGATGGTATTTTTCCCAACTCGACAGCGGAGCTGGACAATAAGCCTGTGCATGTCCGACTGTGAACAAAACATAACCGGCGCCGGTCGCTGCCACCATTTCGACAAATCGATCCAGAGAAAAATCTGCAACCGCCTGGTCGAACGGCTTGATGGTTCCATCCCGGCCGATGCTCTGGGACGTCCAGTGAAACATCAGCCCATAGCTAGCCTTGCCGAGCCACTCAGTGCTGGCTCGTGAACGCCGGGCTTCCTGCCTGTCCGCCTCAATGGCCGCCTTGGCAGACAGCGGAGTCAGTTCGAGACTACGAAAGGCCAGGATGGGCTTCCCGGCGGGGGCATTCGTGATGCTCAGGGTGATGGTTTGTTTTCCCGCTGCGAGCGAGAGTGATCCCGTGACCGGCACCATCTCATAGGCCATGTTGCCTCGAAAGACACCTTCGGTGCTTCGCACAGTGTAGTTAAGCTGGCTGCCACTGCTCGCAATTTGGAATTCCTGTCCTGTGGCACCGGGTTCTGCGGCGTGGCAAAGACTCACCGCGTATTCGCCAGACTTGGCAATCTGCACCTCCCAGGTCACGGCACCGCTCCC
>CAMAWP010000047.1 GCA_945861765.1 Akkermansia muciniphila | reverse complement strand
TATTCTCTCGGCGTGCTGCTCTACGAATTGCTCACGGGAAAACGCCGGTGGAAGCGAAGGAACTGACTCGAGGTGGGTTTGATGAAATCCGGCGTCGGATCCGGGAGATCGAACCGCCGCGGCCCTCCAACCGGCTGACCACGCTGACCAACGACGAACTGACCACCGTGGCGCGGAACCGTGCGATCGAGCCGGCCCGATTGGCCAAACGATCCGTGGCGAATTGGACTGGGTGGTGTTGAAGGCGATGGACAAGGACCGCTCGCGACGCTACGAGACGGCGAGCTCCTTTGCGTTGGACATTCGCCGTTATCTCGACAACGAGCCGGTGGCGGCGGTGAAACCGAGTTCGATCTACCACTTCCAGAAGTTTGCCCGCCGGCACCAGGCAGCCTTGGCCACCGCCGCCTGCTTCGCGTTGTTGTTGACCGTGGGCGTCTGCGTTTGCCACCGCCAGGGCCATCACGAATAAGTCCCTCTTCACCGCCGCCGAAGAGGCAAGGCTGAAGGTGATGAGCGCGAATGAAAGGGAAACCGAACTCCGGCGCAGCGCCGAAACCGAACGCGGCAAAGCGGAGCTTGAACGCGACCGTAGCAAACGCCTTCTTTACACCATCGGCATGAACCTGGCGACTCGGGCTTGAGACGAGGGAAACGTAAGCCGAGTCGTCGATCTCCTGGACCTACAACGCCCCCAACCGGGCCAACCGGATTTGCGAAGCTTTGAGTGGTTTTACCTGGACCGCCTCTGTCACAGGGACCTGTTCACTCTGAAAGGGGGCAGCAATGGGGTCAGCAGGGTGACGTATAGCCCGGACGGGAAACGACTGGCGACGGCAAGCCGAGACGGAATGGTGAGGCTGTGGGATGCGATGACTGGGCAGGAGACGCTTACCTTGAAAGGACACACCAACGGGGTCTTTGGCCTGGCTTTTAGCCCGGACGGAAAACGGCTGGCGTCGGTAAGTGCGGACCCGGACCCTCGCAATGGTAACAAGTGGGGCCATGTGAAGATTTGGGACGCTTCGAACGGCAAAGAGGAACTCCCGTTGAAAGGGCTCACCGGTGGCTACTATCGCGTGGCGTTCAATCCGGACGGAACACGGCTGGCCACGGCAAGTTACGATCGGACGGCGGGGGTTTGGGATGCCATCACTGGCCAGGAGCTACTGATTTTCAAAGGCCATACCGACCCGCTCTATTGGGCAGCTTTCAGCCCAGATGGGAAAAGTTTGGCATCGGCTGGCGGTTATGGCAACGCAGACCCAAGGCCCCGAGAGTTGAAGGTGTGGGACGCCACGACTGGTCACGTTATCTCGGTGCAGTAGCTCGGGGTATTCAACAGACAAGCACCAAAACAAAAACACACTTACACAGATTACTTTACAAAACCAAGAGCTGGTGAACCACTCACCCCACCATGGCCAGTTCACCTTCATCAAGATGGGTGTCGAGCCGGATGCCCGCTTCGAGCGCCAGACGCGCGAGGAGGCGGCTTGGCGCCGCTGGCGGATCGGAGAAGATCCAGGGCGAATTTTCGCTGCTCCAGCGGTTCGGGGGCGGCGAGTGGGCCGAGCCCGAATTCCTCACGTCCCGCGAGGGCAACAGATGGTTGCCAGTTGCGACGGGACAATCATCGCGGCGGAACCGAAGGAAACTGTTTCTTTACTCGCTGTCAACGGTCGTTCGGATCGAACCGCCCATTCCACCAGGCATTGTTCACTCCGCCCATTTTCGATCCGTCCAACTCCGCCCGGGTCATTGCCGCCGCGTGCCCATCCACCATCATGACGTTGACGCGGCCGGCATTGCGGTCGGAAGGCGTGGCGCGGTGCGCGTCGGAGCCGTCGTCGCCACCTTCGTAATAGGCATTGCCCGAACCGGGGGACGCGCTGCTTTTCCGACTGCCCGTCGATCCGAGCACTTGCGAGCCGAGTGGCGGGTCGAGCACGTAAACCCCGGAACCGTCCGCCCCATAGGGCAGACTGGGGGAGCCTTTGCGCGCGCCTTTGGTGTCGCCGAGCGCCACAGTGCTGGCTGGAGCGCCGATGGAGGCATCGGAGGCATGAAACGGCGACACGCCCCCGGGGATCCGGGTGTTACCGAGATACTGGTAATTGTATCCGTAGCCCCCGTAGTAATGTGTCACGCCCGGCGTCTCGACTCCGCCCGGGGTGGTGTGCGCGAATGGTTTGTTCATGAATGCCCTTTCCTCCGGGCGAAGCTGCGGGCTGAGATACACATCCTCGTTTTGCATGTAGGGGAAAATGAGGTCCGCCCAACGCACTCGCGCCTGGCCCGCCACCGCAGGCAGTGAGTGACCGGGGAAGCGACCATCGAAGTCGTCGCGATAGAGCGTCAAGCCCAGCGCGAGCTGGCGAAGATTGCTAAGGCTGGCAACGGATTTGGCCTTGACCTTGGCACGCGCCAGCGCTGGCAGAAGCATGCCGGCCAAGATCCCTATGATGGCAATTACCACCAGCAATTCGATCAGAGTGAACCCTTCCTGCCGCCGCGCTGACTCATATTGTTTTCTCATGCAGGAGTGTTTATCACGTCCACAGCCGCGCCTGCTTCCGTTCGCTTGCTATTCTTTGTCGGCGGTTTGCGGTGGGAAAACTCGCGCGAAGTGCGCTGGGCGCGAAAAGGCAGCTTTCTTCTCTGCGATACTTGGGCTGGATGAGACGGGAACTACGAACGCTGACGTTGTGTCTGCGTCTTGAGGGGATACAAGCCGGCACAGCAGCCGAACGTCTCGTGAAACGTCGCGCTGAAATGGCTCAGGCTGGAGTAGCCGACTTCGAGCGCGACTTCCGTCACGTTGTGTTCGCCGCTCCGCAACAACTCGGCCGCTTTGTCCATGCGAAGCTGACGGAGATATTGTGTAATCGTCTTACCCGTCTGCGTCGAAAAACTCCGGCTCAAGTAAAAATGGCTGCAACCAATCTTACGCCCCAATTCCTCCAGTGACGGCGGCTCGGAGAGGTGCTGTTTCAAAAGAAAGATGACTTGTTCGACCCGCTCCTGTGCGAGCCGTTGTTGCCGCGTGCAGAACAACTCCTGTTCCGGCGGGGGCTGGAGCAGAAATGTCACCGCCAGTTCCAGCGCCTTGCACTGATACCAAAGCGGCTGGGCTTGAGCATACACTGGCGGATGCCGCAGCGTGCCGATGATTTGTTGCTGACTGGCCGTAAGCCGCACCGTCGTACCGGACACGATTTGGCGCGGACAATTCTTCACGGCAGCGCCTACCAGGGGATGCAACATGCCTTCCATGCCCGCCAGATGTTTCGCCAAAAATGGACAGGAGAATTCCACCGTCAAAAACCGGTGTTGCTGGTTGGCGACGCGCTTCGCCGTCAGTGACTCCTCCTTGCGATAATAGAAGCCAGCCGTGTTGGGCGTGAATTCCGTCCGGTGGCTGCGGCTCTCCACAAAGCCGTGGCCGTCCAGATTCAGGCAAAGCTCCAGGCAAGCCGGGTGAAAGCTCGCTGCCCAATCCAACTCGCGTTTAACAAAGAAATCGTGCCACTCGATGCTGAAACCCGCGCCTCGAAAACTGCCGAACAACGGCTGCCAGCCCGCGCTCACGTCGCGCCACGCGCCAGCCTCGGAAAACGCAATTTCGCCCAGCCGTTTCGTCGGCAGGTCGTCGCGCTCTGCTCTCTGCGGCGTGCTCATGCGCAGAAATTATATCCTCGTTGAGAGTCAATCTCAACGAGTTAATTATTCGCTGCGCGCGATCGAGTTGACTCAGATGCGTGGTTACTCACATCACGAACATGAGTCTGCGCCACGAGGTGCCCACGCGCGGCGGCCTGCCCGACACCACCGCGGCCCGGCTCCTGTAACGAGCCACCCATCGCCGTGGTAACGAGCATCAATTGGTAACGAACTATTTCGCGGCAAATCGCTCGTGGCCCACGACCCATCGGGATGTTTGGAAATGAGCTAAATCGAGCAGCAGGGCGAGCTGCGAGCCTCCAGCTCGCGCCCTGCTGCGGTCGCAACCCCACGACGTCGCATCCGAAGGACGAATCAGCGAGCCTTCGACAAGGCCGTTGCCACATGTTAATTTGGCGCTGTACCTACGCCAGAGCTAGCTCCGCCACAAGAAGTCCATCGGCATTCCGGTTACTCCGCTACTGCGCTCAAGCCTACCGACGCGGTTGGGTTGGAGCACGAACAACTTTAAAAATGCGACACAACTTTAAAAATGCGGTTGCAAGTGACACTTGAGGGCATTAGCCTCCTCCACAACACCATGAACCTGACACCTTCTAACGCCAATGGCCGCCGGACTCGAGTAACCCTCCATTCCGCAGCGGGTTTCACTCTAATCGAATTGCTCGTCGTCATCGCGATCATCGCGATTCTCGCAGGAATGCTCCTGCCCGCGCTCTCCAAGGCTAAGACCAAGGCCCAGGCGATCGGATGTCTCGGGAACACCCGGCAGCTCGGGCTCGCATGGATTCTCTACAGCGGCGATCACGAGGAGAAACTCGTCCCCAATTTCCTTGGTACTCCCGACGCCTGGATTCTGGGCGACGTGAACAACACGCCGGGCCACACGAACCGTAACAATATCCGGAACGGAAAACTCTTCCCTTACAACCAGTCCGAGGCCATCTACGTGTGCATGGCTGACGACTACAAATACCAGAACAAGCCGTTCAAGCGCGTTCGCAGCTATTCCATGTCGGGACAGATGAACAGTAACGTCGAGTGGGTCAATCCCAAGTACCCGATCCGGAAGAAGACATCGGACATCATAGACCCTTCACCGTCCGGGGCCTTGGTACTTCTGGATGAAAGCACCAAGACTCTCGAAGATGGCTATTTTGCCATTCAGGTGGACAATCGCGTCTGGCAGAACGACCCGTCGGATCGCCACAGCCGAGGAGCGAATCTCACTTTCGCGGACGGTCACTCCGAGATCTACAGGTGGCGTGAGCCGACGACGGGCAAGCACACCTGGGACGCACCGGCGCTGAAGCCGATCGATCGCGATTTTGACAGAATCGCAGCGACGATCGCCACGAAGCGTTAACAATCAGGTGCCGAGCAATCTTAGCGACTTCTTCGAGATCATGAAGCCGCCCTGTTCGCGCTAGCCCTGAAACAACCGCTTGGTGAACGGGAGGCCTTTCTTCAGGCTGTTTGCAATTCGGATCAATCCCTCCGCCACCGGCTCGAAGCTCTACTCGCAGCGCACGAACAGCCTGATAACCTTTTGCCCACACAGATCGAAACTGCCCGACCCACAATCAAGCTCGATCTCGCCGAAGCGCCGGACGAAGAGGTGGGCCAGACGCTTGGGCGCTGCAAGCTGCTGGAGCGAGTGGGCGAAGGCAGTAGCGGTGTGGATTATGTCGCGTCGCGCTGAAGGTGATCAAGCTGGGGATGGACACCAAGCAGGTGGTGGCCCGGTTCGAGGCGGAGCGCCAGGCGGTGGCGAAGATGGATCATCCGAACATCGCCAAAGTGCTGGATGCGGGGATGACCGTCCCCCTGGGAGCGTCGGCATCTCTGCCGGCGGGAGGTTCGATCACCGCAAACACGCCGGCAAGGATGCCGGCGCTCCCAGCCGGGCGTCCCTACTTCGTGATGGAACTGGTACGCGGCATCCGCATCACCGATTACTGCGACCAGACCGATCTCACCACCAAGGAACGGCTCGATCTGTTCATCAAGGTTTGTCAGGCCATCCAGCACGCGCATCAGAAGGGGATCATCCAGCGCGACATCAAGCCGTCGAACATCCTCGTCACGCTGGACGACGGCGTGCCGGTGCCCAAGGTGATCGACTTCGGCATCGCCAAGGCGACGGAGGGCCGGCTGACCGACAACACGGTTTACACGCAGTTGCATCAGTTCACCGGGACGCCGGCTTACACCAGCCTGGGTGAAGGGGCACGTCACCCAGCCCCTCGCGCGATGACGGGTGAACCACTTCAGCGCCAGTTCATGCCGTTCATGGCTGGGCCAGAGCAGTGCGATGAGCAGGTTGGTGTCGAGCAGATAGCCGTTCATACGCCCTCGGTTTCGATTCGGCGTATGTCGTTCGTGGTCACTTTCGGTGAGTCCGCTGGCAGGTGGAAAACCACGAGGCCCTCCTTGTTCTGGGCCGGGGTGGAGGCGTTCAATCCCCGGCGCAACAGGTCCGACACGGTCTTGCTCAGCGAAACGCCCCGCAGCTTGGCCTGGCGGGCGGCCAGTTCCAGAACGTCATCATCCAGAGTCAGAGTCGTTCTCATGGCAAAACGATGCCTTTGTTCCTGTTTGATGTCGATTCACGTCGCAGACATCATTGTGTCGAAGGAGTGCCCAGCTAACCAATTCCATGTCCTCCTCTAACGAAGAAGCCCATTCCGCCCTGGCCCTCGCCAAATGCGTCGCTGAGCGCACGGCGTGGTTGGATCACGAATGGAGTGATGACGCGGCATTGCGCGCTCGCCCCGAAAAATTGCTCGCCACGCACGAACAACCGAAAACGCTGTTGACCATGCAGGCTGAAGTCACCCGGCCGCCCGCCAGACGGCGACAGAGATGTCGCCATTCCCAGGGCCGTCGGCGGTCCCCAACTTCGTGATGAACGCCATGCGGAGTGTCGGGAAAACAGTTGCCGCCGAGAGCAACTGAAGATGCTCATCTGCGAACGGCTTGAAAGTTGAACTTTGAACTTCGAATCCGTTGTTTGTATCATAAGTCGATGTCTGTGACCGAGACGACTCCGCACTCTTCTCCCACGACCACGCTGCTCGCGGAATTGCGCGGCGTTGGACCCGAAAGGGCGGCGCAATTGGCGCGGCTCGAATTGCGCACGGTGGCGCACCTGCTCCTCCATCGACCCCACCGCTATGAGGATCGTCGGCGCGTTCACGAAATTGCGGCATTAAAGCTTGATGAAGCTGCCACGGTGCGGGGACGGATCATCGCCCTTGGAGTGAAGCGCTATGCGGGCGGGTTGAAATCGGTGTTCGAGTTCATCCTGGACGACGGATCGGCGCGGTTGCATTGCCGATGGTGGAATCTTCCTTTCATGGAACATTATTTTCGACAGGGCGACGAGGTTCTCGTGTATGGCAAAATCAATCTGCTGAAGCCTCGGACGATTGACCATCCGGAAACGGAGGTCATTGAAAATGGCGTTGATAACTCGATCCATCTGAATCGGATCGCCCCCATTTACCGGCTCACTGAGGGCTTAACACAGCGTTGGCTCCGGGCTCTCATCTGGCACACGCTTCGTCAATTTGGCCGGATAATTACCGACCCTTGGCCGATGCTGAAACTCCCAGATTTTCCGTCACGCATCGAAGCGGTCCAGATGCTTCATTTTCCGGATGAAATCGCCGAAGCGGAAAAGGCGCGTCAACGGTTGGCCTTGGATGAATTCATCGAGATGCAAGTGGCTATTCAGGGGCGTCGTCGCAACCTTCAAGCCAAGGCTCAAGGCTGGCCGTGCGCCGGGGATGATACCTTTGTCAGGCCATTTCTTTCCCAGCTTGGTTTTCAACTGACTGCCGCCCAAACCCGAGTGGTCCGAGAGCTGAGGAAAGACATGGGAGGCACCCAGCCGATGCGGAGGCTATTGCAGGGCGATGTGGGTTCGGGCAAGACAGTCGTCGCTGCTTGTTGCGCTTTGATGGCGCTCGAGAGCGGATTCAACGTGGCGTTGATGGCACCCACGGAGATTTTGGCTCAGCAACATTTCCAGAATTTCAGGCGCTGGTTTGAACCCCTTGGAATCAGTGTGGATCTATGGACAGGCAGTCACAAAACATCGAAAGCACGCAAGGAGACGAACCTTCAAATCCCAGCTCGCAACCCCCAAGCTTCCACTCTCGTGATTGGCACGCACGCCTTGATCGAAGATTCATTCACTCAGGAAAAGCTGGGTCTCGTGATCATCGATGAGCAGCACAAGTTTGGCGTGACGCAACGGGAGAAACTGGTTCGCAAAGGGCATTTCCCACATCTCGTGGTGATGACAGCGACGCCGATTCCCAGGACGCTCGGGTTGACCTTGTACGGTGATTTAGACATTTCCGTGATTGATGAATCGCCGCCGGGACGTGGCCCTGTGAGAACCTTCGTTAGGAGCGCAGATAGATTGCCTAAGGTGTGGGCGTTCATCCGCGGCAAGCTCGCTGAAGGCCGCCAGGCGTACGTGATCTACCCCCGTGTTGAGGATGGCGGAAAGAATCAATTGAAGGCCGTCGTCCAAGAATGGGCCGGTCTCAGGAAGGAGCTGGAACCTTATCAGGTGGGATTGCTGCACGGGCGGCTTCGAGCGGAGGAGAAGGAGAGCGTGATGGCTGCGTTTCGCGCTCATTCCATCCATGTACTTTTGGCGACGTCACTCGTGGAGGTAGGCGTGGACATCCCAAACGCGACGATCATGTTAATCGAAAATGCAGGGCAGTTCGGGCTGGCTCAACTGCATCAGTTGAGGGGACGGATTGGGCGAGGGGATCAGGAATCCTTTTGCATTCTAGTAGCGTCCCGGAAAACGAAAGAGGCCGAGCGGCGGCTGGAGATTCTCGCCGGAACCAACGATGGGTTTAGAATTGCCGAGGCCGATTTAGAGCTGCGAGGACCGGGTGATTTGCTTGGGCAACAACAGAGCGGATTGCCTCCCTTGGTTTTTGGAGATCTGGCGAAGGACGTTGCGTTGGTCGAGCGGGCGCGTGGATTGGCCGCGACGATCCCGGAAGTTCGTTAAGATGCTCTTGGATTTTTGCCCTCATCTGCTAAGGTGTCCCGGTGAAAGCAAATCTGGGTTTAGTTTTCGTGACGCTTTTAACTTTTGCCGCGTGCGGCAAAAAGGAGGGCACGGCACCCGCCACAGCGACCAATCAAGGCGCGGCCGGGAACCCACTGACCGCTCCCGTCGATTACCTGGGAGCGGTGGGCAAGGCAAAAAAAGTCGCAGAGAAAACCGTGGACACCGTTTCCCTCAATCAATCCATTCTATTGTTCCATGAGCAGGAGGACCGGTTTCCGAAGGACTTGAGCGAGCTGGTGACGAAGAGATATTTACCGCGACTCCCTGCGGCACCTTATGGAATGAACATCGTTTACGACCCGGCGAAGGGGGAAGTTAAGATCGTCAAGCAACCCTAGGTGAGCACTCCTTCGATTCAAGTTCGAGTTCTCTGAGACGCGCAAGCTCGATTCCACCTGAAACTATTTTTTCTTTAACGTGCAAATAATCTGAAAAACTTTCTCAATTCTGAACTTCAATGACCGAAGAAATTATCATCCTCGATTTTGGCGCTCAATATACTCAGGTCATCGCGCGACGCGTTCGCGAATGCAATGTTTATGCAACTATTCTCCGCTATGACACCCCCGCTGCGACGATAGCAGCGCGAAAGCCGAACGGGTTGATCCTGTCGGGCGGGCCATGCAGCGTGTATGCGAAGGATGCGCCGATGCCGGATCGCGCGCTCTTCGATCTAGGGATTCCCATGCTCGGAATTTGCTTTGGGATTCAGCTTTTGGCCCAACATCTCGGAGGCAAAGTGGAGCCGGGCCAAAAGCGGGAGTACGGCAAGGGGACATTAACAATTACGGACAAGGCTTGTCCGCTCTTCCGTGGTTTGCCTGAAAGTTTGCAGGTTTGGAATTCACATGGTGATCGATTGACGAAGCTGCCCAAGGGCTTCAAGCCCGTGGCTGTGACTGAGAATTCCGCTTATGCAGCGATCGAAAACAAAGCCAGGCGATTTTACGGGCTGCAATTTCATCCGGAGGTTGTCCATACCCCGCGAGGCAGCGAGATCATCAGTAACTTCGTTCATGGAATTTGCGGATGCGGAAAAAATTGGACGATGCGCAATTACGTGGACCAGGCGGTGGAGGAGATCCGGGCGCAGGTTGGTCCCGATAAAGTCCTCCTGGGCTTGAGTGGCGGCGTTGACTCGAGCGTGGCGGCGGCCTTGCTCCACAAGGCGGTTGGCGATCAACTCACGTGTATTTTTGTGAACAACGGATTGCTTCGAGCCAAGGAGGCGGAGGCGGTGCAGGAAGTTTTTGGCCGTCATTTTAAAATGAAGTTGCAGTACGAGGACGCATCTCAACTTTTTCTGATGCGCCTCAAAGGTGTGACCGATCCCGAGAGGAAGCGGAAGATCATCGGGCGAACTTTCATTGAAGTCTTTCAGGCTGCGACAAAACGAGTTGGCAAAGCTAAATTTCTCGCGCAAGGAACACTCTATCCCGACGTGATCGAATCCGTTCCGATCGCGGGCAATCCAGCCGCAATGATCAAGAGCCATCACAATGTGGGCGGATTGCCCAAGAAAATGAAGTTCGCTCTCGTCGAGCCGCTCAAATGTTTATTCAAGGATGAAGTCCGGCAACTCGGCTTGGAATTGGGTCTGCCGCGGGAAATTGTTTTTCGCCAGCCGTTCCCTGGACCTGGCCTGGCCGTTCGCGTTCTGGGCGAAGTCACCGCAGGTCGATGCGCGATTTTACGGAACGCCGATGCTATTGTCGTCGAGGAGATGAAAGCTAACGGCTGGTACTACAAGGTCTGGCAAAGTTTCGCTGTGCTGCTGCCCGTCCGGAGTGTGGGTGTGATGGGAGATGAACGGACGTATGATTACACGATTGCATTGCGCATCGTCGAATCTCAGGACGGCATGACCGCCGACTGGGTCAAATTGCCCTACGAGCTATTGGAAAAGATCGCCAGCCGAATCACCAATGAAGTCAAGGGGGTCAACCGCGTCTGCCTCGATATTTCAAGCAAACCGCCCGCGACCATCGAGTGGGAGTGAGTGTTTGAATGTTGCCTTTTAGCCGCGGCGCACAATTTGAGTGGTCATGTGGAATTACCGTCGGACGAAAGGAGAAAGCGATCAAGCCGCCCATGCCGAAGCAACTCCGCCTTAAGTTTCCTGCTATTGCACATGGTTTTTGGCGTGGTACAATCCCGTTGAAATGAGCACCACCGAAATCATCGACCAAATCAAAACGCTTCCGCTAGAAGAGCGAAAGGCGGTTTTGAAGGTCCTCAATGAGGAACTAGAAGAAGAGGTGGACACCCGGCTCTATGACGAACGGTCCAAGGAACCCGACGGTCGGACGCTCGCTGAAATCCTCTCCGGCAAAAAAAGCCGTGAAATTCACGATTGTCTTTAAGCCTTCGGCAGAGCGGGAATTTGAAACGCTTCCCCCGCAAATTCAGGCTCGGCTCGCAACCGAACTCGCCGCGTTGGAAAGGAATCCCCGTCTTCCATGCTGCAAAAAGCTCCGTGCGCGACCTGGATATCGTGTGCGCGTCGGAGATTATCGAATCGTTTACGCGATTGACGATGGTGCCCGCATCGTCCGAATCCTTGGGATTGGACACCGCCGCGAGATTTATCAATAATTTCGCTCATCGGCGTCGGTGGCGATGTCGCTTCAAATTTATCAGGCAGGCATTTC
Organism: Akkermansia muciniphila; assembly: GCA_945861765.1. Classification (GTDB taxonomy): domain Bacteria; phylum Verrucomicrobiota; class Verrucomicrobiia; order Limisphaerales; family SIBE01; genus SIBE01. The sequence continues at coordinate 15,695 of CAMAWP010000047.1, read as the reverse complement.
GAGTCCGAACCGAATTCCGACAAGCGATCCTTCATTCCGGGTGCGGAAACCAGATGAGCCCCTGTTTGTATTTCGGATTCTACACACGGTCTTGCGCGGGCAATGAACGTTACCGATGTTTGTGTTCGGAAGATCAGAGCCCACGCGAGGGGGGGGGGGCTCGTCGGCCATTTTCGAACTCTCAACGTTTTGCCGAGCGAAGGCGCTTGAGTGGAATCAAAACTTGACCAACGAAATCCTGCTGGCTAGTTTTCCCGCATGGTTTTGAATGTTGAACAGGTTGTGTCGGCTCTGGTCGTTGTAGAAGACGATGCTGTGGGCTCTTGTCGCATTTAAAGAAACTTTCGACAAAAACCCACGGCTGGAGAACGGTCGTGGGTTTTTAATTGCCCCGCGCCGGCAGCCGAACTGCAAATTCCTATGAGTAAAACCGCTGAATCCACGAAAGCCAAAGCTTCGCCCACCACGGAGCGAGCCGAACTAGGCCGCCCTATGATGGGCAGCGAAATCCTGGTTGAAGCCTTGGAGCGTGAAGGTGTCGAGGCCATTTTCGCGTATCCGGGAGGCGCGAGCATGGAATTGCATCAAGCGCTGACCAAATCCAAGCGCATCCGCACTATCCTTCCGCGTCACGAGCAGGGAGGATCATTCGCAGCCGAAGGGTATGCCCGCGCTACGGGTCGCGCCGGCGTTTGCATGGCCACCAGCGGCCCGGGAGCGACCAACCTCGCCACCGCGATCGCCGACGCTTACATGGATTCGATTCCACTGGTGGCGGTGACAGGACAAGTCCCGCAGGCGATGATTGGCAAAGGTGGATTTCAGGAGACCGACTTTTTCGGAATGACGCTGCCAATCGTCAAGCACAGCTATCTCATCACGAACATCGCCGACATTCCTCGAATCGTGAAGGAAGCGTTCCACATCGCTCAAACCGGACGACCTGGACCGGTGGTCATTGATTTTCCGAAGAATATTCAGCAACAAACTGCGCAGCCCATCTGGCCCAAGGAGGTGCATCTGCGCGGTTATCCACCGCCCAAAACGGCGGATGATATTGTTCTCAACGAGATCATCGGGCTGATCGAAAAAGCGGAGCGGCCGGTGCTTTATGTTGGCGGAGGCATCATCTCCGGCAACGCGAGCGAGGAGTTGCGAAAGTTTGCCGAAGCCGCCCAAATTCCAGTAACCACGACGATCATGGGTTGCGGTGCTTTTCCCGAGACGCATCCGCTTTCCCTACGCTGGCTCGGCATGCATGGTGCCGCTTACGCAAATTGGGCTGTCAGCGGCGAATTTAAAAGCCGCGCCAAACCAAGCGATCCCCTCGAAAAAATTGCTGACGGCGCTGATTTGTTGCTGGCTTTCGGAGTGCGTTTCGATGACCGCGTCACCGGCAAAGTGGAGAAGTTCTGCGAAACCGGCACGATTGTGCATATCGACATCGACCCTTCGGAGCACAACAAAAACAGGCGGGTTCAATTGGCTGTCGAGAGCGACATTCTGTTCGCCCTGAAACGTTTGAACGGCATGGTGAGCGAGCGGCCTATCCAAAAGAAATTCTTGGCCTGGCATCAGCAAATTGAAGCCTGGAAAGCGAAAGCGCCGCTGGGCTACCGGGTGACAGACGAAGTCATGAAATCCCAGCACATGAAAGATCATTTGGCTGGGAAATCAAGCGAGGTCATCTTGCCTCAGATGGTCGTCGAGATGTTGTATGAACTCACCAAAGGCGAAGCGATCCTGACGACTGGTGTGGGTCAGCATCAAATGTGGGCCGGGCAATATTACAAGTTTAAATTCCCACGGCAACTTCTGACCAGCGCGGGTCTCGGAGCGATGGGCTTCGGCTATCCGGCGGCGGTCGGAGCGAAAGTTGCCCGTCCGGACAAGCAGGTCATCGACATCGATGGCGATGGTTCATTCCTCATGAACATTCAGGAATTGGCCACGGCGCACATCGAAAAGATCGCGGCGAAAGCAATCATCCTGAATAACCAGCACCTCGGAATGGTTGTGCAATGGGAGGATCGCTTCTATGCCGGCAATCGCGGCCATACTTATCTAGGCGATCCAGAAAACATGAAGCAGATCTATCCGGACTTCATTGCCATGGCGAAGAGCTTTAATGTTCCGTGCGAACGTGTGATGTATCGGAGCGATCTGCGCGCTGCCATGCAGCGAATGCTTGATTCCGATCAGCCTTACGTCTTGGACGTGGTGACGCCTTATACCGAACATGTGCTGCCTTTCATCCCAGCCGGGAAATCGGTGGCGGAAATGATCTACTGACCGAGCGACAGGCCGCGATTCTTTTTTTGCGGAGTGCGCCCGTCTTAGCCGGAGCGGCAACGACTTGTCATAAAAGCCCGAAAGACTCATCACGGCTGCGAGGCCGACGCCGGTGCGTCCAAGGTTGCTTTGGTTCGGGGTGATAATGAGAACTCCCGGACTTTGTTCCCGCATCGCATCCACGAGGCTCGGAGGGTTCATGGGAAGATCTGCTGAATTGCGGGGATGCAGGCTTGCTGGCTTACGTTACGAAAGCTAATTGGAATAGGATCATCAAATGCCCACGGTGACTTCACAAAGCGAATCATTGGTTCAATTCCCTTCACCCGCTCCAACTTCCACAACCTATTCATTTTCAAATTGTTAATCACTGGCATGCCATTGGGAAGTTTTTTGGGAAGTAACAAAAGCCTAAAATGCCCAGAATGCAGGTTTTCTCCAGCGTTTCCTTTGCTTCTGTTTCCCCCAAATTGGGAAGTGGAACTCTCGATTCCAACTTTGGTGAATCGAACTCCTTTGCGTCTTTGGCGCGGTCGGCCCCGTAAGATCATGCCATGGTTCTTCGTCCGGCGGAGACAAAGCGAACCTCCAGGCGCATTTTCACTGCGGTTGCAATCCTCTGCAACATGGAGAGGCAATGGCCCATGTAATCGGCGTCTTCAAGACGCGCGATCACCGATTGGGTCGTGCCGACCAATTCGGCAAGTTGTTTCTGGGTGAGTTTTGATTTGATCCGAACATCATAAATGAGTCGGGCAACCTCGGCCTTGACCAGCGCTTCGTTTGCCAGATGACTCAGTTGGCTGTCATCCCCGATCATGCGATCCAAGATCTTCACGGCATCGCGCGTCTTCTGGGCCTTCTGTTCAGTCTTCGGCATACGTGTGGCCCTCCGGGTTTTGTTCAATCTGGTGCTTCTGTTTGAGCGCCGTTTTTGTCTCGAAGGCAGAAATGCGATCCACCCCAAATCGGCTCACCCTCTCCCGGCAATGCTTACGAGAGTGGAGATCCGGAAGGCCGGGGCTTATTTGATACCGCCCTCCGTGTTAGCTTTGAGGCACCGGCGATCCGGATTTAGTTCGCATAAAACTTCATAGGTCGAAAAATTACTCACCCGCGAGCTTGAGGGCCTCATTCTTAACTGAGTTGGATAGATAGAGGCCTCCTTTCTTTTCGATCTCCTCGATTGCGGCTCTCACCGAGGTAAGGTGCCCTTTTAATTTGGCGTCCAGCAACACGGCCAGGAGACCGGCACATTTGATGCCGAGCCGGGAGGCGGCAGTGCGGGCCTGGCGGTCATCGGTCAAGAGCAAGTCGGCGGGAATTTCTATCGCCAACTGAATTGCCTCCGCTTCGCCACGCCCAAGTAATTCGGTGCCTGGTAAACGCTGCACTCTCGCTGAAACCGACTGCCGGAAAAGAAATTCCGGAAGGCGTGAATGGAAGACGCTCAACTCGTCCCATACCGCATGTGGCACTATTATGCTTCCAAACAACTCCCGGAGCAGCCCCTCCTGACCAGCCTTGAGAAGTGTGGTGATCGCGGTGGTATCGCTGACAGTGATCACGGCTTACACTTCCGATCTTGGCTTACGACAGGGCTTTCAGGACGTTCATGTCAGCTCGCAAATCGTCTGTGTCGTAATTGATGGGAATTCGTCGGCGTCCAAGTTCGGCAAGAAATCCCGGTGAAGACAGCCCAGCAATTTCTCCGGCCCTTCCGAGCGAGACTTGCTCCCGCTTGTAGAAACCGATGGCAATGTCCACTAGGGCGTCGTTTTCGCTTAACGCAAGATCACCGAGTCTCTCCGCTGGAATGGTCACGGTCATACTTCAACCGAACATACTCCAACACTCGCCAAAGTGGCAAGCAATGCCGGCAGTTTTTAGGAAGCGCGAACTCGGTGAATGTTTTTGTTCTGGTGAAATGGAGCGAATATCTTCCGAGGTTGCCGGAGCGAGCAACACATCGCGGCTTATCCCGATCAAATCATCCAATCATTAATCTTCGGCCATGACGTGATTCTCCCGGAATTCGCTCTGAATGCTTGGGTAGAGTAGGCAGGAGAAGACGGGTTGAGAGGTCCGCAGGCCAATGACCATCGTTCCCCTGCCTACTCTACTGATCCAATATCATGGCGGGGATTCTTTCCGTCTCAGATTAACTCTGGCATTTTGTTCGGGCGAGAAAGGAATTCAACCGCAAAGAACGCAAGGAAACGCAGAGAAAACAGTCCGACCCTTCTCCCGATGCAGCATGTCCAGGTTACGCCATCTCGATCAGGGTTTTCCGACCGGTCTCAACCCGCGGCTCTCGAACCTTCACTTTGGTTGCGGCGCAGTAGCGTACAATTGTCTGCGATCTCCGCGGCGGATCAATTGCCATTCTCAGGCTGGTGCGGGATCCACACCCAACGAAGGCGCTTGAATCTTCAAAGCGAGGCCTTACGGAGCCGGCAGCGCCCGGTAGAATCGACCGGGGAGTCCTCGGGACGCGAGGTCGATGAACAGATACTCGCTCGCCCTGAGCGTTACTGGAGCGATCGGCAGCCACGACACCAGGTTCGTCGAGGCCTCGAGGGTAAACCGCTGTCCGGTGTAACCGAGGACCCGCACCTGAAACTCACCGGTGGGGAGACGCCCGGCAGCATGGCAGTTGTCAGGCGAACCCACTTGAAAGATCGCTTTGACCAGCGCGCTTTCGGCCATGCTTTCCTTGTAAGCGCGCGCCAGGATCGTGAGTGGACGCGTCACGATGACGGGCTTCGAGTACAGGGAAGACGCGGATGTGGGCGGCTGGCCATCCAAGGTGAAACGAATCTCCGCCCCCGTCGTGGCCGTTGTCATCGTAACTGCCAGGGGATTTGGAAAAGCTCCTCCATTGGGCGTCACCACCGGCAGCGCAACTAACGCCGGCAAAGGAACGGGAGTCTCAAACCGCTCCACGATAACTTCATCGATCCAACCGTCGAAGTTTCCAAACTCGAGTGTGGCAGTGTCGCGCCGACCCCAATTCAACAATTCCGCTCCGGCCTGAGTGACAAAGGCGCGGCCATCGAGCTCGACGCTATATCCCGCCTGGGTAATGGTGATTCCAAGGTGATGCCATTGCTTCAGGGGCAGTAGATTACCAAGCGCGTCCGCCGATACCCGCAGATTGACGCCGCCACGAATCTGGGTTCCTGCGTAAAGATCCTCGATCAGCTCAATGGAAGCGTTGGAGTTTTCGACAAGGGAAAGAATTTTCTGGCTTGCCCGGTTATAGGCTTTCCACTGGTTGACATAGAACATCGCGCTTAGCCGGATGGCTCTCGTCCCGACCGCCCCGAAAATCTGGCGGCTGGGCAACGTCAAGGTCGCATGGTCGCCGATATCGAGAACCCGCAGCGACTGCCCGTTCCGTCGCGCCATCCAACCCACATTAGTCCAGTCCAGGGCCGCGTTCCCCGTCAGGCCCAGCGGCCCGTGCCGTCCCGTCGCATCGGCCACATCCTCGTCCAGATGAAACAGCGCCACGGTGGAGGCATTGGTCGGAATAGGCACCGACAGGTAAGCGTTGGGAGGGACGTTCAAGGCGAGAGCGGCAGTAAACGCTGTCACCGCGAAATAACGCCGACCATCCGGCAACTGAATTTCCGCCTCGACCCATTGCGCCCCCGGTTGGAGCGGCGAAAAGGTAAAGTTGGTTCCAAGGCTCGGCTGCTGATCACGCGCCTCCCAAACGATCGTCGCCTTCGTCAAATCGACTTGCGGCAGCACGAGGCGGGCAGTCACGGTTTCTCCAGCCGCGCCCCGCGCAGGGACTCCAGCGATCTGCGCCGCGACTGGCCGCCACGCCTGGGTGCGGAGCGAAGTCTGCGCCATGAGAAACGCGCTCGTCGCGAGACTCCGGGAGAGCTCGACCACGGTGAACTCGGTCGTCGTGTTAAAACTGTCGCCCCAACGATCGTAAAACGGATACGGGGCCGTGGCAATGCCGTCGCCGGGAAAAGTCAGGCGCCCAAGTTCCGACTTGTAAGGGTCGAGATAAGCGAAACCGGCTTGAATGTTTCCCAGCGGAATGCCGGAGGGCGGAAGGACGCGGGCGTCATTTTGCGCGAACTGGTGAACGATCTCGAATTGCCGCCGCGAACCCAATCCGGTCAGGTAGGTCACATTCACCGGATTGCAGCCCATCTCGTAGTTCACATTTCCAAGAATCGCGTCCAGGAAGTGAGTTTTGGGTTGAATCTGGTTTGCCACCGCGAGGTCGAAAGCCCAGGCCGTGGAAAAGTACCAGCCAGCGTCGCGATTCTTCTTGAAGTCTTCGGGGAAGCTGGATCCGTAGGCGTTCTGGGCCGCGTCACTCAGGCGATCATCGCCCAGGGCGAGCAACTCGGACTCGCACTTGGAGAGGTAAACCGAATCCATCTGGTTGGTCGCGAGACGGCCGCTCCGGGCGGCGAAGGCGTAGGTGCGCGCCGCGCATCCGTAGGCCTCGAAGAGTCGCCACCACCCCCACCGGCGCGTGCCGGCGCCTGTGGGATCGAACCAGGCTTTCAACTGTGTCTGATAGGCCGTTTCGCCTGTCGCGGCAAAGAGCGCGGCCGCGGCCCATGCCAACTCGTCGTCGTGCATGAACTCGTTGCCGTAATGGGTGATCTTCTGGTAGGAGCCATCCTTCCCGAATTTGGCAATCGCATTCTGCAGAAAAGACCAGCCCAATCGCGCCTTGCGCAAATAGTTCGCCGCAGCCGTGGGGAACTGGCGTTTAAAAAGCGGCGACGACGCGGCTTCCGCGAGCGCCGCCACCGCCGCAGCCGTCACCGAGGTGGTCTTGGGCCAGACCACTTGAGGGTCGCCCCGATCCGGCAGAACATCATCTTCGTACTTGCGGTCACGGGGATAAACCAGGAAGTAAAAACCGCCGTCTGCATCCTGCATTTTAGCCAGGAAATCGGCCTCCCATTTCGCCTCCTGGAGCACATCGCTCAGGCCATCACCACTCTCCGGCATTCCGAGATTATCCAATGTCCCAACTCCCGGAAAGGCATCGACCGCAAAAACGAGGTAATGGATCAATGCGGCGCTATTGATCGTGTACTTGCTGTAGTCGCCGGCGTCGTGATGCCCTCCGGCCACATCGACTCTACCCTGAAGCACGAATGGATACAAACTGGCACCGGTGTTCTTGAGCTGGGGTGCGGTGTGCCGCCGTTGTTGGGAGTAATCGGCAGTCCCAGCCGCCAGGAACTTCTGCGTGGTGGTGAATTGAAGGGTGGGAATCTCGGCCATCGCGGCATGACAAACGCCATGAGCAAAGCGTGTGAAGGGGAGTTCGTTGGCGGTACCGCAACGCTGATGGTACAAACCAAGCGCGTAAGCGCGGGCGAAGGCTGCAGCCGCACCCGAATCAATCCGGAACGGCCATGAGACTCCCATGCCCGGAACCTGCAGGCGGTATTCGCCCGGCGTATTGAAGGGGGTGAAATCCGCTTCATAAACTTTCTGATACGGCGTCGGCGTGTAGGTGTAACCCTGATCCGGCCGGGGAACGAGGTTGCCCCGATAGACCTCCCGGCCTGTCTCAGATTCCACAAGCCGAAATCCGGATTGATCGGGAACGTTGAGTTCCCCCAGGCTTCCGAGATAGAAGCCCACCTTGGCTTTCTTGCTGAACGACGGGAGGTACCCGACCTGATTCACGTGCAACGCCGGATTCCAACGCGAAGCCGACGCGACAGCCTGGAAGACCATCGAGGTATCCCCCAATGTCCCGCTTGTACTCTTCACTTCCACCGTCTGCCCAACGCCCACGGGCCGGCTCAACGACAGGTAAAGCGAATTGCCAACGCGCAAATCCCGTTCTCCCAGCGGGGCGTAAACCACCCGTCGTTTGAATCCAACCTTCTGCACAGCGGTTCGGGCTCCCGCTACGAAGACGGTGAACTCATTCGTCGCGGGAAATCGCGATTGCGATCCGTCGCCCACGAAATCCCACTGGGTGACCCCGGCCGGATCAGGGTTTTTGGTCGTGATCACGTTCAGCTCAAGAATATCGGGAGAGAGAACGCGCAATCCGTAGTTACCAACCTCCGGCAGAGCGGGCGGCGCAGCGTCGTTGAGCGGAGTTCCGCCCTGGGCCAATAAGGACCACGCGGCGAGAACAGCGGACAGACGAGCACAGATTCGGATGTCCTTCCGGCCAGCGAAGATCCAGAATGACGAAGGTCTGTCGCTTCGCGGTGCGACGCCATGTATTGAAATCATAAGGAAATTATGTTGCTCCTTCCCCATCGGGGCCGGTTTCAGCGTTTGGGCACTGCCCGATAAAAGCGGTTGAAGAATCGTGGCGTTTCCTGGTCAGTAAAGATGAAGGTGCCATTGACCGCTGTGTTGGTCACGACTGGAAACCACCGCGTCAGATCCGTCGCCGCTTCGATGACATAGCTCTCACCCGCATTGCCGTGAAGTTGCAACTGAAAAATCCGCTCCGGAGTTAAACCCGCTGCCAGGGTCGAGTAACCGATCTTCCGGAAGATGGCCAGGCCCTGCTGAAAATCGCCGGCCACCGACGAAAAAGCTCCCGCCGTCAAAACAAGATCGTCAGCCACGGCAAAGGCGTAAACCGCCCCGTTGGCGACAGGATTCCAGTCCGTCGCGAGCAATTTGACCAGATCGAGCGACGCTACGCGGCTTCGGATTTGCCCCCCAAGACGCGTGAATTCCCCTCCAACGAACACGAGATTATTTGAAACCCAAAGTCGGGTCACCTTGCCATTGGCGCTCGGATTCCAGTCGGTCGCGATTCCGGTTGCAATATCGAGGGCCGCGAGGTTCGTGCGGAACTGCCCGCCAATGCTGCTGAACTGCCCTCCCACCAGGACCGATCGGCCCGCGACCGCCAGGCTCAATACCTCGCCGCTGCTGAACGGATCCCACGGCGTCGCTTGTCCGGCCGTCAGATCGACGGCCGCGATCCCATTGCGCGACTGTCCCCCGATAAAGCTAAAGCTCCCGCCCGTTAACACTTCGGCGTCGACGATCGCGAGCGCGGACACCCGCCGATTGGCATTGGGCTTCCAGTCGGTCACACGGCCCGAGGGCACTGCGAACGCTCCCACATTGGTGCGAGAAATCCCTCCCATCCTCAGGAAATTCCCCCCTGCGTAAACGGTGTTGCTCGAAACGACGAACGAAGAAACCGGCCCATCGGTTTGGGGGACCCAGGAGGCCGACGCGGCCGTGACCAAATCCAGGCCCGCGAGATTCGTCCGCGCCAGACGGCCCACCGTCGTGAAACTCCCTCCCGCAATCAAGGTGTCCCCCGCGATCACCAGGGACTGCACCACCCCGGCGGATGAATTCGTGCCGCCTCCCACATCCGGATCCCAATCCGTGGCCCGTCCCGTCGCCAGGTCCAACGCGGCCAAACCATGTCGCACCACGCCGTTGACAATGTTGAACGTCCCGCCAACGAAGAGGCTCCCCCCTGCGGCCGAGATGACATTCGCCGGCCCCGCCAAGTTGAGCATCCAAGCCTTCGGCGCGCCCGTCAGCGTATCGACAGCGGCAAAACTGTTTCGATCATTCCCGCCCGCCTTCGAAAAATCACCGCCGACAAAAAGAGTTTCGCCCGACAACGCAAGACAATTGACGGACCCGGACAACTGCGGTTGCCACGCGAGCGGGACGCCCACGACCGAATCAAGGGCGATGAGATTCGTGAGGGAAAGCCCGCCCACATTGGTGAAACTCCCGCCAGCATAAACTCTCGTACCCGCCACGAGCAACGCCGAGATGGAGCCCGCGGCCTGAGGGCTCCATAAGTTCATCGTCCCCGTGAAAGCATCCATCGCAGCCAGACTCTTCCGCGAACTTCCTCCGATCTCCGTGAACCGTCCGCCGACATAGAGCGTCGCGCCCGACAGCGCCAACGCGGACACGTCTCCGTTCGGACTTGGATTGAAACCAGTAGCGAGGCCAGTGATAGCATCGAGCGAGGCGAGTTTCGATCGCGCCTGGCTCCCGATATTGGTGAAGGACCCCGCGACAAAGACCCGGCTGCCGAGCACAACGATGGAACTGACCGGGCCCGATGGATTCGGGTTCCAGGAAGCTGCTGCTCCATTCGTCCCACTCAGCGCGGCAATCCGGCTGCGGGCCTGGCCACCCACCCGACTGAACTCGCCGCCGCACAAACACCGGAAAACCAAACGCGCCCCGCAAGCCATTCTCCGCCGCCTCCGCGCCACGCGGGAAATTGGCTTCGCGGGTCACATCGAGAATCCAGCGCGGACGCGCTTCCGCCCAGATGCGGCCCGGTAACCCCACACCGCGCTCGAATTCCAGCGTGCGGCTGGCGCCGATGAATTCGGGCATTCGCGCCGCGGGCGGATGCCACACTTCGACGAATCGGAGGCGATCCTCATGGATCCGCCACATCATCCCCACCTGCCATCCGAGGCTTTCGCAGATGGCCTTCAGCATCTCCGGGATCGCCGTGGCAAAACTTCCTTCCTCGACCAGCACACGAGAGACTTCAAACTGAATCGCCAGCCGCTGCTGCACTCTCCGCCGCTCGGTAATGTCCGTTTCGATCGCCATGAAGTTGGTCAGGCGGCCCTGATCATCGTGGATCGGCTGCACTTCGATTGCCAACCAATAGCTGCGGCCGTCCCGGCTGTAGTTGAGAATTTCAGCGCTGAAGCTTTCGCCCTTGCGGAGCCGCTCACCCATGTGCCGCACGGTTTCGGGATCGGTGCCCGGTCCTTGCAGCAGCGCCCCAGGTTTCTTGCCCAAGACTTCCTCCAACGTGTAGCCCGTGAGCCGGGTGAAGCCCTCGTTGACCCATTCCGTCCGGCCCTCGGCATCCGTAAGCACGACCGCGTTGTCGGTCCGCGCCGCGATGAGAGCGAGCTTGCGTGTGTTGGCTTCCTGCTGCCGCAGCCGTTCGTTGGCGGCGCGCAATTCCTCGCGCTGCCGGATCAACTTGGCTGCGAGTTTCTTCGCGTCAGCGAGGGCCATTTTGCTGGCCTGCAAGACCTGAAGCATGTCCACAGCCGGGTCATGAATGGCGAAATCCTCGAACCCGAGACCGCGGGTGGCAATTTCCGACGAATCGGTGAACCACGGCGAGCCGAGAAAGAGCAGTGTGTCCTGCTCGGGAAGGAGAATGAATTCGCCGCGCAACTGGAGCTTCGTCGTCCGATGTTCCAAGAGGAAAAAGCGGAGGCCGTGTTGCCGCACCCACTCCAGCGTCATCCGCCCCTCGGGCCGGATCGAACGGAAGATTTGATCCAGGTCCGCGCCGGGCTGAACATCCGGGCAAATGCGCCGCAGCGTCGAACCGGCCTGAACCAGTTTCAGCTTTCGGTCCAGCGCGAGATGGAACGGAAAAGCCGCCGCAAACTGCTCCGGCGGCAGGCTGATGGCCGGAGAAGCCGGCTGGCCGGGCTGGTTCATACCGCCGGGGCGGGTGTCCAAGTCACTTCAAAAACGTCGTGGACTGCGCCCTGGTCTTTGGTTTCGGTCTGACGAACGGTGACCGGGGTCTTGAACATCTTGCCCAACCCGTGCATGAGCCCGACCACGAAGGGCGCGAGCCCCGGCCGGTGTGAGATGTAATGCAACTTCAACGACCGATCGGTCAGATCCGTGCATTCAAAACGCGGTGGTTGCAGCTTGGGAAAAATCATCACGACCCGCGAATGGAAGTCCGGCAGGTTCTTGAGGAACTCGGGCAACGATTTGCCGGCCGCCTGCATCAGTCCGCCGTAACCTTCCTGGGCGGTGTGCAAGACCCAGTGCTCGCCGAAGCCCATGAGGATTTGTTCCGCCGGCACTTTGAGCACCTCGCTCGCCGCGCCGACGAGATTGTAGGTCATGTCGTCCGAGTAACTTTCGTTGCTCAAGAAGACGTCCACGTCCACACCAGCCTTGGCCTTGATCTGTTCCCAGACGGGTTCGCCATGATGCATGACGACCATGTCCTCGACCGCTTTGTTTACCATTCCATACATAGGGCTATTCCTATAAACGGAAAACTTGATGCTGACCACTTCCATTATTCGGGCGCGGCAGAAACCCCAACACCCCTCCATGAACCAATGGCTCATGCGTCCGCCCTCGCATGCAGCATTCATGGCGCGTATCGGTGCAGGGGCGACCTCTCGAACATGTTGTTGAGATTGTTCCACGCAAAGATGGTAATCACCTCGAGCAACAACACCCATCGGAACAGGCACGCCATCCAGACCCCGACTGCCAGGCGCGAGTCCGGACGCCAGCGCCACACGATCCAGGTGGAGCGGAGCACGCCGATGGCGAGCAGCAGCGTGTCCGGATAGAAAACCAGCAACACAACTTCCCGCAGCAGCACCGGGAATCCGCCGGTGTCGCGCCAGAACACGGGCGTCTCGCGCAGCGCGGCCGTAATCAGTAGCACTGTCCCGGACATCAAATTCAGCCCGGACCACAGCACGAAGGCAGCGGCGTGACGTGGTTCGTTGGGTTGGTTCAAGCGAGTTCATTCTTTGGTGAGTTTCTCAACTGATGTCGCAGCCAAGGTCTCGCCGTGAGTTTTCGAGGTGCGTCTTTGAGCGTTTTGCCCGATTGATGTGGGTGAAACTTCCAAGTCTCGCCTGATGGACGATGAGCTCCAACCGGCGACCGCCGCGTTCGGTAAGGTCCGCGGCCCAGTCTCGGAGTTTTTCCAGCGTAATGACGTTTGCCACACGGGTGAGAATTAATTGTGTGAAAAAGATCAGTGAAAACAAGCTCGCGCTTTTTTACTCAACGTGAAAAGCCCCGTCCGCAAAGATGCCAGAGTTGACCACCCTCGTCTCGCCGCTGGGGTTGATGAACTCAACCTTGCCCCGACATTCCAACTGCGGTGGGAAAACCAGCTTGCCGCACACTTTCAGTGAGTCGCATCGGATCAGCGACGGCGCTCCGCACGGAAATGCCGCCTCGAAATCCGCCAGCAGCTTGTAGTGCTGGTTGTCCAGCGCAATGACCGGCGGCTGGCCACGGCGGGATTCGTCTAGCACGAGCTGATAGTCGTCCGTCAGGCGATAGGCGTCCGAGCGCAGCGCCAGCAGATCGCCGGTCGTCTTCACAGGCGCAAACCGGCGGCGCGGCACGACCACCGCCCCGGCGCGCGCGAAACACTCGATCGCCGCGCCCATCGCACTTTCGATCTGGATGACCCTGGGCGAGTTTGCGTCGCGCGGGTCAACCGTCTTCGTGTTCGTGATGAGCGCCAGCGGCAGGATTCCGCCGCGCTGGTCGAGCTCCGCCTTCAAGTGGTCGAGCCGAATCCAGAGGTTGTTGGTGTTGAAAAACCGATGCCGGTCGATGTTCTGGAACTCCGCCTCGTCCGCCGCCGGGCATTGCGCCGCCTCGCGCAACAGCAATCGTCCATCACCCCGCCGCCGCGCGAGATGGCCGCCCTTGCAGTCCGCCGCCGTGCGCGTGGCGACCTCCATGAGAAACGAACAGCCGGATTCCGCGAAATGATTCAGCAGACGCCCATCCACCGTCGCGCCGAGGTTGTCGGAGTTGGACACGAACAGGAAACGGATGCCCCGCGCCAGCAATTTGTCGAGCAGACCGCAACCCAGCAGCGACGGATACAGGTCGCCGTGGCCGGGTGGACACCATTCCAGATCGGGCTGCGCGGGCCAGGCGATCGGCAGCAGCGTCTTCACCTCGAGCTTCGGAACTTTGCTCTGGAGAAAATCGAGTTCACCGTCGGGCGCGAGCGCGGGATATTTCTTCAGGTAGGCCAGCGTGTCCGCCTGCGTGCTGAAGCTGTCCATCAGGTAGAACGCCAACTTGGGCGCGCCGCTGCTGGCACGAAGATGCAATATCTGTTTCGCGATGAAATCAAGAAACGTGTCGCTGCCCTTCGCCGTGATGAGCGACTTTGCGCGCTCCAAACCCATGCTCGTGCCGAGGCCGCCGTTGAGCTTGATGACCGCGAGCTGGTCAAGCAACGGCCCACCCGCGCCGCCCGCCGGTGGCAATGATTCCAGGCCCGGCAGTTCGGCCACGGGCTCAATCGCCGACTCGGGAATCTGTCCGCGCTGGCCCGCAGCGACTTTGGCCACGGCGCCGAGAAACGCATTGATGGCCGGCTCCACCACCCCGCCGGTGCGCATCTTGGACTGGATGTTTTTTGTTGGGTCTGGATTCATGCTGGGATCGCGGTTGCAAGTTGTTTCAAAAGTTCCAGCGCCGAGGCATTGAGTGACCGGGCACGTTCATTCGATGCCGCTTCGGTGTAGCAGCGGAACTCCGGCGCGTTGCCCGACGGGCGCAAGTGGATGACTTCCTCGTTGGCGAAGGTCATACGGAGTCCGTCGGTGCGGTCGAGGCGGGAAACCGTGCCGGAGAGAGGGCCGAAAACTTTTTCGAGGTTTGCGCGATCAGCCGCTTCGTCCTGGGTGGAGAATTGCCCAAGGATGGCGCGGCTATTCTCGCTGGGAAAATTCTGCAAGCGGTCGCTGGCGGTGAAACGCGCGGGCAATTCGGCGACGAGTTGGGAAACTTTCTGCCCGCGCCGCTTCGCCGGGAGCAGGATGCCGAGCATCACGATGACGGCGTCGCGCGTGGGCAAGGCACGCAGAGATTTACCGCCCAGCGTCACGTCGGAGTTGAGCAGAAAACCGCCGTTGGCCTCATAGCCGACGATGGTTTTCGCGCCCGCGCGGCTGGCTTCGAGCATGGAGCCGATGACATAGGGTGAGCCGATGCGGGTGCGGCGCACGGTCGCGAAGCAGCCGCATTTTTCCACGGCGGAGTTGCAGCTCACGGGCGTGCTGACTGAGTCCGCGCCGAGAAACTGAGCGCACAAAATCCCCGCTACGTCGCCGCGCAACCATTCGCCGCGCTCATCGCTGACGATCGGGCGGTCGCTGTCACCGTCGGCGGAGACGAGGGCGTCGAACTTGCCGGACGCCGCCCACGCGCGCGCCAGTTGCACGTCCTCGGGGCGGATGGCTTCCGTGTCCACGGGAATGAACTTCTCGGAGCGGCCCAATGGCGTGACTTCCGCCCCAAGGCCGGAAAGGATTTTCACCAGCACATCCCTCCCGACCGCAGAATGTTGATAGACGCCGATGCGCATGCCTTTCAGGGAGTCGCGCTCAAAAGCATGCAGGTAACGCGCAATGTAGTTCGCGCCCGCATCACCGGCAATGGCACGAGGCGCGGGAGCCGGCTTCAAAAACCAACCAGCGGAATCGAAGAGCGCATCGTTCAATTCAACTGTCTGGCTCATCTTCCCCCATTGCCGGACAGTAAATTCCCAGCACATTGTCCGGCGTAACTGCTTGTCAGTCACGACCTCGGCGTGGGTTCTTCAATCGGTTTCTGTTGGCTTTTCCTAGAGACAACATTGGTGCGGGTAACTTGGGCAG
>CAMAWP010000046.1 GCA_945861765.1 Akkermansia muciniphila | reverse complement strand
ACGTCGATCTGGTCTTTCATTGTCAGAAATTCAATGGAACCGTTTGAACTGAGAAAAGCAAATGATGATCGACGCCAGTCGATTAGTGCGTCTCGGAGCCCGCGTCAAGAGCGCTGCGCGATTCGGCCGTCGGTGAGTATCGCAAAGGTTGCTCCATTTGGAGTTGGCCGGGACATGCCACACAGGATATGTCCATTGAAAGGCTTGAGCCGTATGAAGGGAAACTTTCACGTGCGGTTCTGATGGGGGCCTGAGCGGGTGGCCGCTCGGGCTTACCCGGTGCGGGATGCGGTCCTCTTGATTTCAGTCCATCGTCGAGGTAGCGTCGTTTGTATCTTATGACCTCCGACATTCGAAAACTTGTTCACGCGGTGCCGTTTGTGCCGTTCACCATCCATTTGGCCGATGGCGGCGAGTTGCGTGTGCCGGCCGTTGACCATATTGCCGTCCCGCCCGCCGGAGGGCGGATCTTTGTATTCGGCGACGACGAGCGATACGATGTGCTTTCCGCTCTTTTGATCAGCCGGATTACTGTGGACCGCGAGTCGGCCACATCGAGCCACTGATGATGAACTCGCCGAACAAGACGCTCCACCGAACAGCCGCTAGCCGTCGTGTTTTCGGGTACGTCCCGGTTGTCGAGCGCCGGATTGTCTGCCGACGCTTGCGGGTTATCGGCGGCTGTCGGTGAGCTTGATCGTTGGCTGTTACGTGAGTGAAACTACTATGAATGCATCAGTCCCCGCTGGCACAGAGATTGCCCGGCCTTTCCTGCCGGCAAAAGACTTTGACTTATCCAAGCGGTTTTATGAAACGCTGGGTTTTACAAAGGTGCTCGATGGCGAGGCGGCGATCTTCCGAATTGGAGCGAGCGGCTTCATCCTTCAAAAGTATTTCCAGAAAGAATGGGCAGAAAACTTCATGATGCAACTCATGGTGGACGATCTTGATTCTTGGTGGACTCATGTTTCATCACTCGATCTGCCCACAAGATTCGGCGTGCCTGCACCAAAACCACCGGCGGTCCAGCCCTGGGGCCTCCGGGTCGCCTACGTAATCGACCCGTCCGGTGTGCTTTGGCACGTTGCGCAGCGCCGACCAGACACCTCGCATGACGACTAGTGCATCAGGGTCACCGCCTAACGAAGAACGGATAGCTTTGGCCGGAGCGAAGCGGAGCGCCGAAGCTATCCGTGGTTGAACAAGCGCTTGGATTTCAGTAGAGCCTCTGCGCTTTGCTTTGAGAGCCCGGGAAGGCAGTTCTGAGAAACTCCGGAAAAGATTTTGTGAGGGAGCCAGAGTTGGAAGCAGAGTTGGAGAGCCATCGGAGTTTAAATCCAGGAGTTGCGACGGATTCCGCAAGCAAATGAGCGCGGTGGCGGCGCGGTTTTCAAGCGGCAGGCACAAGGAGTTCCCCGAGCGCGGAAAGTGTTTCTAGTTGCGCGCCCGCAAGCTTCTGCGAGTTGTCCCAAGCTTTGCATGGCCTTTCGCTGGACGAAGACGGCGGATCCCATCACTCAACCATTTCCATGAAAAGCCATAAACAATACTTTACCCTCGCAGTCTTGATGGCGGTGCCAATGATGTCCTGGGCTCAGACCCGAGTCCACCCCTTGCTAGCGGACTTCAATCAGGCGCTGGGGGCCGAGGTTTCCTATTCGTTGCCAGCGGCAATTTCTCAGGGGGGAACTCCCTTTGGAAAAATGGATGAGCTGCACGCGAGAGCGGGCTGGCTCGGCACGATTCGCGCTGGCGAGAGTTATTCCTGGTTGATGGGTGCGGAGTGGCGTCATTCGCGATTCGAAGTCCCGGCTGGAGCCCCCCATTCCCAACGAAGTTCACGGACTGGCGTTGAAGCTGGGCGGCGAATGGCGCTTTGCCGGACCCTGGCTGGCGCGCTTCGAAGTCGATCCGGGTGTCTATAGCGACTTTAAAGAGGTAAGAAGCGACGACATGAATGCGAAGTCCGAAGCGAACACATTTCTCCCATTTGAAAAACAAAGGCATCATCAAGGAACTCTGCCCCTCTTACGCCATGGAGCTGGAGAGGGTGCAGAATTACATCGCGGCTTCCGTCAACCTCGACGACCTGCGCTCGGAAGTCATCAAAGGTGTCTTCGCCGCCGAGGAAGGCACCATCGCGCAATACAACAAAATCATCAAGCTCTGCGACGTCGTGGACTATGTGAAGCAAGGCATGGTCATCGGCGTTCCCGGCGGGGAGGAGGATCACCGCCACGCGTTCATCGGCTTCCTCAAGGAATACGAGAAGCGCTGAAGAATCTCCTCCTCGAGCGCGGTCGGCAGCGTCAACGGCCCCGAAGTCAAGGTTCCAACTCCGTCGCGTCTGAGGGCAGCCTTGGTCCTGGAGGAATGGTTGGTTCGTTGTTTCAGCGCCGTCTCGCTCGGCGCCTTTTTCATGCCGGGCGAATGGTATGCCACGCTGAACAAGCCATGGTGGAATCCGCCGGGGTGGATACTCGGTCCGGTATGGTCGGCGCTTTATACGATGATGGAGGTGGCGGCGTGGCTGGTGTGGAAGCGTGGAGGATACGCCGGCAACGCCGTCCGCTCGCGTTGTTCTTCACGCAGCTCGTTTTGAACGCTGCTTGGACGCCGCTGTTCTTCGGGCTGCACTGGCCAAGCGTTGCTTTTGCAGAAATCACACTCCTGTGGATGGCGATTGCCGCGACGCTTGTGGTCTTTCGTAACGCGAGTCGCCCCGCCGCGTGGCTGCTTGCGCCTTACCTCGCGTGGGTGAGCTTTGGGGCGGCGTTGAACTTCACTTTGTGGCGACTGAACTCTTGCGAGTTGAAGAAGCCCGGCGTGCCGACGCGCGCGGCGTTCGACGAGAACCTGACGCACTACAAGCAGCAGATCCCGGCGCTGCTCTGGTTCAACGCGACGCTGAAATGACGAATGACGAAATTCCATTGTCGAACCCTGCGAATTCCGAACGGCGAGTTTCGGGCTGGAATTCAACTTTCGCACTTCTGCATTCGAACCTCCCACGGTCGCTGGAGGTGATGCTGCGCGGGACGTGCGACCGGACGCGGCTGCTCGACCTGGTGGAGAATTTCACGATGTTCTCGGAGCGCAAGTCGAGACTTGTGAAAATCATGGGGCAGAACCACCAGTTCTCCGGTGTGAACAACTCCAGCGCGACGCTATTCCAAATCCATCGCAGCAGCGGACGTGAGTTCTCTCAAACTCCTCCGGCGGGTGGGAAAGAAGTGAGCCGACTCACGCCGGCTGCTACGAGTGGAGAGGTGATGCCCGTGCTCGGCGACCGGCCCGAGGAGATTGTCCTGACCGATGAGGCGGACCGCAGCCGATACGATACGCTGGCGTTGAACATGCGCGAGGCACTGCCCAAGGAGTTGTTCCAGTCTTCACCGACACGCCGCTCATCGTGGACGTGGAACGGACGAATGGCGTGTTCGGCGATTTGGCTTCCCAAGCCCGCCACCAGTAAGTTTCCCCAAGTTACGACTCGCGTTCGCGCGCGGTGTGGTCAGTTCCATCAACGACTTCCAGCAATCCGTCGAGGGCGGTGCGACGGTGCCGCTCCTCTACGAAAACCGCATGCTGGAGCTGCGGCTCGAACAGGAGTTCGAGTCGGCAATACCATATCCCTCACCCGCGACGACCGGTTGGAGACGGTGGCCAAGGACATGGCGCAGCATTTCCTCGGGCGCGGCTTCGTCGGCAAGGCAATGGTGGATTCCATCGACAAGGCCACTGCGCTCAAGATGCTGGACAAGGTGCGGTAGCATTGGGCGGTAGAGCGCGAGGTGGGTCGAGCCAACGTTCATTCGGTTTCAAACTGAAGCTGCAAGCTCGTTCGAGAATCCGTTTTCTCGTTGCGAAGTTCGAGGTCCGTCGGATGCCATCGACCGTTCACTTTCTGGAACTTATGCAACGAGAAAATCTTCAACAGTTTGGTATCCTTCCCGTAAGCTTCGACATAAATCGGCGCGCCACTCTCAGCATCGAGCCATGAGACGACACGGGCATAGTCGCCTGGTGTTGGGTTTGGGTTTGTGCTTTCCAAAACTTTGCACGAGCGATTCGACCGCATCGAAATTTTGGCATCTTTGATGAGTCGTTGATCGGGCCAATGAAGGAATTCCAAACCTAGATCTGAGAGCCAGTAATCAGAGCCGACAAAAGGAATAGACGCATCGGGACCGCGCAGCACGCTCGAGTCTGGAGCGGAAATCCCTGCACTCGCGATCGGCGTCAGAATATATTGAGTTGGCTGTCGGAGTTTATGAATTATGGCCAACCGCTGCGCCGGCAATCCGTTGGTCGCCTGCGTTTCGTAAACGCCTTGCCAACCGTCGTCGCCGACCTTGATCGCATACTTGATGGGAACGTGGCGGCGTCTCCCATCACCGTCGCGCATCTTGAGAGTTCCGTAAAAGACCGCGTCTTTTTCCGGCCGTTGAGCGATCACATCCTCCGCGAGCGCTTTACCTTCGCGAGCATCCAGGATCTTGCCGAACTCGCGCTGAGCGGAGTAAACCGGACCAGAGCAGCACGCTGCGGCTACGAGCAGGAAGAGGAGGAAGCGAGTGTGATTCATTTGGGGTGCAAGGCCAGAGGAAGCAACTCGCTGATGTGATGAACGAAGTGGACCTTAAGTTTCTGGCGGGCTTCCGCTGGAACTTCGAGCCAATCATTGCGGTTGCGTGCTGGCAAAATGACTTGCTTCAATTTCGCTCGTGATGCCGCCAAGACTTTTTCCTTGATTCCACCCACCGGTAAAATCCGGCCGCGAAGACTGATTTCCCCAGTCATAGCGAGATCCGATCGAACGAGGCGCTTCAGAAAGATGGAGGCAAGGGCGACGACGATGGTAGCTCCTGCGCTGGGTCCATCTTTGGGGGTCGCGCCCGCCGGGACATGAATGTGGATGTCAAACTTGTCGAAATCGCTCAAGTCGATCTTCAATTGCTTAGCTTGGCTTCGAAGGTAGCTGAGCGCGGTTTGAGCACTTTCCTTCATGACCTCGCCGAGGGAACCAGTCAAAAGCAATTTGTCTTTGCCGGGCATGCGAGTCGCCTCGATAAATAAAATATCGCCGCCGAAAGGCGTCCATCCCAAACCGATGGCGATCCCGTATTCAGTAATCGTCTCGGCTGTCTCGGAAATATACCGAGGGAGCCCGAGGTAGTCTGGGAGCGATTCCGGAGTGATGACCAGGGGTTGGTGCATCTCTCGTTTGGTAATAACGGCGCGGGCCGCTTTTCGCGTCAAACTGGCAATCTCACGCTCCAACTGCCGAACTCCCGCTTCACGCGTGTAATCTTCGATAATATGCCGAAGGGTGGCGTCGGGAAATTTGACCACCTTCTTTTTCAGCCCGTGCTCTTCCAATTGGCGAGGAACGAGGTAACGCTTCGCGATTTGGAGTTTTTCAGCCGCAGTGTAGCTGGGCAATTCGATGACTTCCAACCGGTCCTTGAGCGCCGGATGAATCGGATCGAGCCAGTTCGCGGTGGTAACAAACAAGACACGCGATAAGTCGAATGGCACATCCATGTAGTTATCGGTGAAGGTCGAATTCTGCTGCGGGTCCAGCACCTCCAGGAGGGCAGCGGCAGGATCACCGCGAAAGTCCGCGCCCACCTTATCAATCTCATCGAGCAGTATCACCGGATTATTGCTTTCGACCCGTCGCAGCGTTTGAATGATGCGCCCCGGCAAGGCGCTGACATAGGTCCGGCGATGGCCGCGGATTTCGGCTTCATCGCGCATTCCCCCCAGGGAAATGCGGGCGAACTTCCGACCGAGCGAATCGGCGACACTTTGACCGAGGGATGTCTTCCCCACGCCCGGCGGGCCGACCAAGCAGAGGATCGGGCCTTTCAGTTTCTGTTTCAGCTTGATGACCGCGAGGTATTCCAGAAGTCGGTCTTTGACTTTGGACAGTCCGTAATGCTGTTCGTCCAGGATGCGCGCTGCCGCTGCCAAATCCAACTTGTCCTCAGTGGATTTAGCCCACGGCAAGTTGATCAGCCAATCGAGGTAATTTCTGGAAACCGTGTATTCCGATGCGGAAAACGGGATCTGCTGCAAACGTTCCAATTCTTTTGTCGCAACCTTCTTGGGCTCCTCCGGAAGGTGGTTCGATTCGATCTGCTCCCGGAGACGATTGATGTCGGTGGCAGTCGAGTCGTTCTCGCCTAGCTCACGCTGGATAGCGCGGATTTGTTCGCGCAGGAAAAAATCGCGCTGGCTCTTGGACATCGAGGAAGCCACCGCTTTTTGGATTTTCGAACCCAACGTCAATACCTCCAATTCCTTATTGACCAAAGGAAGGAGCCTATTCAAGCGGTCCTTGACAACATTCGTTTCTAATAAACCCTGACGCTCTTCCAAAGTCAGATTGAGGTTGGCGGCGATCAGATCCGACAACTTGCCGGGCGCTTCGGAGTTAAGCGCTGTGATCTTGACTTGGTCGGACAGGGATGGGGAGAGATTGATGATTTCCTGAAACCGTTGCTGCGCATTTCGCGCCAGCGCGGTCAGCTCCAACGAGTCTTCGCTGATCTCTTTTAAAACCTCGATGCGGGCGCAAAGGTAAGGATCTTGAGCTGCGTATTCTTTAATCTGAAAGCGCCGCAAGCCCTCGATCAAGACGCGAACGGTGTTATCCGGAAACTTCAGCATTTTTAACACACGCGCGGCACAGCCGTGCAACCACAGGTCTTGAGGGAGAGGGTTATCGACTTCGGGCCGACGTTGGAGAACCAAACCTATAAAGCGATCGCCGGCCACCACGTCGTCGATCAAACGGATACTTTGAGCGGACTCCACGAGGAGAGGCGTCACCATCCCAGGAAAGATGACAATGTCTGACAGCCCAAGAATGGGCAGCACCTCTGGCAATGATTTCGCCCCGGCCTTTGGCGGAGATGATTCGCTCCCGCCAGCCGCAGTGCCGAGAATGCTAATGAATTCCGTGTCAGGTGAAGTCATCGCATGGCCCGTTTGTCATTAGATGCCGCAGAGCGCCGAAAGCTCACGGAAGCGTTATTATTTTGCGGTCGAAGAGATGACTCCCGAAGTGCGTTGTAAAACCGCTCTTATTTGGGCAGGCACATCAATACGCAGAAAACCGTTTTGGTAAGCGGCCCGGGCTTGGCCCAGATCGTAGCCCTTGGGCAATTCGATGACCTTCTCGAAAGCGCCGTAATTGATCTCCATGACAAGGAATTTGCATTTCGCCTTACGGCAGCCGTCTGGCCGATGGCCGGTAATTTTCACCCGGTTGTTTTCGACGACAAGTTCAAGATCCTCCCGACGCATTCCGGCCAGTTCGACCTTTATCACCAACCCTTCCTCGCAAACATAAACATCCGTGTTAGGAACCCAATCGGTTTCCGTGGAACTCTCCTGCGCACTCTGGGAATGTGATTTAACAAAATGCAGAGACGAACTAACTTTGCACATGGTCATTGATTCAAAAAATAGACTAAAACCCCGTTTAAGCAAGCAAAGGACTTAGTTCCCGCAGATCGTTCGCAGGGTTTCGGGATAGCTTTCTGAAAACTAAGACGTGCTATCAGGGGAGAAATCTGCTCCCAGAACACGCTCTGGATGAGAATAAAGGTTTAAGCTTCGCCCTCGCAAAAACCCGATCAATGTCTGTCCGCTCTCCTTGGCGAACTCTACCGCCAAGCTCGACGGTGCCGAAAGTGCCGCCACCACCGAAATTCGCGCCGCGAGAGCCTTTTGCATGATTTCAAACGACGCTCTGCCGCTTACCAACAACACATGACGATCAAATGGCAAAGAATTCGCCAAGAATCCATGACCGATGACTTTGTCCACAGCGTTGTGCCGACCCACATCCTCGCGCGAAACGATCAACTCACCGGCCCCATCGAAGATTCCCGCAGCGTGCAAGCCGCCTGTGCAACTAAACGCCTCCTGCGCTGAACGGAGACGATCAGGCATTATGAGTAGCTGCTCACCAGAAATGAAAAAATCCGATTCAACGGGAGCAAAGTGCTGATGCACGGACTCGATGGAAGCCTTCCCGCATAACCCGCAACTCGACGAAGCAAACACGTGCCGCGTCAATTGGTCAAAATTCACTTCGACAGCAGGCGCGAGAAAAGCATTAATCGTGTTTTCGTAGTGCGCTCCTTCGCCTTGCTGGCATGGGCCAATTTCCGTGACGTCCGAACGGCTCCGGACAATTGCCTCGGTTAAAAGGAAGCCGGCTGCCAATTCTTCATCGTGCCCAGGCGTGCGCATTGTGACCGCAACGCTTCTGCCGCGGACCCGAATCTCAAGCGGTTCTTCTTTCGCCAGATAGTCTGGCTTTCGTGCGGCTGGTTCACCAGCTTGCCAACTGATCGCTTCCGTCTTGGCGATTGCCTTGTCGATGCGACCTAATGACATCATATCGGTAGGTCTATTTTTTCTTGCGTCGGCCTTTGAAAGTTAGTTCAGCGATCCCCGATTTATCCAACTCGCCCAAGCCTTCCGCCACCATGCGATCGTATTGCCTTTTCGTGGCCTCAGCCAAAGGAAGCTTGAGTTTCTGCTCTCTCGCCAATTCTAAGGCGATGCCGGAGTCTTTAGCAGCATGCGCCGCAGAAAAGAAGCAGCTGTGATCCCGGTTTTGCATGTCTTCGCCGTCGGTGGCGAGAACGCGTGAATTAGCGCCCGTCTGAGAAAAAACCTCTCGCAACATCGGCAAATCAAGGCCGAGCGCAGCTCCCAATCCCAGCCCTTCCGCCAAGCCGGCCGTGTTAATGTTCATGACCATGTTCACCAGTGCTTTGACTTTGGCGGCCTCGCCAGCTTTCCCAGCGTAACGCATCGAATTGCTCAACTTCTCAAGAATCGGCTTGGCTCGGTTGAATGCTTCCTGGCTACCGCCACACATCAAATAAAGCGTTCCTTCGCGCGCTTGCGTGATGCTCGAAGCCATACAAGCTTCGAGACTCATTGCCCCGGCCTTGTTGGCGCGCGCTTCGACTTCGACATGCGCTTTGGGCGATATAGTCGCGCAGTTGATGAACAACCGGCCCTGAGCTTTGTGGAGCAGGCTTTTGCCCTGTGGAGCATAGATCTGGTCCATCGCCGCATCGTCGCTCACGACCGTAATGATGACATCCGACAACTCTGTGACTTTGGCCACCTGACGACAAGCTTCGCAGCCCAACTCTTTTGCAAGTTCCCTAGCAACTTTGAGTCTGGCATCAAAGACAGCACTGACGTTAAAGCCACAATCTTTCAGGCGGCGAGCCATGTTTGCACCCATCCGCCCTACACCAACGAATCCAATCTTTTCAGCCATAGCGTGATCCTAATCTATTGTTTTGAGTTTTCACATCGAGCGCCACGATTTCTTCCGCGCCCATGACAGTTATGGGAACGAGTGAAGGAAGCTAATCCAAAGAGTTTGGCGGAGCACGCTTTTTTGTAGCTACGACGATAAATACCGCCTTGGGTCGGTGCCGCCGGGCACGAGCCTGACCACGCTTTCCTTCACTCGCATTTTTTCCATGACGTTCCAAGCGTCTATCGTCGGCGCAAGTGTGCCTCAAATGTGAGACGTTGATCAGATGAATGAGTCAGAATGGCGCGTATGGCTCAATCAAGCGCGCCAGTGGATTACGTTCGGTTATGTATTAACATATTGATAAGCAATATATTAGATCACAATTCAGAGCGCTGGCATTGTCGGTGCTAAAGGGATTTAGAAAATTTCATAAGATTTTATGGCGAAGGTACTTGGTATAGATCTTGGAACGACGAACTCTTGCATGGCTGTCATGGAGGGAGGAGAGCCTGTCGTTTTGGAAAACTCAGAAGGCAAACGCACCACTCCTTCGGTGGTTGCTTTCACAAAGTCGGGGGAGCGAGTTGTAGGAGATCCCGCGAAACGTCAAGGCGTTACAAATCCTCGCAATACAGTTTATTCGATCAAGCGATTCATGGGTCGCAAATTCGATGAGGTTCAGGAAGAAATCAAAAGGGTTCCCTACAAAGTCGTAAGAGCCGCCAACGGAGATGCCGCCGTCGAAGTGGATGTGGATGGCAAACCAAAGCAATTCAGTCCGCCCGAGATCTCAGCAATGATTTTGAGCAAGCTGAAAGCGGATGCCGAAACCCGCCTTGGCGAGAAGGTGACTCAAGCGGTCGTTACTGTTCCGGCATATTTCAATGACTCGCAGCGCCAAGCGACGAAAGACGCCGGCCGAATCGCTGGCCTCGAGGTTTTACGCATTATCAATGAGCCGACAGCGGCTTCTCTGGCTTACGGATTAGACAAGAAGAAAGACGAAAAGATCGCCGTGTATGATTTAGGCGGTGGAACTTTTGACATTTCTGTTTTGGAAATTGGAGATGGAGTTTTTGAAGTCAAGGCGACCAACGGAGATACGCACCTGGGAGGAGATGATTGGGACAATCGAATCATGGATTCGATTCTCGATGATTTTAAGCGAGAGCAAGGAATGGACTTGCGAAAGCAGCCGGATGCTCTTCAACGAATCAAAGAGGAAGCGGAGAAAGCAAAAATCGCCCTGTCCAGTTCGCAACAATACGACATCAATCTTCCGTTTATCACGGCTGACGCCAGCGGTCCCAAGCACATAAGCATGAAGTTGACTCGCTCTAAGATGGAGCAGCTTTGCGACGATTTGTTTGAGCGAACTGTGCCGCCGGTTAAGAGCTGCTTGAAAGATGCTGGGCTCACCAACGATCAGATGGATGAGTTGGTTCTCGTCGGAGGCATGACTCGAATGCCTCACGTCGTGGAGATTGCGCGCTCGCTGGTGAACAAAGCTCCACACCAAGGAGTCAATCCAGATGAGGTCGTCGCCGTCGGCGCAGCTATACAAGGCGGCGTTCTCAAGGGAGAAGTCAAAGACGTTTTACTCCTTGATGTGACCCCGCTCTCATTGGGGATTGAGACTCTAGGTGGCGTATTCACGAAGTTAATCGACCGCAACACGACAATTCCTACCCGCAAGTCGGAAATCTTTTCGACTGCTTCAGATAATCAACCGGGCGTCGAGATACATGTTCTCCAGGGCGAGCGACAATTTGCCCGCGACAACAAAACGATCGGGAAATTTCATTTAACGGATATTCCGCCGGCGCCACGAGGTGTGCCGCAAGTGGAAGTAACTTTCGACATAGATGCCAACGGCATCTTGCATGTCAGCGCCAAGGATCTCGGAACGGGGAAGGAACAGAAAATCACAATTACCGCCAGCAGTGGTCTTTCGAAGGAGGAAATCGAAAAGATGCGGAAGGATGCGGAATTGCACGCTGAAGACGATCGGAAACAGAAAGAGGAAGTCGAGACCCGCAACGAAGCGGAGAATGGGGTCTATCGCTCCGAGAAAATGTTGAAGGACAACGGGGACAAAATATCGGGAGACGACAAGACAAAGATCGAACAAGCGGTTAGCGCAACCAAAGAAGCTATTAAAGGGAGCGATACATCTGCAATCAAGTCAGCGAGCGAGAAGCTGAATGATGTATGGCAATCCGTTTCAGCTGAGCTTTACAAAGCGGCTGCTGAAAAAGCCAAAGCCGATAAAGCACACACTGGCTCAACCGGCCCAGATCAGGGCGGAAAGACGGAATCAGGCAAGGATGAAGGTCCTATCATCGATGCCGAAGTGGTGGATGAAAAGAAGTAAGCGGAAGTGTTTCGCTTGGAAAGAGTGAATTGAAACCGCTCGACTTGGCGTGACACGACAAACATTTTCTCGCAGCGAGTGCGGCGGGATTTGATTCATTAAGAAAATCAAAACAACAAAATAAATAACAAACCTATGGCTATAAATGTAAGACCACTCGGAGATCGTATTTTGGTCGAAGCAGTGGAAGAAAAAAAAGAAGTAAAGAAGGGCGGTATCATAATCCCCGACTCCGCTAAGGAAAAACCAATGGAAAGCATTGTCGTTGCCCTCGGCACCGGTAAAACGGATGATAATGGCAAAAAAGTTCCATTTGAGGTCAAGAAAGGCGACCGCGTTCTGGTCAGCAAATATGGCGGCACAGAAATCAAGCTGGACGGCAAGGAATACAAGATTCTGAATTGCGACGACGTCCTAGCTGTAATCAACGACTAACTGTAACACACCCACAATTTTCGAAATTTAAACTTATGGCAGCAAAACAACTCATTTTTGACGAGATGGCACGTCAAGCACTCTTAAAAGGCGTTAACAAACTAGCCCGTGCTGTGACGGCCACGTTAGGTCCCAAAGGACGAAACGTCGTTTTGGACAAAAAGTTTGGTTCCCCGACAGTGACCAAGGACGGCGTCACGGTCGCCAAGGAAATCGAACTGGAAGACCCGTTTGAAAACATGGGCGCTCAAATGGTGCGCGAAGTGGCCAGCAAAACCAGCGATGCGGCTGGCGACGGAACCACGACCGCGACAGTCCTGGCGGAAGCTATTTTCCGCGAAGGATTGAAAAATGTGACTGCGGGAGCCAGCCCAATGAGCCTCCAACGAGGTATTCAGAAAGCTGTCGAAGCAGCAGTCGATCACCTCGCCAAGATCTCGAAGAAGGTCAAGGACAAGGAAGAGATTAAGCAAGTGGCGACGGTTTCCGCTAACTGGGACACAACGATCGGCGAAATTATCGCTGATGCCATGGATAAGGTCGGCAAGGACGGCACCATTACGGTCGAGGAAGCCAAGTCGATTGAGACCACGCTCGAAGTGGTGGAAGGAATGCAGTTCGACAAAGGTTACCTTTCGCCTTACTTCGTGACCAATGCCGAATCGATGGAAGTCAAACTCGAGGACGCTTACATCCTGAATTACGAGAAGAAGATCAGCAGCTTGAAAGACATGCTGCCAGTCCTCGAAAAGGTTGCCAAAGTGGGCAAGCCTCTCTTGATCATTGCTGAAGATGTGGAAGGCGAAGCCCTTGCTACCTTGGTCGTGAATAAGCTGCGTGGCACGTTGAACGCCTGCGCCGTCAAGGCTCCGGGTTTCGGCGATCGCCGCAAAGCCATGCTCGAAGATCTTGCCATCCTGACAGGCGGCAAGTGCATCACGGAAGATCTCGGCATCAAGCTCGAGAATATCCAACTCGAAGACTTGGGCCGGGCTAAATCCATCGTCGTGGACAAGGAAAACACGACGATTGTGGAAGGATACGGAAAGTCTGCTGAAATTCAGGGTCGAGTTAACCAAATTCGCCGTCAGATCGAGGAGACCACCTCGGACTACGATCGCGAGAAGCTGCAAGAACGCTTGGCCAAGCTGGCCGGAGGCGTCGCCGTAATCAATGTCGGCGCGGCCACCGAGACGGAGATGAAAGAGAAGAAGGCCCGTGTGGAAGATGCCTTGCACGCAACGCGAGCGGCCGTCGAAGAGGGAATCGTGGCTGGCGGTGGAGTGGCTCTGCTGCGATGCATAGGGGCCATCGATGCGCTGAAGCTTGAGGGTGACGAGCAGATCGGAGTGGAGATTGTGAAACGAGCGATTGAATCGCCGTTGCGCGCCCTCGCCTCGAACGCTGGCGTCGAAGGCTCGATCATTGTCCAGGAAGTTAAAAAACGGAAAGGCAATGACGGTTACAATGTGAGCACTGGCCAATACGAAGACCTCGTCAAGGCCGGTGTGGTTGATCCGAAAAAAGTGACTCGAACAGCCTTGCAGAATGCCGCTTCGATCGCGGGTCTCTTGCTCACGACCGAATGCCTCATCACCGAAGTCCCGGAGAAAGAAAAATCAGCTCCTGCGCCCGGTGGTCATGGTGGCATGGGTGGAATGGACTACTAAGTCGCTCCCCTTAGCCGAGGAACATAAAATAACTCAATGTGAGGCTGGTCTTTGCCAGCCTCACTTTTTTTTGTACCGTAGGGGAAAGTCATGATTGCTAAACGCATCGGCATCTTGATATTCGTTGATGGCTGACCACCTACTGAACATGAAATCTGCGCCGCATTCTCCTCGTTCGCCAATAACACGCCGGACCCTCCTGAAGAGAGCCGCCGGCGCGAGTTTGATAGCCGCCCTCGGTCCCCTCGGCGGTTGCGCTCATTTTCCGGCGACACGCCGCAACCTCGTCCAATCCGAAAACGAAAAGCCAGGGACGACGGGCTGGTTGCTCACCCACACACGCGTCGATCCGAAGACGAAATACCGCTGTCCGTGGATCGAAGGCTTTTGCTCTCGAACGAGCGTTGGCGCGGGTGAAATGTTGGACATCAAAGTCAGCACGAATCCCCCTTCCCCGTTCGTGATCGATCTCTATCGGCTGGGTTACTATGGTGGCAAGGGTGGCCGCCATGTTGGCCAACTGGGACCGTTCCAAGGCAGCGCGCAGCCCGATCCTGACGTGGGGACAGAACGCTTGCGGGAATGCCGCTGGGAGACAGCCACATCGATCAAGATTCCGAACGATTGGTTGAGCGGCGTGTATTTGGGGAAGCTCACCGCGGAGAAGGAGAACCTTCAAAGCTACATCATCTTCATCGTTCGCGACGATCGAAAGTGCGACTTCCTTTTCCAATGCAGCGACACCACATGGTCAGCTTACAATCGCTGGCCGGACTTCTTCTCGCTCTATGACGATGGCACTCCACCGCACAACTGGTACGTCGGACCGGGCGTGAGTGTCAGTTGGGATCGCCCCTATGGCAGGTATCGCCAAATCTTCGATGCGCCGCTCTCCCAAGGGTCAGGCGAATTCTTGCTGTGGGAATTCCCGTTGGCCTTTTGGATGGAGAAGGAAGGCTACGACATCTCATACATCAGCAACATCGACACGCATTCGAATGCCAAAGGACTATTGCGTGGAAAGGCATGGCTCTCCGTCGGCCATGATGAATACTGGTCACTCGACATGTTCAACAACGTCCAAGCGGCGATCGCTGCGGGCGTCAATGCTGCTTTCTTCAGTGGCAATTCGTGCGATGGACTCATCTCGATCTCGCCGAATGGTAGCGGCCAGCTCTCTAGAACGATTTCTCGGATTGGGAAGTTTGGTCCGTTCGAAGCCGAGATCAAAGAGTTTGGGGGACGATGGAAACAGCACGGCCCGAACCCCTCGATGTTAATGGGCGCACGCTCGACATTTCCCTACAACGGCGGTGCTGACTGGACCTGTGTGAACGCGAAACATTGGCTGTTCGAGGGCACTGGCATGAAGAATGGCGACTCCATTCACGGTCTGGTCGGCTGGGAACATCACGGTTTGCCTGCGTCCCGACCCGGCCTCGAGATCGTGGCCAAAGGCCCAGTGTGCAGTGGTGGAAAACCGCAAGGCGTGGACTACACAGCGACCCTGTATCCAAGCCCAAAAGGTAACTTGGTTTTCAACGCGGCGACGATCTGGTGGTCCGACGGCCTGAGCGCTCCCCCAGGTTATCTGCGGCCTACGGCGCACGGCAGCACTCCACCCGGTCCGGATATCCGAGTTCAGCAAATGACCAAGAACCTATTCGCTCGATTCGCCAGATGACGGTGTTAATACACCCTCGATGTAACCGCTCCCAAACTTCGTTTGCGAGATGAACTCATGACACTGCTCGAAGACAAAACCAAGCAACGTTACCAGGGCCAACAAGGGAGACACTACCATGAATCAAAGCGGTCTGTTCCCAACAAGGCTTTTGCTTGGGTTGCACGGCTGCGCGCGGAAAAGATTTCGCCTCACGTGACGAAGGAGGAAACCGTCTTCGAGTACGGAGTGGGCTTCGGCTGGAATTTGGCGCAACTCCGATGCAGGAGACGCCTGGGATCGGACGTCGCCGAATTTTTGGAGCCATTGGTTCGGGAGCACGGTATTGAATTTGTCGCAGATCCCAACACTATCGCCGATGGTTCGATGGACGTGGTCATTTGTCATCACGTCCTTGAACACGCTCTGCATCCTCCTGAAATGTTGACAGCGATCCACCGGCTGCTGCGGCAGGGCGGCAAGCTTCTGCTATTCGTCCCCTATGAAAAGGAACGGCGATTCCGCACTTACAATCCCGTTGAGCCGAACCACCATCTCTACTCCTGGAATGTACAAACTCTCGGCAGACTAGTGGCTGAAACAGGCTTTGAAGTCCGCGAGGCGAGGATCGGACGATTTGGCCAGGAGCGCTTTGCGGCCGTTTGGGCAGCGAAGCTTTCCTTGGGTGAGACGGGCTTCCGATTGCTCCGATTTTTAGCAAATCGGCTGAAGAACGAAGTAGAGGTTCAGGTAGTGGCTATAAAACCTTGATCTGGCTTACGGATTTTCATTTTCTCCAAACGCTTTGCTGGAGTCGATAAAGTCCTCTTATTTGCCGGTTGACTGCCGACTGTTTTCTTAACGATCTTAACCGCGATTTATGTCGAAGATTCAACGTGCTTTGCTCTCGGTCTCGGATAAAACGGGGCTGGTCCCCTTCGCCCAGACGCTGGCTCAATCTGGTGTGGAATTGATCTCCACGGGTGGGACGGCCAAGGCGTTGCGCGAGCACGGAATCCCGGTCATCGACCTGAGCTCCTACACTGGCTTTCCGGAAATGCTTGATGGACGCGTCAAAACGCTTCACCCGAAAGTCCATGGCGGATTGCTGTTCATCAGAAGCAACCCGGCCCACCAAAGCACTGTTCAAGAACACGGGATCAACGCCATCGATTTGGTGGTCGTCAACCTCTACCCCTTCGAGCAAACCGTCGCCAAA
The DNA here is from genome assembly GCA_945861765.1 of Akkermansia muciniphila. GTDB lineage: Bacteria > Verrucomicrobiota > Verrucomicrobiia > Limisphaerales > SIBE01 > SIBE01. The sequence continues at coordinate 10,612 of CAMAWP010000046.1, read as the reverse complement.
CCGGAGGTCACCTTGCATGATGCGATTGAGAACATCGACATCGGCGGCCCCTCCATGCTGCGCAGCGCGGCGAAGAACCACGAAAGCGTCACGGTCGTGGTGGACCCAAACGACTACGCCGAGATCGCCTCGCAAATCCAAGCGAGTGGCAATACCACGCTTGAGCTGCGTCGAAAGCTTGCGGCCAAAGTCTTTGGGCGAACATCGAGCTACGATGCAGCAATTGCAAGTTACCTGACGCGGCGGTTTCAAGAATCCGAGATCAACACCGCACTGGCGCCGGATGCTCCTCCGCATTTGCCGGCCGAATTAGTCTTCAACGCACCGCGGGTGCAATCGCTGCGCTACGGCGAAAACCCACATCAACGCGCGGCGCTTTATGGAGGATTCAACCGTTTCTTTCACCAATTGCATGGGAAGGAATTGTCTTACAACAACATTCTCGACCTCACTGCCGCCGCGCAACTTATTGCCGAGTTTCTAAGCGACGACCCCACGTTGGCCATTCTAAAACACACAAACCCATGCGGCGTCGGCCAGGCTGCGAGCTTGCGCGAAGCGTGGGGCAAAGCGTTCGCCACGGACAAACAGGCACCATTCGGAGGGATCATCGCGGTCAACCGGCCCCTTGATCTCCCCTGTGCCGAGGCGATCACAGAGATATTCAGCGAAGTCATCGTCGCACCGGATTTCACACCGGAAGCCTTGGCGCTCTTGCAAAAAAAGAAAAATCTACGCCTGCTGAAAATGCTGGCCAACCCTGCGACAGCAAGCCCCTTGGAAGTCCGTAGTGTCGGTGTTGATTCATTTCTGATGCAAGAGCGTGATCTGAAAAGCGTCACTCAATCAGATCTCAAAGTTGTCACGAAGCGGCCTCCGACCGAAACCGAACTGAGAGCACTGCTCTTCGGCTGGCGGGTGGTCAAGCACGTGAAGTCCAACGCGATTGTCTATGCTGGACCAGATCGCACTTTGGGCATCGGCGCCGGACAAATGAGCCGTGTCGATTCTAGTCAGATCGCAGTGTGGAAGGCGGGCGAAGCCAAGCTTTCGTTGAAAGGCAGCGTCGTGTGTAGCGATGCTTTTTTTCCTTTTCCAGACGGACTGATCGCGGCTGCCGAAGCGGGGGCGACGGCGGCCATTCAACCCGGCGGCTCTGTGCGAGATCCTGAGGTCATTGCTGCTGCGGATGCGCGAGACGTGGCCATGGTTTTCACGGGGATCCGGCATTTCCGGCATTAGCTGAACCCGCTACTTTGCCCGATTCATTCCTCAGAACACACTCCAGTCATCGGGAAGTCGAAGGGCTCCGCGGACAACTTACTGGCGTCCCTGGCAGAGACCTTATTTCTTCTTGTCGGGAACGACGATCTCAACGCCAGCCTCCGTCTTCAGTGATGACACAAAGGTTGGCAGTTGCTTCTGGACCTCTTCTTTCACCAAAGTCTCCTTAATCCTGCCCTCCACCTTGGCGTAATCAATTTGCTTCACGGGGATCTTTTCGATCACCTTGATAATGTGATAGCCGTATCGAGTCGTGACCAGTTCGCTGACTTGATTGATGCCCAGAGAAAAAGCCGCCCCTTCAAATTCTGGAACTCGACTTTCGTTGTCCTTCGTCCGTGCGACAGTGTATTCCCCTCCCTTATTCTTCGAGGCGGCATCTTCGGAAAACTCCTTCGCTAGCCAGGCGAAATCCTCACCGGCCTTGGCTCGGGTCAGGACCTTCTGCGCTAACTGCTGCTTTTCCACCTTCTTGTCCGGCAACAATTCCTGGCCGGTTGCGGGATCGCGGGTGTAAATCAAAACGTGGCGAACCTTGGCCAATTCAGGCTCTTGAAAGTAACCAGGATTCTTCTCATAAAACTCCTTCATTTGAGCCTCGGTCACAGTCACCTTGATCTTCAGCTCGCGATCGATGACAGCGTTGACGACACCTTGCTCAAGAATTTGCGCGTGGAACTTTTCCGGCGTCATTCCCAACGAGACCAATTGCCTATTGAACGACTCTTCGGAAGGCATTTGCTTTTTCTGCTCCGCGACGAATAACTCACCGATCTCCTTCCCCTTGGTTTTATCGGCTTCAGTTGCCCGACCTAAGAGGAGTTGAGTTGCGATCAACTTCTCAAGAATATCAGCCTCGATCTTCGACCGCATTGCTTCTGAAACCCTTTCCCCCATCGCGGCGCGGTTGGACTTGAACGTGATGAACATGTCATCCACTTGGCTTTGCCTGACCTCAACGCCTTTTCCTTTGGCGATAATTTTATCTCCAAATAGCGTCGCGGCACTCGGGGGAGGGGCTGCGGTTTTCTCGAGTTTCCGTTCGGCCCCGATGACCGCGCCAGACAAAGTGAGAGCTAGGATGAGCCCATGAGCAAACCGACTATTAAATGATTTCATTGCGACCTTACGTATTAAACCAAACTGTAATACTAACTTTCAACCGCGCTTCAATCCGAGAATATTTTCAGCCAACGACGGCCCATTGGCCTGAATGCTAAAGTTTCACCACACGAATGTTGCTAATGTCCGGATCGTTTTGAATCTCCTCCAGCAGTGTTTGAGGTGGAACGCTATCCAGATTGAGAACAGTGAGCGCCATGCCACCCAGATTCTCGCGGCTCAAGCTCATGCTGGCGATGTTCACTTTATGCTGGCCCATCATCGTTCCAATATAGCCAACCATGCCAGGCCGATCTCTGTTGTTCATCAGAAAGAGCACGCCTGAAGGGACAATTTCCACAGGTTGGCCGTTCACTCGGACTATCCGGGGTTCATTCCGTTTGCCAAAAAAAGTTCCGCCAGCCGAAACCTTTTGATCTCCAGAAAAAACGGCGACGTGGAGCCATTCATTGTAATCCGTCTCTTCGTTCGACTTGATTTCCTCGACGAGCAAGCCCAACGACTGCGCTAGTGTTCGCACATTGACCTGGTTCACCTCGTTGCCTCCGGCCGCGGCGAGGAACCCCTTCAGGACTGAACGCGTTATCGGATCGCCTGGGACTTCTGTAGCCCTGCCCCCATAGGTGACGACCAAACGATCGTTTCGCTTAGGGGCGAGTTGCGCAAGAAGGCGCCCGAGCTTTTCGCCCAGGTGCAAGTAGGGCTTTACCAGCGCGTACGTCTTGGCATCCAAGTTCGGCAAATTCACCGCGTTTCGCACTGCGCCGGTGATCAAGTAATCGGTGATCGCTTCTGCCACCTCAATCCCGACATTTTCCTGCGCCTCCTCCGTGCTCGCGCCCAGGTGAGGTGTCATGATCACTTGGGGCAGGTCCCGCAATGGGAAAGCAGCGGGAGGCGGTTCCAGTTCATACACATCCAGCGCCGCGCCAGCGACCTGGCCAGCTTGAATCGCAGCCGCGAGATCCGCCTCGTTGATGATGCCGCCACGCGCACAGTTGAGAACCCGCACTCCTTTCTTCATTTTCGCGAACGCCGCAGCGTTGATCATCCCTTTGGTCTCTTCTGTCATCGGCATGTGAACGGTAAGGAAATCCGAGCGTGCGTACATCTCATCCAATTCCACGAGCTCGACTTGGAGCGCCTTCGCTCGCGACAACGCCAGATAAGGGTCGAACGCCAACACGCGCATCCCGAACGCGATCGCCCGGCGCGCCACCTCGCTCCCAATCCGTCCCATCCCGAGAATACCCAACGTCTTATTGTAAAGCTCGACTCCATGGAATGACTTACGATTCCACTCGCCGGCTTTCATCGACATGTGCGCTTGAGGAATTTTTCGCGCCAAGGCCATGAGCATCGAGAAGGTCAATTCGGCAGTGGAAATCGTGTTCCCGCTCGGAGTGTTCATGACGACGATCCCACGCTGCGTGGCCGCGTCCACATCGACGTTATCAACACCGACGCCTGCTCGTCCGATAACCCGCAACTTCGGCGCCGCCTCCATCACCTTGCGCGTGATCTTCGTCTCGGAACGAACCACCATTGCCTCCACATCTGAAACCAGCGGGAGTAACTCGGGCTCGGACAGGCGCTTTGGCAGAACAATCACCTTGAACTCCGACTGCTGCTCAAAAAGCGCGATGCCTTTGGGCGAGATCGGATCGCAAATCATTACGTTCATAGAATAAAGTGGCGCAGTCTAGGGAATGACACTCACACGGTCAAATGATTCAATCCGGATTTTGCCTCGCCGACGGCTCGGCACCCTAACGATCTCAATGTTTTCCCGCTTTGAGCGGCACAGGGCGTGGGGCCTGAGGCGGATTGTTCGTCCCCTTCCCTTTAAACGCGGATCGCAGGAGCCAGTGGCGCTTCAACCCTTGCATCAGATCATCGGCCTGCACCACGGTGTGAGAAACCTGGCTAAGAATCTGATCGTTCGTTTGGACCTGCGCGTTGAGATTGCTCGTGATGTTCGCCAAGTTCAGCAAGGTCTGATTCAAGCTCGTCGCCAACACGGTAATGTTCGTGTCGGCGGTAGCCAGCGTCGAGTTGGCGGAGGCCAGCGTCTGCTGCAATTGCAAATTAACATTCGTTGGGATCAACCAATCGCCCAAGGATCCATTCCCGTTCGTCAAGATCGAGGTAATAGCGAGCAGATTGCTCATGAGCGGCCGCGTTTGGACAACGGTGTTGTTAAGGTTCGCCGTGAGGCTGGCGGTGTTCGATATGATACCGCCCAATTGGTTGGTTAGATTGAAAACCCCCGGCAAAGCCTCTTCGACTCGGTTGGCGATCTGTTCCAACCGGAACATGAGCGCGGGAGATTCTTCGGCTTGAATCCACGGCCCTTGAAGTTGTGTTGAGAGGAGCACGTAATCATTGGTTTTCTTAGGATCCTTGTTAAGAACACGGATCGGGGAACCTGGAATGATCGGTTGAACACTCGGCTCGCCGGCGGTTCCTTTCGTCACCTCGATAACGCGCTTACCCAAAAAGTCACCGGTGCCAACTCGCACTTTCGAGTCGGTCCAGACATAGCCGTAATAGGGCTCGATAATCTCGAATTGGACGAAGACATTATAGTTATTCTCGTTAAACCAATTATTTTTCCCGGCCGGAGTTCCTTCAATCCGAGTCACCTGCCCCACGTCAAACCCCATCAGTCTGACCGTGTCGCCCACATGCAACCCCGCCGCATCACGGACATAGGTGTGATACGGAATTTTGATCAGAAACCATCCCTTTCTCTTCGCGGTGTGATAGACGTAATATCCAAAACCGCCCAAGAGCAGCACCGTGGCCAGTATTACAAACCAGCCGACGGACCGTTCGACCCGGCTTAGCCGGGTGCGCAATTGAGGAGTCAAATCCTGCACAGCCATAAATCAATCAATCACCAACAAATCGGGCAGAGAGCAATTCGTGCAACAGCGGTTCTTCATGAGTGCGCAGATCTGAACGCCCTCCCAAGAACAGCCATTGCTCGTTTTTAAGCAATGCAAATTTCTCGCCATGCTCCATCCAAGGTCGAAAATCATCGACCGCGATGATTAAAGTCATCTTTCGACCATTCATCACTTCGTGCCCGGCACGCAGTTCACCAAGAAAATCAAGCCACCATCTCATCTCGCGAGAGTCCATGCTCCGGAGCGGATTATCCAGCAATAGCAGCTCTGGATCGAGCGCGAGTGCCCGCGCCAAGCCCGCTCGCAGTCGCATGTTCCGACTGATGGTTCCAGGCGTGCTATGGGCCAACGAGGCGAGACCGGTGAATTCGAGAATCGCTCGAACCCGATCCTGCGCAGCGCCCAGCCGGCAATTTCGATGGTAACAAATTGGCAGAGCTAAATTCTCCGCCACAGTCAACTGGCTGAAAAGACGACCCTCATTGGCAAACACTAGCCCGGCTCTCAAGCGTGTCTGAACCTGTTCTTCCTCCGGCAATTCCCATATTTCGCGGTCGAAAAGCCGATACGTGCCACTATGGGGCCGCATTAGTCCGGCGGCTGTGCTGAGCAAATCACTCTTGCCGGAGCCCGGCAAACCTCCCACGACCCAGCAATCTCGAATGGACACCGTCCAATTGATCCCTGCGATCAACACCACCTCCGGGCGAGAGAGAGAAGCGACCGCTGTGTTCACCATCTCGATGACCGGTAAATTCAGATCGGATTCAGCCACGCCGTTCTCTTTCACATGACTAAATAGACGACGATGAACACCGCGTCCAACAAGGTGCAAACCACCACGCTCTCGACCACCGCGCGAGTCGTGGCATTGGCCACTTCCTCGATTCGTAAAGGTCGCGCCAAGCCGTGGTAACAAGTCACCGTGGCGATGATGATCCCGAAGGCGAACGTCTTCAGCGCGAGCAAGACGAAATCCTCCCACCGCAAGGACCCGGCCAGCTGACTGAAATAATCTCCCGGCCGCAGTGGAACATCCTGCAAGAATGCAAAAAGATAACCACTGAAAAGCGCGATCAAAATTAAATAAATTGTGAGAGCAAAAATGGAAACAGCCAGCCCGATGACTCGTGGAACTACCAGATAATGAATCGGATCAATGCCCAGTGCTTCGAGAGCTTCCACTTCTCCCAAGGCCCGTGCTGTTCCCAGCTCGATCACGATCGCTGTTCCGACTCGGGCAAGAACCAGCAGCGCCGTAATGAGAGGGCCCAACTCCCGGACCACCACCGTCACCATGATGATGCCGGCATAATTCGTGGCGCCGACTCGGCTGAGCAACGACACCGTCTGACCGATAATCACCAAGCCCAAAGCCAAAGCGATGAAGCTGACAATGGTCAGCAACCCGACTCCAGCCCGATGGATTTGTGCTCGAATCAGAGGATGAACGACGCTGGAAGCCACGTGGAATTTCGTGATGACAACCCCCATGGTAATCAGTGCGAAAGCACCGAGCCCATGAACCGTGTTGGTGAACCGGATCAATCGTCGCCCGATCCAATTCAGATAACTGTGAACAAATCGCTGAGGCGAAGGCGCTCGCACCCCTGAAAGGTTCGCAGCGAGTGGAGCATTTTCCATAATGGCAAACTAAATTCTTTACCCGCTGGGGTCAAAGGCAATCGTTTGTTCGAGAGATCCATCGGGCTATGGAACTCGGACCAAGGCCAAGCGCGGCACCATGGCGAGGCCTCAGTCAGTCGGCCATGCATTCAGCTCCGCTTGCAATCGTTCCATGGGCAAACCAACCACGTTGCTCTGTGAGCCAGAGATTTCCTGGACCAACCTTTCTCCGTGTTCTTGAATCGCGTAAGCGCCCGCTTTGTCGAGCGGGTTCATCAAACCAAGATAGGCTTGGATGGCTTCCGTGGTCAGTGACCGAAAAGTAACATCGGTGCTCTCGAAGAAAAGTTTCTGCCGATGCGCTCGCAGATGGATGAGGCAGACGCCTGTCACCACTTGATGGGTTCGTCCCTGCAATCGCCCCAGTATTCGCAGAGCGTCCGTCAAATCCACTGGTTTGCCGTAAAGAGTTTGATCCAAATAGACCAAAGTGTCGGCTCCCAGCACCAAAGCATCCGGGAACCGTTTCGCCACGGATCGAGCCTTGCGATACGCATTGATCTGAGAAACCTCGCGCGCGGTCAGTTGCTCATTATGGACTTCAGCAGCATCACTGGGAACAACTTCAAACTCGCAGCCTAATCCCCGTAGTAATTCCTGCCGACGAGGCGACGCCGAGGCGAGGATCAATCTTGGCCAGGTCATCGCGATTCGCATCGGGAAAATTTAGACTCAAGGATCACCTTTGGCAATCCGGCGAGAAGAGAGTCTGGCAATTCTGCCCATGAACCTGGGTGGGGTGAGAGTCCCCTCGAACCCTGACCTTTTCTGGCGATCGAGCATGTCAGGGCTCGACGGCTTCCGGCTCGGAGACTACAGCTCGGAGAGAGTCTCGCCCCACCGTTCATGGGCGCAATGGGCGCACAAAGTTCGGGGTGTTCTCATTTTGGCTTCCGACCGCCTGAAGGCGGGACCCCGTGCGTTCCCCACGTATGTAGTCCCGGCTTCAGCCGGTGGGGCACCGACACTTCCAGACGCGTTGAATTGTTTGACGCGTTGCCGCCTGAAGGCGGGACTACGTGCCTATGAAGTCCCGCCTTCAGCCGGTTCTTGGTGTTATCTGCGGCCATACTGAGAATTGCTGAACGCAGCCGCTCTTTGCTTGCCACATCCGAGAACTTTTCTTAGCTTTTACGTCAACCAACGTATGAACACCTCTATTCGCAACAAGCTCTTCGTCATGATGGTCCTGGAATTCTTCATCTGGGGCGCTTGGCTTCCGCTGATCTTCGGCTATTTGCCAAGTCTCGAGTTTTCAGCTTCGCAGCAATCCTGGATATTGAATGCGTTCCCCATCGCCGCCATCGTCGGCATGTTCTTCAGCAATCAATTCGCTGATCGCAATTTCTCGGCGGAACGGTTCCTAGCTTTCAGTCATTTAGTTGGCGGCGTGGCCATTCTCTCGCTCGCCTGGGTAACGAGTTTTTGGCCCTTCTTTTTGCTCATGCTCCTTCATTGCCTGGTTTACGTGCCAACGATTTCCATCACGAACTCGATTGCTTTCGCTAACATGAAGGATGCGCAGAAAGAGTTCGGCATTGTGCGGATGGGCGGCACGGTTGGATGGATTCTCGCCGCGTGGCCGTTCACGTTCATCCTGGTGGATTGGGCCAAAGTGAAAGAGGTCAATCCCCAAGGTTTTGTCAAATGGTTGGGAACGGTCTTGAGCTCGGGGCTTACCGGTGAAGCGCTACAGCGAGGCACGACTTGGACGTTCATTGTGGCAGGGGTCGCTTCGCTCGTTCTTGCGGCTTTTAGCTTAACGCTGCCCCACACGCCGCCGAAGCCGGCCGAAACGGGAGTGTCGAAGCTGGCATGGCTCGAATCGATGAAATTGCTCGGCATCCCTTTCATTCTGGTGCTCTGGCTGGTGACGCTCCTTGATGCCGGAGTTCACAACCTTTACTTCAACTGGACCGGACGTTTCCTCGGTACCGCAGCGGAACAAGGCGGGGTGGGCATCCCCGGAAACTGGATTATGCCAGTCATGAGCGTTGGCCAAATTGCGGAGATTATCACTATGCTCTTCCTCGGCGCCACACTGAAGAGACTTGGCTGGCGGACAACGATGATCATTGGCATCATGGGGCATGCAGCGAGGTTCGCGGTTTACGCCTTCTTCCCTCAGAACAAGGAACTGATCATCCTGGTACAGGTGCTTCACGGCATTTGTTACGCTTTCTTCTTCGCCACGGTTTATATCTTCGTGGACGAATTTTTCCCGAAGGACGCACGAGCCAGCGCGCAAGGTTTATTCAACCTCATGATTCTTGGCTTAGGCCCATTACTGGCCAATGCCGTGGGACCGAAGCTGATCGGCGAAACCTTCAACAAAGCCGGGGTCGTGGACTTCAAAAGCTTGTTCCTGGTCCCGTGCGCCGCAGCCATCGCCGCCGCCATCGCCTTGGCCATTTTCTTCCGCCCGCCCGCGAAGACGGATACCAAGCTTGCCGGCACTGCATCGACAGCGCACTGAAAGCCTCGAAGCGAACCCAATCAACCTATGCCAACAAATCTCAACCGCCGTGACTTCCTGAAAAACACCAAGCTCGCCAGCTTGGGAGCAGGCCTGCTGGCCGTGCTGAAGAAGCGCGACATCAAAGCGGCCGAGCCTAAGTTATTGTTCAAGATTTCGCTCGCGGAATGGTCGCTGAACCACGCCTTGTTCGCTAAGAAGCTGGACCATTTGAATTTCCCGAAAGTAGCCAAACAAGACTACGGGATCGAAGCCATTGAGTTGGTGAACCAGTTCTTCATGAAGAAAGCCAAGGATCAGAAGTATTTGGCTGAGTTCAAAAAGCGCGCCGATGACTTGGGCGTGAAGATCCTGCTGATCATGTGCGATGATGAAGGCGAATTGGGAGATGCCGATCAGAAGAAACGGATCAAGGCTGTGGAAAACCATTATAAATGGGCCGAAGCGGCGAAATTTTTTGGCTGCCACTCGATTCGAGTCAACGCTTACTCGAAGGGAACGCCGGACGAACAGCGCGAGCGCGTGGCCGATGGTTTGCATCGACTCTCTGAATTCGGCGCCAACCTCGGGCTGAACGTCGTCGTGGAGAATCACGGCGGCTTTTCATCGCACGGCGATTGGCTCGCGTCGGTGATGAAAAAAGTAAACCTGCCTAACTGCGGAACGTTGCCGGACTTCGGCAACTTTCAGGATTACGACCGCTACAAGGCCGTGGCTGAAATGATGCCGTTCGCGAAAGCGGTCAGTGCCAAGGCGCATGATTTTGACGCGAAAGGCGATTGCATTGAAACCGACTATCGGAAAATGCTGAAGATCGTCCTGGCCGCTGGCTACCACGGCCACTTCGGGATCGAGTACGAGGGCACTAAGATCAGCGAGCCTGACGGCATCAAAGCCACCAAGAAGTTGTTGGAAAAAGTGCGCGGCGAGCTCTCCTGAACGGAGGATTTCCGCAACGGGGCCGGACGCGCCGTTTCGAGCGCTGGATTTTTATCAGACGTTTTATTTCCTCATTGCTCCGGTTGCGATAGCCCGTTCAGTGGCCTTGAGTTTGAACAATTTGGCTCCCTCCGCCGCCCGGAGGATCTCTTGGCAGGCGATTTTGAAAGTCCATCTCACTTCTAATCCTCAC
>CAMAWP010000045.1 GCA_945861765.1 Akkermansia muciniphila | reverse complement strand
TGGACCAGGGGTTTAGATGGTGAGTGAGAAGAAACCATTAAGACAACTGGAAAAGCACAATGAAGCGACAACGAAAGAAGCACAGTGGGGTTTTCAAGGCCAAGGTGGCTTTGGAGGCGGTGAAGGGCGAGCGGACGCTCAACGAATTGGCCGGGCATTTTGAGGTGCATCCCACGCAGGTAGTGCAGTGGAAGCAACGGTTGGTGGCCGGAGCCAGCGATCTGTTCAGCGGCGGCGTTGAGCGCGACGCGGCGCAGGAGGCGGAGCTGAGGGATCGACTCTACCAGGAGATCGGACAAATGAAGGTCGAGTTGGATTGGCTAAAAAAAAAGCATGAGTTGTTCGCTTGAATTGCGCCGGTCATGGATTCAACTCAAACATCAACAATTGTCCGTGCGGAGCCAATGCGCGCTGCTGGGCCTGGCGCGGGGGAGTTACTATTACCTGGCCGAGCCGGAGTCGGCGGAGAATCTGCACTATCTGCGATTGTTGGATCAGGAGTATACCGATCACCCCTTTTACGGCGTACGAAAGATGACGGTTTGGTTGCAGCAGCAGGGCTATGCGGTCGGCCCCAAGCGCGTGCGGCGACTGCTCCGAGCGATGGGATTGATGGCGATCTATCCCAAGCCTCGCCTGAGCCTGAATCCACTGGCTCATCGGCGCTTTCCGTATTTGTTGAAAGGAGTCGCCATCGTGCGCCCCAATCAGGTCTGGAGCACCGACATTACGTACATCCGGCTGCGGGGTGGATTTGTCTTTTTGGCCGCCGTTCTGGACTGGCACAGCCGGTACGTGCTGGCCTGGGAACTGTCGATCAGTTTGGAGGCCGACTTCTGCGTGACCGTCCTGGAACGTGCGCTCACCGATCAGCGCCCGGAGATCTTCAACACCGACCAAGGAGTACAATTTACAAGCGCTCAATTCCAGGCACCGCTGCTGGCGGCCCAGGTGCGCCTGAGTATGGATGGGCGCGGCCGAGCCTTCGACAACATCTTCGTGGAACGTTTGTGGCGCAGTGTCAAGTACGAGGAAGTTTACCTCAAGGACTACCGGACAGTGGCGGAGGCCCGCGACGGCCTACAACTGTATTTTACATTTTACAACCAACAGCGCATCCATCAATCGCTGGATTATTGCACGCCGCTTTCATCGGGGGCATTGTTCTTGTGCCAACGTCAATGGACGGCTATGGTCAGGTTCGTTGTGAACAACAAAACTCCGATTAGCTGTGCTAACGGGGTGCGAGCGTCCAAACGAGCCGAGACACGAACTTTTCTCAAATTATGAACCTCCCCCCATCGACCCGAATCAATCGCAGGCAGTTTCTCAATCGCGCGGGAACCGGCGTGGCCCTTTTCAACATTCTCCCGGGGAGTTTGTTGGGCGCGGAAAAGCTTTCTGCCAACGCGAAACTCAACGTGGCCGGCATCGGGATCGGTAGCCGGGGTGGAGCCGACGTCGGCGAGGTGGCGGGACTGGGCCACAACTTTGTCGCTTTGTGCGATGTGGATGAAAAATACGCGGGCAAGGAATTCGCCAAATACCCCGACGCTAAGCGGTTCAAGGATTATCGGGTGATGCTCGACAAGATGGGTAAGGAAATCGACGCCGTGGTCATCGGCACGCCGGATCATACCCACGCGGTCATCGCCATGGAAGCCATGCGACGCGGCAAGCATGTCTATTGCGAAAAGCCGCTAGCTCACTCGGTGGATGAAGTCCGAAAGCTCATGGCCGCAGCCGACCAATACAAGGTGGTCACCCAACTCGGCAACCAGGGGCATTCGAGCGGTTCCATCCGGCGGGTCTGCGAATGGGTCTGGGCCGGGGCTATCGGCCAGGTGCATACTATTCATGCCGGCTGCGACGCTTTCAAGAATGTCTATTGTCAGATCCCGAACTTGGCCAAGGTCGATGAGCCTCATGAGGTGCCGAAAACCCTCGACTACGATCTCTGGATTGGGCCGGTACCATTTCGTCCTTACTCGCCGCTCTGGGTGCCTTGGAACTGGCGCGGTTGGATGGCGTTCGGCGGCGGCGTCATCGGCGATTGGATTTGCCATGTCGTCGATCCGTCTTTCTGGGCGCTGGATTTGGATGCGCCTTCGACCGTGCAGGCGGAGGTGACCGGCTACGATCCGGCGAAGCACGGACTGACCTACCCTCCAGGCACAAAGATCACCTTCGAGTTTCCATCGCGGAAGGCGCGTGGTCCGGTCAAACTCGTGTGGCATGACGGAAACACCACGATTCCCAACCCCAAGGATTTTCCGAATGACGAAAAGGTTCCCGGCACTGGAGCCATTCTATTTGGTGACAAGGGGATGATTGTCCACGGATCGCACGGTGGCGCCAACTGTCATCTGCTTCCGGAAAATCTCATGGAGCAGTACTCGGGCAAAAATGCTCCGGCGGAGAAAATCACGCGCGTCCAAGGACACGCCTGGGATTGGATCGAAGCGATCCGCACCGGGCGTCAGGCCGGGTCGAACTTTGCTTACGGCGGGCCACTCACCCAGGTGGCGCTGCTCGGCCTCATCGCCATTCGTTTTCCTGGTCAAACGCTCAAATGGGACAACAAGGGGATGCGGTTCACCAATAACGAGGCGGCGAACACCCATCTGCGTTCAACGTATCGCGCCGGGTGGAAGCTCTGAGCGGCTTGAGCTGAAAACACTCGAAGACCAATGAACGTGATTTTCCTCCCCACGTTCAAGGCGTTGCCGCGTTGCGCGCCCCTGCCGATCTGGTGTGCCGCAGTGCTGCCGGGCCTTTCCATTCAGGCCGCGGGCTAGGGCGAGCTCCCCGGCGCCGTCTCGAACCGGAAGCCATGCGGGATGCCATGCTTTCAGCCGCCGGCCAGTTGGACCTGAAGCCCCTGGAGTCCACCGTCTCTTACCTGGGCGATCAGGCCACCGCAGTGGGCGCGAATAAGAATCGCCGGCGCACGGATTTCCTCAATCGAAGTGTTTACCTGCCGGTCATCCGCAATGACTTGCCAGAAGTTTTCGATGTATTCGATTTCACCAACCCGCAAACATGCACCGGCATGCGGCCGGAGACGATGGTTGCCACGCAAGGGTTGTTCATGCTCAACGATCCCTCCGTGATGGCGGCCGCCGAAGCTCTGGCGACGACGACTTGATCGACCGGTTATTTAGCCTGTCACTCGGCGCGCCGCCGACGGATGGCGAGAGGGTTGACATGCGATCCTTCGTCCTCCAGACGAAAGCTCGGCCGGTGCCCGTCGAGGGCAAGGATGTGAATCTTCAGGCGTGGTCGCTGGCGTGCCAGGCGCTTTTTGCCTCCAGCCGGTTTCAAACTCTGGACTAATTTATGAACTGCCATCTATTCAGAAAAGCGATCACCCGGCGCGACATGTTGCGCGCCAGTGCCTGCGGGTTTGGCCATCTCGTATTCTCTGGCTTGGCCGGGAATGCTGCTCTGGGAGGGGCTCCGCCAGTGGCCGGTTCGGTTCCCGCGCCCGTTACTCCCATTCCCGTGCGCGCCAAGCGAGTGATCTTCCTGTTCATGTGGGGCGGGCCAAGTCACATGGATCTTTTTGATCCGAAGCCCCGATTGAACACGGAAGCCGGCAAAGAGCTTCTTGGCCAAACTGTCGGCAGTAAGAAGGACAAACTCGGCATAGTGCTCGGCTCGCCATTCACCTTCCGCCAGCACGGCCAGGCCGGGACTTGGATGAACGATCTGCTGCCCCACCTGTCCCGCCACGCTGACCAGATGTGTGTCGTCCGATCCATCCACACTGAAGGCAATGCCCATGGAGAAGCGTTGCTGCGCTTGCATACCGGCCAGGCCAATCTCGTCCGACCGAGCGTCGGATCTTGGGTCAGCTACGGGCTGGGCCGGGAGAATGAGAATCTGCCCGCGTTCATCACGATCTCGCCGCCGCGCGGCCACGGTGGGGTGCAAAACTATGGCAATGCGTTTTTGCCGGCCAACCATCAGGGCATGGCCATCGGCTCGGCCGAGATCCCGATTGCCAAGGCGGTCGTATCGAATCTCGGCAACGCGCAACTGACGCCCAGCAGGCAGCGCGACCAACTCGAACTGATCCAAGCGCTCAATCGACGGCATCTGGAGGCCGTCGGTCATGATCCGAGGATCGAAGGACTCATCGCGAACTATGAACTAGCGTTTCGCATGCAGTCAACGATGCCCGCGATCATGGATTTGAGCGACGAGTCGAGCGAGACCCTCGATCTTTATGGCGTCGGTTCCAAGCCCACTGACAATTTCGGTCGGCAATGTCTTTTGGCCAGAAAATTTGCCGAACGTGGGGTGCGCTACATCCAAGTCTCGACGGACTACACGTGGGATCATCACAAGAAAGTGAAAGAAGGAACCGTCGAGGAGTGCGCCAAAGTTGACAAACCCATCGCCGGTTTGCTCGAGGATCTGGCGCGGCGCGGACTGTTGGAAGACACGCTCGTCTTGTGGGGCGGCGAGTTTGGCCGCACGCCGATGGTCGAAAACGGGGACGGCCGCAATCACCACCCCCAGGCTTTCACGATGTGGATGGCCGGTGGCGGCGTGCGCGGCGGCCTCACCTATGGGTCCACGGACGACTTCGGTTACAGCCCGGTCGAAAGCCCCGTGCACATGCACGACCTTCACGCCACGCTGCTCTACATTCTGGGCATTGACCACACGCGTTTGACTTACCGCTACGCCGGCCGCGACTTCCGCCTCACCGACGTCCACGGCAATGTGGCGCACGATATTCTGGCTTGATGGCGCGAAGAACCCATCATGATTGACGCACACCTTCAAAAAGTCATTCGCTCGTCAAGCAGTGGGAGACCGAACCGGCACTGTTTTCCTGCGAATCAGTCCGCTACTCGGCGCAGGATCATGTGCTGCAAAGCCATCACAGAGGAACCAAAACTCGCAAAACCATTGACATCCATGTGGAAATTACGGCGATCGAGGCTTTGTTGAGTCACTCAGTAAAGCCAACGAAGCCCCATGCAAAACAGGCCGCAGCTCAGAAAACCAAAGGCCAAAATAATCGCGCCCGAACGACGCTTCTCCGGCAGTTCGTACCACATGCTGAAGCTGCTGAGAACTATGATGATCAGACCTACGGCCACAGCATCCATGGAGAACGCCCAAACCGATGTGAGGATCCAGTCGCGCTCGTTTCTGCTGTCATTCGTCCTGACCCCAGTGAAGGTGTGAAGCAAGCGCATCACTCCCCAGGCGTTGAATTCAATCCGCTTCACCGTAGCCCGCTTTTGATCGAGGTCCGCCTTGATCTCGAAGACGTGTCCGGGGCGGGCCACACGAAAATCTAAGCGGTTGGTGTTGTCTCGTGTCGCGGTCCACTCGACCTCGCCGATGAGACCGAGTTGCCCCATGAGATCGTTCGCCTGCACAAGATCACTTCCCGGCGCGGGCGCGGTAATCTGGCGTTCGGAAATCGTCTCCTTCCGGTTTGGCCAAAACTCAGCGAATTTCCAGCTCGAGTGGTTCAGCAGGAGACCGCTGAAAGCAAAGAGCCAGACGAAGAACAAGAGGTACAGGCCAACGTAATAGTGCAGCTTGCGATTCCAGGTCATGCACGTTTCCACCACTCGTTGGCCCCGTGGTTTCGTGTCCGTATCCATGGGTTCAATACCAGAGGGCATAGACGATTCCGAAGAAGGATAAAGCTCCCGCAGACAGCAAACCGATGCCAACCTTTCGCTCGGCACGCAGGACATACCAAAGATACAACCCGCTCACCGTAAGGAACAAAGTCAGGTACACCGTCGCGTCCGCGAGCCACGACCATAAGCGCATGTAAATCCAGTTCTTGCGGATGTCAGCCATGTGCTGCCCCGGCGACATGTGAAGCACCATCAGAGCGTCCGCCAATCCGGTCGTCCGCCGCTCGATGCTTGCCTGCCGATTCGTGACATCCAGCGTGACCGTGGTCAACCGGCCCGGAACCGTCACCGGAACAATCAACCGGCGTTGTTTTGGGAAATACTGAACCCAGCCGATTTCACCCTGGACACCCAGGCGCTCAAGCACCGGCTTCAATTTGTCGATGCGCTGCCGTCCCGACACAGTTTCCAGATCAGCAGGAAGGGACAAATCTGTGACAATCGGACCGGCAGCACCGACTGGCTCGCCAGATCGCGCGCGCGAATGCACCAGAAAGAACACGCTGATAGCGAAGACCAACACGAACGGACTGATGAATAATCCGAAGTACAAATGCAGATCCCGATTCACTCGATAAAAGCGCCTGTTCATCTGGATGCCACCATCCTCCGAGACGCTGGAAGATTCCTCAAGGATAATTGTCAGCCGGTTTATTCCCGCAGTCACGAGTCAGTCAGAGTGGACCCGCCAAGATCAGTCGCAGCCAAATATGCCAACTCGGGTAGCCACCTCGTGGCAAGAGGTTGCGCATGGCCTGAGACTCCCTCTCTGTCCACGTCAGGCTCAAAATCCTGCCCGATCACCCTTACTCGGAGATCGCAAGGCAGGATCCTCCCCATTGGACGCTGGAATCGCTGGGCATTGTTCTTGTGCCAACACGTATGGCACGGCTATGGTCGCGTCCGCTGTGAAAAAGCAAACTCCTATTAGTTAGTGGACCATGAAAATCACCGGAATCGACTGCCATGTAATGCTGGTGCCAGACCTGAACACCGGCGCCACCTCATCCGCCCAGGACGACATCATCGTATTCGTCCACACGGACGAGGGAATCACGGGGGTTGGCGAAACCGATGTCAACCCATGGGCAGCGAAAGCCTGCATCGAGGCTCACAGCACTCACACCATGGGCCTGGGTTTGAAGGATATGTTGTTGGGGGAAAACCCGCTCGAACCGGAGCGGATTTTGGAAAAGCTCTACACTGGCAGCGCTATGAACGGTCGCCGCGGCGCGGTGGTCTGTGCCATGGGCGCGATCGACATCGCTCTCTGGGACATCCGCGGAAAAGCCGCTGGAAAACCGTGTTGGGAGCTTCTTGGCGCGAAAGCGAAGGATCACATCACGCCCTACGCGTCGTTGCAGCCCATGGGGCATTGCTTCGAAGAATACCGCGATTCGTAAAGGGGTCAGTCAATAGTATTGACAACTCAGCAGCAATTGTTCACGGTCGGCGGCGTGGCGCGCAAACTGAGAGTGGAGTATCCGGGAGCGATCTATCACGTCATGAGCCGCGGCGATCGGCGCGAGCCGATCTTCAAGGACGACGCGGATCGGGAGCGCATTCTGAGCACGCTGGGCGAGGCGAACGCCAAGACGGGCTGGCAGGTGCATGCGCTGTGCCTGATGGAAAATCATTTTCATCTGGTGGTCGAGACGCCGCAGGCCAATCTGGTTTTGGGTATGAAGTGGTTTCTGGGCACTTGCACCTCGCGCTTCAATCGGCGGCACAAACTCTTCGGGCACTTGTTCAGCGGGCGCTACAAGGCACTGATCGTGGACGGCAGCGGGAGCGGGTATTTGAAGAGCGTCTGTGATTACGTGCATTTGAACCCGGCGCGAGCGAAGTTGCTTGGGCCGGAGCAACCGTTGCGAGAGTATCGGTGGAGCAGTTGGCCGGAGTATTTGAAGAGTCTGGGCGGGCGCTGGCCGTGGTTGCGGGTGGACCGGGTGCTCGGAGAATATCGCATTGCCCAAGACAGCGCGGCGGGACGTCGGCGGCGCCGTGGGCAGCGCGAGAGCTTGAGATATTCTTTAGGTCAAGTTAAAGACAAGCGGTGATCAGCCAAATGTGGAACCCATTTCTTCGCTACCCGCGTGCGTCACTTCTTCTTACAGGGCTGTTGTGCGTCCCTTTGCTGCTCAGATTAGCCGGCTTCCAGGTGACTTCTGAAACTCGTGTCTTGCTTGAAGGGGATCAGAGAAATTTATCGAGTTACGAGAAGGTGAAACAAATCCTGTCGGAAGTCGAAGTGACGGTGATCAGCATGGAATGCGACGAGGTTTTTTCTATCAAGGGTATCGATGCGGTGCGCCGGGTCAGCGAGGCCTTCCAGAAACAGTCGGGAGTGGAAGATGTCAAAAGCTTGACCCATTCTGTGAAGCCGGTGCGTCGAGGATTTTCTTTTGAAATGATCCCGCTGGTGCCGAATGGGGCGACTGGTGCGGAGTTGGAAAAATTGAAAACGTTTTCGCTCGGACATCCGCTGATGCGCAATGTGATGGTTGCGGCAGACTCCAGGCATGCGTTAATCACGGTCACTTATAGAAAGAGACTGGAAACGGCGGAAAGTCAGCGTAAACTTCGCCAAGAGGTTGAATCAACGCTCCTCCCTTTTCAGCGCGAAGGATTGCGCTTCCAGGTTCTGGCACTGCCTTTGATCGAAGAAGAAATTCGTTCGACACTTCGTTCGGACCTTCGCCAATTCCTTCCCTTGGCCACCATATTCCTGATCGCGATTCTTTGGTGGACGTTTGGTTCGTTGAAGATACTTGGGTTGGTTTTGATGAACCAGGTTTTCATCCTCCTGATCCTTCCAGGGATTATGGATTCGTTGGGTTTCTCGCTGAACGTGTTTTCATTGATGCTATTCCCGTTAATGACTGGGATTCACCTCGCCCAGCTTGCCCACGTCTATACAGCCTTCGAGCAGGCTCGAAGCGATGGGAATGGAACCGATCAGGCCATTGCCATCATGCTAAAGGAAGCGTTCAAGCCCTGCGCCTTTTCGCTTATCACCACCGCAATCGGATTGTTATCCTTGACCGCAAGCGAGGTTCAACAAATCCGCGAGTTCGGAATACTCGGAACGGTGGGTGTTGGCCTCATTTTCTTGATGACTTTCGGACCGGGACTTTCGTTTTTGAAAATCGTCTTTCAGCAACCGCCCAAGCCACCTTCAGAATTGGAATCAAGCCCGCGCGTGTTCGCGGGAGGAACAAGTGCCTGGAGCGTTTGGGTAACGGCCAATGTCGCGAAACACGCAAAGCTGATTATAGGGATCACAGCACTCGGAATTCTAGTCAACTGGGTAGGTGTCGGAAAGATTCGAACCGACATTCGAGCCGTCGAATTTTTGAACCGGCGCAGCCCGACGCGCCAAGCCGTGGAGGAATTGGACAAGGTCTATGGCGGCATCAATGTCGTCCAGATCGAAATCGATTCCGGCTCTGAAAACGGGATCAACCAAGTTGCCTTCTTAAAATATGTCGAGAGTTTGCAGCTTTACGCGCAATCGCAAAAGGAAGTCTCGGGCGCTTATTCTTACGCGCAACTTCTTGCGATGATCAACCAGATCTGGGAGGGCGAGCGTCCCGATGCTTTCAAGCTTCCGGAGAGCCCTCTATTGATCAACCTTTTCGTTCTGGCCCTCAAATCGCAGAACTATCCCTTCTTGACCGCATTATCTGACCAGTCCTTTCGCACGGCCTATCTGGTCATTCGGACTCGCGACATGCCTTCGGAGCGTTACCTGGCAGTGTTGGAGGACATCATCGCCTTTGCGCAGCGCACGAAACCGGAGAAAGTGATCGTTTCCGCCACGAAAGGAATTCATTCGATCCTCGAAGCTGACCGCCGGATAATTCGGAGTCAACTCAGCAGCGCTGGCATCACGACGCTGGTGATCGGTGTGGTCTTGACCTTGTTATGGCGTTCGCCATTTTTGGCTTTGTTGTCGCTCATCACCAACGCGATCCCTGTTGCATTCGTGATTGCGGTGGCAGGTTTTGCGGACATTCCTTTAAATTCGATTACGATCATGGTCGCCGCGATCTGCTTAGGCATAGCGGTGGACGACTCGATTCATTTCATCACTCATTGGCGTGATGAGCACCGCCGGGCGATCTCGGCGAGTGAAGCAGTGTCAAACACTTTTCGCGTCAAAGGCCGCCCCATCATTTTCACGAGCGTCATCATGATTTGCATCTTCTCCATTTTCTGGTTCTCATCGTTTCCGCCTGTCGTCCATTTTGGGCTTCTTTCGGCGATCGCGTTCGCCGGGGCGTTGATCACAGTGCTGTCTTTCCTGCCAGCGGTGCTTTGTCTTCTCCCGTGCCCGAGTAAGAGGGGTAGTCAGGGAGATCAGCAGCCACAACGCGAGATGGCTGAGAAGCCTTCAGCTTTGCCGGAAGCGTCATGACGTCCTGAAAGGTCCGGGCGGCAATCAGCCTCGCGTTTCGCGGCCCGGCATGGAGTATTCGACACCGTTTCAATGGAGCATCGAGTTGATGGTTCCCCCGATACTAAATGTTCCGTCCCGGCGGGCTGTGGACGCCACCCGGTCTCCAGCGCGTTCTGCTGACGGAATTGAGGCAGGGAGAGTCTCGCGACGGCAGCGAAGGCGGCGACGGAGGAGATGCCGAGGTGCCATCGCCTCCATCGGTGCCGTCCCGCGACTCAGTTGAGTCGGTTGGTTCACTCTCAAAAAAAGCTGGCTAATCTTCGCGAGCTAAACGAAAAAGTGCTGATGACCTCATTCATTCTTCGTTGGACGTGGCATGTGAAACTCACTGCGATTCTCCTTGTCCTCTCAAGCGCTGCCCTCACGGCGGCTCCCGCGACAAGAACCAAACCTGTTTTGCTCTACAGCCGTTATTACAATGCCGAAGGCGAGAGCCGCTATCTGCCCGACGGCACGTACAGCGGTGTCTTGCAACAAATGCGCGACGACTTTGATGTGCGGATTCATAACAAGCCGTTAACTTCAGAAACACTTACCGACGTCAAGTTGGTGCTCATCGCCAATCCTAGCGACAAAGCGGTTGGAAAAAATCCTGCGCCATCCCATTTCTCCAAGGCCGATGTCGAGGCTCTGACGAAGTTCGTCCGGACGGGTGGCAGTTTGATCGTCATGGGCAATCAGGAGAATCACAATCTCGAGATCGATGACACCAACAAACTGTTATCCCATTTTGGAATTCAGTTCACCAATCTCTACACGGACGTGAAAAGAATCGTCGTGCCGAAGGAGACGCCGATCATCGGAGGACTCGCCTGGGCGTACTACACGGGCAATTCTCTGGCACTCGACAAGACTCATGCCGGGAAGCCGCGTGCTTTGGTCGCGAATGATCTGACGCAAAAGCCACTCAGCGGATCGCGCAACTCACCAGGAGTGCTCCTGGCTGTGTCCGAGCCTGGCCAAGGCCGGATCGTCGTTGTTACGGATGCTGGATGGATCACCGATTCGGCGTTGAAGGGAGAAGGGATCGGTGGAGTTGCCATTAAGGAACACGACAACTGGGAAATCTTCCGCCACTTAAGCCGTTGGGCCGCCGGCTTGCCCGAGCTGGCGAAGCCGAAGGCAGCGGGGCGCTAGCCTAACGCGTCGGAGCCGCAATCAACCCGATGATTCAGCTATCGCTATGAAAATGTCGGTGTTTGTTGCGTTAAGCTCGCTGGTGTTCACCCTGCTGTGTGTCTGGTTTCTTACCTATCTCCGTTACCACATCACTCAGCGTCATCTTAAAGTGACCCTGTTTGGCATTTGCGTGAGACGGATTGCGTTGGAGGATATTGAATCTGTCTCGAAACGGCGCCCTGCCGGTTTGGCGGAAAACTGGTCGAGCACACTTCGGCCAAATCACCGCTTGCTGGTCATTCGTCGGCATCACGGTTTACGGAAACACGTTATGATCACGCCAAAAAACCGTTACATCTTCAAAGCAGACCTCGAACGTGCGATCAAGAAGACAGCTCCACGCTCCGAGAGCGTGGATGAAGGAACGTCGGCCATCTCCGATCATCCGAGCTGATCCTCAGGCTCGCCTCAACGCCTTCCGAGCAGAGGCTCGATCTGTCCCCAAACCTCCCCAGCTTTCTCTTGCCACGGTTCATTCTCAACTGGTGCGGGACAAATCGACGGGTGACTTCGGAGCGGATCTTGGTGGTGGGCAACCACGCTTTCTGGCTCGCGCTGCCACAACAGAAGGTGCGATAAACAGCGTCATGAATCTGAAAGAACTGAAACGTGCCCTCGATTGTGCAGTCGAAGCCGCAAGAGAGGTGGGGCAACTGATGCGGAAGAATTTGGGAGCCGTTAAGAAAATTAACGAAGAACAGCAACATGACATTAAGTTGGAACTGGACGTCCGCGCTCAGAAGATGATCGAGAAACGGCTGCAGTCTGAGTTCATAAACATTTCGATCCTGGGCGAAGAGGGAGTTCTCGGAGATCAGCAAGCTGCGGCGCGCTGGGTAGTGGACCCGATCGATGGGACGGTGAATTTTAGCTATGGCATTCCGCACGCCTGCGTTTCCATCGCGCTGCAAATCCGAAACACGAATGTAAAACGCCCAAGACAAAACAGCTTCCGCGAAGAGTATCAGACCTGGGTTGCGGTGGTTTATGATCCGTTTTGCGATGAACTTTGGACGGCCATTCGAGGTCAACCCGCCCGCTTGAATGGCAAGATTACTCGGGCAAGCCGCAGGACTAAACTGAAGGAAGCTATCGTTTCACTAGGTTTTGCCAAGTATCCGGAGACGCTGGAAGCTACGCTCCCAACGTTCAATTACCTGATTCATCGCGTCCGGAAGGTGCGCATCACTGGCGCGGCAGCTTTGGCCATGGTTTATGTTGCTAGCGGCCGTTTCGATGCCTATCTGGAATCCGGCGTACGCCTCTGGGACATTGCCGCGGGCGGATTAATCTTAGAAAGTGCCGGCGGGGAATTCTGGCGTCGGCCCCTTCCGGGAGAACACACCTACCGCATCATAGCTAACAACGGACTCCTGAGGCGGCAGCTCCGGGCGCGCACATAGCTTAGTGGTTGCAATCTGCTTCCGCTTCTCCATTGTCGCCGACCATGAATTGGCTTTGCCGCATCATTGGTCTGTTCTCGCTCATGGCCGGGTCGCTTTTGTCTTGCGCGGGAACTTTGGCGCAATTTCGTACTCCCCTCGGGAATCTGGAAGTGGAGTTATTCGACGCCGACAAGCCCGCCACGGTTGAGAATTTTCTCCGTTACGTAAAGAGCGGTGCTTACAACAAGATGATTTTCCATCGCTGGAAGCCCGGGTTCGTTATCCAAGGAGGCGGCTTTTACGTCGCATCTCGGTCTGGCACCAACAGCATCGATCCCATTCCTATCTTCGGAACCGTAACGAACGAATACAATGTTGGCCGCACCTTCAGCAACGTCTATGGCACACTGGCCATGGCGCGAGTGGGCGGCGCAACGAATTCAGCCAGCTCTCAATGGTTCTTTAACTTGGCCAACAATGCGTTCTTGGATTCTGTGGATGGTGGATTTACGGTTTTTGGCCGAGTCGTCAGTGGAACCAATGTGTTGAATCGCTTTAACAACACGTCCAGTTCCAATAGCATTTTTCGGCTGGCGCTCGGTAGCCCTCTGGAAGACCTGCCAGTTCTATCAGCCACCCCGACATTTCAAGACCTCGCTTACGCGGACATTTCCTTGCTGAGCGTGCAGGTCATGCCGAAGGGTGCTGGCGGACGGGAGATTTCCTGGATGAGCGTGAGCAACAGACCAAATCATCTGGAGTTCACGACCGATTTTCCGCGGTCATGGAAAATCTTAGTCAGCACCAATGGGACGGGCAAAACGATCCAGATCCAAGATTCGGATACAGCGAGTAGCAGCCGGTTCTATCGAGTCCGCGTCGATTACTAAATGATACCGAGCAACGGAGTATTGCTTTCCAAAACTCCGATAGCTTCCCCTTTCCGTCAGGGATCAATCCCGTAGGCTTTGATCTTATTGTAAAGGGTTTGACGGCCAATCCCGAGTCGTTTGGCTGTCTCCAGCTTGTTGCCACAAGTCTCTTTGAGCAGTTGCACGATGGTGTTCCGCTCCATTCCTTCCAGCAGAGTCAGGTCGGTGTCTTCCTGACCAACCCTGGCCTGTTCGATCGACAGGTCCTGCACATCGACAAGCAGGCCTTCGGTCATTAAGACGGCCCGTTGCACTTGATTCTGCAACTGGCGAACATTTCCCGGCCAATCGCACTTGCGCAATTGTTCGGCCGCGCCCTCGGAGAAGCCAGTGATATTCCGACCCGCCTGGGCCGCGTAGCGTTTCAGAAAACTGCCGGCCATAGGCAAGATATCTTCCCGCCGTTCCCGAAGCGGCGGCAGGAGAATCGAGATCGTGCTGATCCGGTAGTAAAGATCCTGGCGCAATTTACCTTCCTTGATCGCTTCTTCGACCGGTCGGTTGGTCGAAGCGATCACGCGACAATCGGCCTTATGATTGGTCCGCCCACCGACGGGCCGATATTCCTTTTCCTGCAACACGCGCAGCAACTTGCTCTGAGTATCGACGGGCATTTCGGCCAGCTCGTCCAGCAGAAGAGTCCCGCCTTCAGCCTGGCGGAACAAACCCTCACGATCGGCCTGGGCGCCCGTGAAGGCTCCTTTCGACGACCCGAAGAGTTCGCTTTCGATAAGTTCCCGAGGCAGTGCGGCGCAATTGATTTTGATAAAAGGCCCCTTGGAACGAGGACTCATCGCATGAATTAAATCGGCAATCACTTCCTTGCCAGTGCCGCTTTCTCCGGTGATCAAAACGGAGACGTCGCTGGGGCCGACCCGTTCCACTGCGCGAACCACAGCTTTCATGGCTGGACTTTGGAAGATGGGCGACGCTCCCCCGCTCATGGTGGAGAGCGCCTGACGCAACGAATTGGCTTGTTCGGTCAGTTGTTTATGTTCCAAGGCCCGCTCCACTGAAAGAAGAAGCGATTTGTGGTCGAACGGCTTTTTCTGGAAATCGTAAGCTCCCAGCTTCGTTGCATTCACCGCTGCATCCAGCGTGGCATGGCCGGTCAGGATGATTATTTCAGTTTGGGACCATCGCTTCTTGATCAGGGGCAGCAATTCCAAACCGTCGGCATCGGGCAATTTCAAGTCGAGCAAAATCACCTCAGGCTGCGGGCCTCCAAAAAGCCCTTTCAAAGCCGCAGCATCCGCCACCTGGATCACTTCGTAATTGGCTTTGGTTAGAAATTTGGTGAGGAGGGATCGGATGCCCGGTTCGTCATCAACCACCATGATTTTGGCACTCATAACGATCTTTTGTATTTCGGGGCGCAAGCCAGGATAAAACTTCGAAACAATTCCAAAAACTCGGGGTGCCGTCCGACCAAGCGCTCGGGATGGAATTGCACGGCGAGCAAATAAGGCAATAGCTGGCTGTCGGCTCGGCTTAACTCCAATGCTTCGATGGTGCCGTCGGTGCTCGTGGCAGTAACACGGAGCAGTTTTGTGACTCGACAGACCGCTTGGTGGTGAGAGCTATTGACGCCCAGGGTTCGCCTTCCAAAAACCCGGAACATCAGCGAATCCGGGATTAAGCTGATTTCGTGGACAATCTTGTCCTTCAAATCGGTTCGGCTGTGGTTGATGGCGCGAGGTTCCTGGCTGGCAATATCGACTACCAATGTGCCACCAAGGGCTGCGTTCAAGATCTGTTGTCCGCGGCAAATTGCCAGCAACGACTTGCGCTGGCGGAAAACTTCGTCAATCAAGAGCAACTCTGTTAAATCGCGAAAGAGATCGGGTGCGCTGACGGTCTTTCGAAGGCGCGGTGAGGGGTTGGAGGCGTAAAGTTCGAGTTGAATATCATCTCCTCCAGTCAGCATAACACCGTCGCAACGCCGCACAGATTCCGCCACGAGTTCAGCGGAAGGGGTGCATGACATGATCCAGGGAATGCCTCCAGCCGTAATGATGGCTTGCGGATACGCATCCGACAAGCTGAGGGAATAGTCAGAAAACTCCGCTCCACGTCGCTGTGTGCTCGGCGAGACAAGTATCAACGGCGCTGATTTCATTCTAGAAGGTCGTTCCCGGATAACGTTCGGCGATAGCTTTCTTTATTCGGGCTTCTTCTTCAGGCCGTTGCAGCCGACGGCCGATGCGTCGTTGCACAGCGTCGAGCAGTTCGAGCCAGTCTTGCAGAGGCGGTTCTTCCATCGCCAGCCAACGATCATAGCGCTGACCGCGAGCGAAGAACTTCCACCGGTCGCCAACTTTTTGGGCATAGACTTCCCGCTTAGTCCCTTCTTCGGTGTGTCCCTTCCAACTTATTTCCGCTTTGGCCATACGTTTATTCCGGCAATTCAACGCTTGCCACCGCCATCGCTGCGATGCCTTCTTCTCGGCCAACGAAACCAAGATGTTCGTTGGTAGTGGCTTTAACACCCACGCGCTTCAGGTTAATTCCTAGAGCGGCAGCGATGTTCTCCTTCATGGCTGACACATGCGGGGCAAGCCTCGGTTGTTCGGCAATCACGGTAGCATCTATGTTCACAATCGTCCCTTCGCGAAATTTAACCTGTCGGGCCGCTTCCTGCAAAAACGTCTTGCTCGCCGCTCCCTGCCAACGGGGATCTGTATTCGGAAAGAAATGACCAATGTCGCTTTCTCCCAAAGCGCCAAGGAGCGCGTCGCAAATCGCATGCATCAAGACGTCTGCATCCGAATGCCCGGCCAACCCTTTGGAGTAAGCTATCTCGACGCCCCCCAAGATGAGCTTGCGGCCTTCAACCAATGGGTGCACATCATAACCGATGCCAACGTGATTCATGTTCGAAAGTATAATTCGCGGTGGAGAACCGGCCAGCAAATTATCGGAGTTAAACAATAATATCGAAAGAACTCTCCCCGCAGCCATGGATCAACCAGGGAAGCATCCATCCCCCCTGAGCACGGAGAAACCACCGTGAAAATCACCTTCCTTAAAGTATTCACGAGTTGGATGATAGTTCAAAATCGAATCGTTGCAACAGCCATGAGGAGCAGGATCAAATGACTCGGCACTCGTGCTCGAATTGACTGAGACGGCTGCCTCCAAAGCCGTGACACAAGTTGACTTAGGCTTCGATTCCGCTTTCAATTTAATGATGCAGATTGAAAGTTTGAAGGTGTTTTGCGACTTGGCGGAAACCGAAAGTTTTTCTCGAGCAGCCCAGATTAACAAGATTACGCAATCAGCCGTCAGCCAGCAAATCAGCTCTTTGGAAAGGCAGTTCAAGTCCCTCCTCATCGAGCGGAGCAAGAAGAAATTCCGGCTTACCCGTGAAGGCCAGGTTCTTTACGAATTCAGCAAGCAGATCACCCAGACCTACGATTCCCTAAATAGCAAGCTCCAGGAAACCAAGAATATCATTTCCGGGACGATTCGTGTCGCCACCATTTACAGCATCGGGTTGCATGATTTGCCGCCCTACATCAAAAGATTTCTGAAGAGCTATCCGACCGTCAACGTACATGTGGAATATCGCCGGTCGAATCAGGTTTATGAAGACGTTTTGGGTAATGTGGTCGATCTAGGTTTGGTCGCCTATCCGCTCAAGGACAAAAAACTGGAGATCGTTCCTTTGCGCAAAGACAAGCTGGTGCTGATTTGTCACCCGCAGCATTCGCTGGCCAAACACAAGGCGATTAAACTCGGCGCGATTTCAGGACAGAGATTCATCGGTTTCGAACCGGACATCCCGACTCGCAAGGCGATCGACAAGATTCTCAAGGATAACAACGTCGCCATTCAGCACGTGATGGAGTTCGACAACGTCGAAACAGTGAAACGCGCGGTGGAGATCGAAGCCGGAATCTCGATTGTCCCTCAAAGCACCATCGTCCAGGAAGTGAGCAAACAAACCTTGGCTCAAGTGGAAATTCAGGACGGGGACTTCTACCGCCCATTGGCTGGTCTCTACAAAAAGGACAAAGTGCTCTCACTGGCGCTGAAGCAATTTCTAGCAATTTTGAAAAATCCATAGGCAAAAGTTTTCCTGATAGTGTAAATTCACATCCCTTACTTCGAAATTTTTTACTGGGCGCTTGCTTCGAAAGCGCTGTCAGGTAAATTCGCCGCATGCCAGCCGAGTGCGAATTTATAGCGTCCAGCAAACCACAGCACGCTGCCTCATTTTTCGAAGCCTCTCGATTCAACACCCCATCTTTGTCACGTCTTGACGTCTAGCTCACTTCTGAAACCGATTTATGGACTCCGCGCGCGCATCACTAAGGCAACAGTCCTTCGGGCAAACAATGCGTCCCGACGCCTGGTGGGCGCAACCGCTGTTGATCTTCGTGGGTTTGTCCACTTTCATTGCGTATTCGACTTGGGCGGCGTTTCAGGGGCAGCACTACTATTCGGGACCCTACCTCTCGCCGTTTTATTCGCCTGAATTTTTTGGCGACTCGCCGCATAGCTGGTTTGGACCTAAGCCATCCTGGTGGCCAGCATGGATGATATGGTCGCCGGCGCTCCTGATTCTTTGGGCGCCAGGCGGTTTTCGTCTCACCTGTTATTACTACCGGGGCGCTTACTACAAGTCGTTTTGGAGCGATCCCCCCGCATGCACTGTGGGCGAGCCGCGCAAACATTACCGCGGTGAGCAATCCTTCCCGCTCATTATGCAGAATGTGCATCGTTATTTTTTGTATCTAGCAATGCTCTTCTTGATCTTCCTTTCGCATGATGTCTGGAAAGCTTTGTGGTTTGCCGATTCTTCTGGCAAAGCTTCGTTCGGAATCAGGGTCGGCACAATTGTCCTGGCGTTGAACGTGATCTTTCTTGGAGGTTATACACTTGGGTGCCATTCATTTCGCCATTTGGTTGGAGGAGTCCTCGACCAACTTTCTCGAGCTCCAGCCCGGCAGAAGACCTATAACTGCGTCAGTTGTCTTAATCGGCGGCACATGCTCTGGGCCTGGATGAGCCTCTTTTGGGTTGGGTTTTCTGACCTTTACATTCGGATGTGCTCGATGAACATCTGGACCGATTTGAGAATTCTCTAACACGCGATCCAATGCACGCCACTCCCCCTGCTCAACTTTCAACCCGCATTTCCTGATGCCAGAATACCAAACCTTCGAACATGACGTGTTGGTGATCGGAGCTGGCGGTGCCGGCTTGAGGGCGGCCATTGAAGCATCGGCAGGAGGCGTCTCGGTTGGGATGGTCTGCAAATCTCTTCTGGGAAAGGCTCACACCGTAATGGCTGAAGGCGGCATCGCCGCAGCCCTCGCCAACGTGGACGATCGTGACAACTGGAAAGTTCACTTCGCCGACACAATGCGCGGCGGCCAATATGTCAACAATTGGCGCATGGCTGAGCTGCACGCCAGGGAAGCTCCGGATCGCGTGCGCGAACTCGAAGCGTGGGGCGCGGTTTTTGATCGAACGCAAGATGGCCGCATTCTTCAGCGCAATTTTGGCGGACATAAATATCCCCGGCTCGCTCACGTGGGAGACCGCACTGGCCTGGAGATGATCCGCACTCTCCAAGACCACGGCATTCATCAAGGGATTGACGTGCACATGGAATGCACCGTTCTGAGCCTTCTCAAGGAAGGCGATCGAGTGGTTGGGGCCTTCGCGTATGAGCGAGAGCGCGGCCGGTTTAAGCTATTTCGCGCCAAGGCAATCATTCTCGCCACCGGAGGCATTGGCCGCGCTTACAAGATCACGAGCAATAGCTGGGAATACACTGGCGATGGCCATTCCCTCGCTTTTCAGGCGGGCGCGGAGCTGATCGACATGGAGTTCGTGCAGTTTCATCCCACCGGAATGGTCTGGCCACCGAGCGTCTGCGGGATTCTGGTGACGGAAGGTGTGCGCGGCGAAGGGGGTATCCTGGTCAATAACCAGGGCCGCCGTTTTATGTTCGATGACATTCCGGACAATTATCGAACCCAGACCGCTGACTCCGAGGATGAAGGCTGGCGTTACACCCAAGGCGATAAGAATGCGCGTCGCCCTCCTGAACTCCTCACTCGGGATCATGTCGCCCGCTGCATCGTCCGGGAAATAAAAGCGGGGCGTGGCAGTCCTCATGGCGGGGTCTTTTTGGATATTGCCTGGATCAAGCAAAGGCTTCCGAACGCTGCCGACCACATCAAGCGGAAGCTGCCCAGCATGTATCACCAGTTCAAACAACTGGCCGATATCGATATTACTAAAGAGCAGATGGAAATTGGCCCGACGACACACTATGTCATGGGTGGAATTCGGGTGAACTCGGACACTCAGATGTCCGGGTTGCCCGGCCTTTTTGCGGCAGGAGAATGCGCGGCTGGAATTAATGGCGCGAACCGGCTTGGCGGCAATTCGCTTTCTGACTTGTTGGTTTTTGGAAAGCGCGCGGGAGAATTCGCCGCCAAGTTTGCCAAGGAAAATAAGCTCGGGGCCATCGATGCCGGCCAGGTCGATGAGGTGGCGCACAACGCCCTGGAGCCTTTTGAGCGCAGCGCAGGCCCTAGCGCAAGGGGTGAAAGCGCGTACGACGTCCAACATGACTTGCAGGAAATGATGCAAGATCTTGTTGGCATCGTGCGCAAAGAAGATGAGATGGTGCGAGCGCTCGAGGGGATTGATCAGCTTTGGAAGCGCGCGGAAAAAGTGATCGTCCATGGCAATCGCGAGTACAATCCCGGATGGCACACCGCGCTCGACCTGACCAACTTGCTGACCGTCTCGGAGGCCATCACACGTTCTGCTCTCGAACGCAAAGAAAGTCGCGGCGGCCACTTCCGGGACGACTACACCAATAAGGACGCGGCGTTTGGTAAAGTCAACGTGGTCCTTTCGAGAGGAGCTGACGGCAGCATGCAGATCAGGCGCGAACCCATCCCGGAAATCCCCTCGGAGCTCAGCCAAATTATCGAGGAAATGAAATGATTCATCGAGGTAACAGACTCCACTGATGATGAAAACGGCGATGTTTAGAATTTGGCGTGGCGACGGACAAAACGGAGAATTCCGAGATTACACCGCCGAGATTTCTGAAGGAATGGTGGTGCTCGATGCCGTTCATCAGATTCAGGCCAAACAGGCGAATGACCTGGCTTGCCGCTGGAATTGCAAAGCTGGAAAGTGCGGTTCCTGTTCCGCAGAAGTCAACGGCATGCCGAAGCTCATGTGCATGACACGGTTGAATGAGCTCCCGCTCGACAAACCGGTGACGATTGAGCCGATGAAAGCGTTTCCAATCATCAAGGACCTGGTGACCGATGTTTCCTGGAATTTCCGAGTCAAAAAGAAGATCAGAAAATTCAAGCCGCGCCCTCCTGATGCGCCCGATGGGACGTGGCGGATGGTTCAGGAGGACATTGATCGTGTCCAAGAATTCCGGAAATGCATCGAGTGCTTTCTCTGTCAGGACGTCTGTCACGTCCTTCGCGATCACCACAAGCACGAGGAGTTCATCGGTCCGCGCTTCATCGTTTATACGGCGGCTTTGGAAATGCACCCCTTGGATACCGAAAATCGATTGGAGGATCTG
Source organism: Akkermansia muciniphila (assembly GCA_945861765.1). Lineage (GTDB taxonomy): Bacteria > Verrucomicrobiota > Verrucomicrobiia > Limisphaerales > SIBE01 > SIBE01. The sequence goes on along the minus strand of CAMAWP010000045.1, from coordinate 6,078 downwards.
AAGAAGGCTCAAGGGATCGGTTATTGCAACATCACAAAATGCTGCACCAAGGTTTGCCCTGAAAACATCACCATTACCGACAACGCAATTATTCCCCTTAAAGAGCGCGTGGTAGATGAATTTTACGATCCGCTCAAAAAACTGTTGCGACTGCTCCGGCCAAAGGAGTAGGCGCTCCCGGTCATTGACAAGGGTGATCGAAAAATGCCCGGGTTGAAGCTGGGATTAACGTCCAGGAAGGACCACGAGAAGATCAGGTCAACACAGTTCAACTGCTTTTATGCTGGATAGCGAGATGTTCGAACTCAAGCCCCTGTCAAAAGAGGCCATTCCCGCCGCGCTTGAACGCGCCATTCGTTACCGGCTCCTCAATGAACCAGGTGAAGCGGAGAGCATTTGTCTGGACGTGTTGCGAACCGATCCCGACAACCAGCAAGCACTGGTTGTTTTGCTCCTTGCTTTCACCGACCAGTTCGGCCAAGGCCACACCATCAGCCTCACGGAAGCTCAGGAAATTCTCGCCCGCCTGCGCAGCCCTTACGAAAGCGCTTACTACGCCGGGATCATCGCGGAGAGACGCGCCAAAGCGCAGCTTCACATAGGTTCTCCAGGGTCTGGATTCGCCTCTTACGAATGGCTTCGAGACGCGATGGACTGGTATGAAAAAGCCGAAGCGATCCGTCCGGAAGGCAATGATGAAGCCCTCTTGCGCTGGAATGCTTGCGCTCGGCTGATCATGCAAAACAATCTCTCATCACAATCCGCCGAAGAGTTCGAACCGTCGTTGGAATAAACGGATCGACCCGGCGCAAAACAAGCCTGCTCCGCCAGAATTGTCGCAGTTTTGCGATGCTTTCAAGCCATTGCACAGATGATCGCGACTCGAAAACGCAACCAGCAAATCATGGAGATGCGGGAACGAGGAGTTTCCCGCCGCGATGTTGCTCTCAAGTTCCGACTAAAAACCGGCGGACTGCCGTCGCTGCTCACGTGGCTTGACGGAGTGTTCCGTGCTTCCCCATCCGGCTTCAACTGGCTTTGGACTGGTCTTCTTGGACAAACCCGATAGCATTTCATGCTGAAACAGATGTTTTCCGGCACTCGTGCCCTTTTGGAGCCGATTACGGAAAGGTTCCTTATGCCAGAACGCTGGTTATCCGTGGACGAGATCGCAGCGCATCTCGGGGTCAATCCGGACACGATCTACAAGTGGATCACCCGGAAAAGCATGCCCGCGCACAAGCTCGGGCGGCTTTGGAAATTCCTTGCCTCTGAGGTTGACCAGTGGATCAAAGCCGGTCTCGCAGCCCAGGGGGCCGGAACGGGGCCGGACGCCACCGCGAAAAGGAGAAAACCGAGGGCAACCTGACGGGCACGAATCCAGAAGCTCACTCTGCGAATGGAGATTATCGACAATATCAACCGCCTTCTCGGCAACGACCTCAAGCAGGCCCTCAAGCCAGGTTCCAAGCTCAAGGTGGCGGCATCGTGTTTCTCCATTTACGCCTACGAAGCCCTGAAAAAGGAGCTGGAAAAGATCGAGTCCCTCCAATTCATTTTCACTTCGTCGGCGTTTATCCCCGGCGAAGCCACGGACAAGGTGAAGAAGGAACGCCGTGAGTTTGCCGAAGCGCGAAAGAGGAATCGAAGCAGGATTTTCGGAGAGATTCCGCGCATCGAATTCGCGCTCACTTTACTGCACTGTTACTGCACTGCGTCGTAAGTGTTTGATAATGAATGGAGCGGGTGAAGGGAATCGAACCCTCGTGGTTATTCCCAAAGCGGTTTCATGAGGAAAACGCATGATTCCAGGGCAAAAGTGAGGGGAAAGACCACCATTCCATGCCACCGTAGGGACTTGGACTGAACTCCTCACCACTGGATACCACTCCCGGCCACACCTTGCTTCGTTCACTGGGGAGCGCTGATTACGTAACCGACCGCCTCGTAACCGCGCACTCGCTTGGCGTACATCTTGGAGAGGATCGGCTCGGCGTCGTCCACATAATCGTAAACGATGACTTCACGCTTATTGTCGTGAAGACGATGGAGGCGACCGACATATTGTTGGAGCGTCCCGCTCCATGAAATCGGCATGGCAAGGAAGAGTGTGTCGAGTCGGGCGTCGTCGAAGCCTTCACCGATGTAACGACCCGTAGCCAGAAGAACTCGCTCTTCACCGTCGGGAATCGCCATCAGTTGCGCGGCTACGGCTCGCCGTTGCTTCACCCCCATACCACCCTTCAATACCACAACGTTTTTAACCAGAGCAGCAATTCTGGAGGCGAATTCGTCCACTTGGCTGGTGCGTTCTGTAAGCAGAATCGGGGAGCGTCCTGCCTTGATGCAGGTCACTACATCCTCGAAAATGAGATCGTTACGAGCCGTGCTTCCGGCCAGCGCGGCATACAACTCGTGCATCTCGGGTTTATCCGCCGAGGGTGGCATTCGAAAATTGGTCGGACGGGGAATGACGGTGTGGATGAACGGTCGCGCGAGGGCCTGCTCCTTTGCATTCACGCGATGACGGATGGGACCGCACTGCATTACGATAATCGGGTGATGGCCATCCTTGCGCTGCGGTGTGGCGGTGAGGCCGGTGACGTAGCGCGCCTTCACCTGCCGGAGCACCTGCTCAAAGCTCACGGCGGAGAGATGGTGGCACTCGTCCACGACGACGTGGCCGTAATTGGCTACCAGATCATCCACGACTTGCTTTCGATTGAGACTCTGGATGACCGCAACATCGATCATCCCGTTCGGGTGTCGTCGTCCTCCGCCAATCTGTCCGATGCTCTTGACGGGCATGTTCAGGAATGACGCGAGCCGCTCGCGCCATTGGTCCAAAAGTTGGCGGCGATGCACCAGCACCAAGGTATTTGTTTTTCGTGCGGCGATCAGCCAAGCGGCCACGACCGTTTTTCCAAAAGCGGTTGTGGCGGACAAGATGCCATCATCGTGGGCCAGCATGTCGCTGGCAGCGGCTTGCTGGTCGGGTCGGAGTAGGCCGTGAAATGTCACGTCAAGCGGCGGACCGGCGTATCGCTGGTCGTCAAGGTCCACAACCACCTTGTGTGATTCGAGCAGCGCGATGATTTCCCCCAGACAACCGCGCGGCAAGGCGACGTGTTTCGGAAATTCCTCAGCGCAACGAATAACGCGTGGCTTGTCGAAGGTTGACAGACGCATAGCCTGGGCGCGATAGAACTCCGGGTTTTGAAACGCTGCGAGCCGATGCAAGCGATTCAACATTGCGGACGGCAATCCTTCCGTTTCGACAAAGACCAGATTGCCCCGAACAACACGAACTTTCGCTGGCAACGGACCGGAGATGACTTCGTCCTGCTTCTTCCGGGAGGGTGGCAGCGTCCATGGTTCTTCGGTTTGTTCCTCGTCCGTCACACTGCGGCGGACACCGATGATGTCTCCACTCCGTTCGGCCTCCCGCACAACGCTCTCAACTTCACTAAATTCCATCCGCCGGACGCCCGACAATAGCGACCACTGGTCAGGGTATGGGTTGAACTCTGCGTCGAGAAAAACACTGTTGCCATGACCGCGCGGCAGATGCTGCAAGGGCATGGCGATGAGGTTGCCGAAGCCGCCTTTGGGCATGGTGTCCTGGCTCGGAAAGAAGCGGTCGTAGGAATCGAGACCCAATTGATGCCGTCGCTCCATGGTCCGGGTTAGAATGGCCGCGCCGAGTTTTCGAGCGAGGCGGGCGGGCAGTGGACCCGCAAAGAAGATCCAGATGTGACCGCCGCGTCCCGAGCGTGACCGTTCGAGCAGGGCGGGCACTTTCCACTCGCCACATGTGTGGAGGTACGCCCGCACGTCTTCCTGCCAGGTCGTTTTGTCAAAATCAGCGGCGAGGAACCAACACGTCTCATCGGCCAACAGCGGGTAAACGCCTGCCGTGAGTTTGCCCATCAAATGGTCCTTAATGACCTGGTCGGTCAACGGGAAGTATTCCTGCGGTTCTTCCGAATGCTTGGGGAACGGTTTGCCCCAAACCCTTCTGCACGCGGGGGAATATCCCGCCTTTCCATTGCGTCCCTCCCACCGCACCGCATATACGTCTTCGCGCCCGCGAAAAAGACTGAGGAAAAATCTCACCTTTTCTTCCGGGCTGGACTTGGAAGTTATCGTGCCTGCCGGGGCGGGCGCAGCAGCGGGGGGCACCGCAACTTCCGGGATGGGCATCTCCAATCGGCCACGCAATTGCCGATTCTCCTCGCGCAGCCGTTCGCACTCCGCAAGCGCTTCAGCAAGTTTTGCGTCATTGGAGCCGGATGCGCTCATGGTTGCCCGTTGGTGTCACAGGCTCAAGCCGCTGAAGAATTTAGCGACCACCTCAAATTGCCCCTCCATATTTGGTGCAAGTCCGCATTCGACTGCCATCTCTGAGAAGGGCTTGGACCAGGAAGCGGGTGGCGCAGCGAGTGCAGGCGGAATTTCGTGCGTCTCCCTGCGTTGAAATGTCTCACGAATCGCTTTCGGCAAACGGGCGGCATTCATGCCGGTTCGTTCGATCAGCAAAACCAAATCCACCAAATCTTTCACGCAAGTATTTTCCCGTCCCACCCTCGGCAAGGTGTAAGCGTGCAGTTTTTCGGCGAACTGTTCCTCGGGTGAAACCGCCCGAAAAGTCGCGCTGGCGACACCCGCAAATCCAAGCCAATCTCGCCCCGCAAGAGATTCGTAAGGCTCGCGCAACACATCCCCTGTGCTCACGTCCAAGTGAAACTTTACGAACGAGCGCCCAGCCAGGCGCGCATCAACCGGGAAGCGAGCGCCGCCATAAGGCGCAGCGTCCAAATCCTGAACCGCATCGCCAAATACAAAAGTGAAGAAATCACCCAAATCCAACAGCCCGACTTCGCGCAACGCTTCGAGAACTGTTGAGGCGTTGGCATCCCAATCCCGAGTCGGCATCGGGAGTTGCTTCAAAGCGAGATCCATATCGCGCGTGGTGCGAGCTGTCTTCAGACGCAACTCCATCGCTTAGCCGCCTTTCAAAAGCCACGGGGCGTCCGGTTTTGCAAATAGGCGGCAGAGCAGTCGGTCGAACGCGGCCTGTCGGCGCACTCGTTGGAGATCAATGTTTTCTTCCTGTGCCAGCCGTTTGAGCCGGTCTTCCAATGCGACCCGGAAAGCGGCCGCCGAGGCATATTTGCGAGGTGGCTTCATTTGGTGTTCGCGGCAAGCAGTTCCTTGAACCACAGCGGGAAATGCGCGTTGCGTCCAAGCACCGAGATTTCCCGTGCGGTAATCACTCCACGCCGTCGCCCTTCAATCAGGGCTTGCTCAACAATGTCGCGGGAAGTGGATTCTGCGGTCGCCAGATCGGCGATGCTGCGGAGCGGGCGAGTCACGTCGAATCCTTGCCGGGGTTCGACGTCATTTTCATTGAGATTTGAGCGGTGCAGCACCAGCACGTTCGGGGTTTTAGCTGTTCGCCGAAACGCGGCTGGGACCGTCATGTGGAGTTTGGCCGGATTCACATCGGAGAGCTCATGGATGCTGAGCGCGGTTTGGTGTGAGTAAACCCCTTCCAGTTCACCAGATCTGTTGCGTGACCAAAGGGCGTAGATGACGAGTTGTTCCTCGGACGATTGCGGGAAACGCGTCAGCCGATAGATGCCCCGTTCAACGCGCACCCAATTTCCTGATTTGACGTGATGCGCCTGACTGCCGAGTTGGTATCCTGCCTCGGCTGCCTGCTTGGACGTGAAATAGCCTTGCTGCCCTTCGGCAATCGCGAAGAGCGCGTTGGCTGCGGTTTTGGCTGCGCTGGTCACCGCGCGAACATACAAGTAGTTTGTATATTCGTGCAAGTCTCGAATAACGCGCGATTTCGCAAAATCTCGGCGGAAAGTCAGACTTCCAAGGGCTGTGACGGCAGGTTCACTTGGCGGCGGAAGGACGACTGCACTACTGCACTCCGAAGCTTTGGAGATGGACCCTCTGCGGAGCCAGATTCGGGACAGAAAGATTCCTGCTCAGGGACCGTTTGGAATCGAACCCAGAGGGAAATGCCGGAAAACTGAGTGTTTCGAGAGGGAAGAAAATAAGGCT
>CAMAWP010000044.1 GCA_945861765.1 Akkermansia muciniphila | reverse complement strand
TGTCCATTGTAAGCGCCGCGCGTGCGTGCTGTCCAAGATTCGTACGCATTCAACACATCGAGCAACTCGACTGAGCAGTTCATCGGTCCGCCGGTTGCATTGAGTCGGCTCACTTCGCTCCCGGAGTCGTAAGTGCTGAGAATTTTCCGCAGGCGCTCGATTTCACCAAGCACGGCTTGCTCAGCCTGCCCCGCCGCAATGGCGTCATCGGTCCGCACTACCAGGTCGAAGGAGGTGCCGAGGATGCTTTCGTGATGAAAATGAAACTTTCCGGTTGCGGTGAGGGCCGCGGACGTCGAGGAAATTTCAGCATCGGCAGAAATTGAGCTGAGGGTGGTGAAAACTACCGTCGAGACAAAAGTGGCGAGCCTGCGTTGATTTGCGAAACGAGAAAGCATGCTGGCTAACTTGAAGGGTCCGGAAATAGTTGTCAATCGCGCGACGGGACACTCGCCAATTTTCCGCAACGCCGCGCGGCGTCAAGCGGGCGCGAGATGAACACAGCCTGTTCTTCCGCCCAACCAGACCTTTGTCGGCGACGAACTATTGCACTCCCACGGATTGCGTCATTTGTTCTCGTACCAGACGGCATTGCGTGACTCCCGGCCTGCCAGGATCAAATCGACGCGGCCATCAGCATTCAAATCGACCGTCTTCATGTCGTATGCTTGCTGTTGGTGGCTGCTCTCAATCTCATGGAGCACGAATGATCCGTTACCATCATTTTCGTACCAACGCACCACGAAGGCGCTGTAAGACGCCGCCGCCACATCGACATCACCATCGCCATCGAAGTCACCCACAGCCAGCGCATGCGGCGTCGCGAAATCGAGATCAATGACATGGCTCTCCCAGGTTGGGCCGGCGAACCAAAAGACTCCTTTGCCATGGCCGCAACTTCCCACGACGTCCAGCACGCCATCTCGGTTCACTCGTGCGGCCCGAATATTCGTCGCGCCAGGTACGCTGGCGATGCGGCTTTTTCTCCAAGGCCCGACGCCATCCGCGTTCTGCTGCCACCAAGTAAAGGTCCCGCCTTGCGAATCACCGAGCAACACTTCGTTTCGGCCATCACCGTCCAGATCCGCAACGTCCAGATAATGCGGTCGTCCGTCGGCTCCACCACGGGTGATCACGTGTCTTTCGATTTGTCCCCGCCCGCGCATCGGTGCTTGAAACCACACCAGACTGTTCTGAAATGACGGTCCCATGATGCTGTCTGCGACCAGGTCCGGCCTGCCGTCGCGATTCAAGTCTCCAACCGAGAGTCCGTGAATTCCGTTCAATTCTCGATCCAGCACATGCACCGGCCACGCAGCGCCGGTCATGCCAGGGTTTTCAATCCAGGCCAAACTGAACTCTGGCCCCTTGGGCTCAGCGAATGTCTTATTCTCCGCCCGCGCTTGCCTGTACTCGATCCATGGCACCCGGTAGCGCCCGACTGCCAGATCCATGTCGCCATCGCCGTCGGCGTCCCAGGCCACACAGTACAGCATCTTGCCGTCATGGAAGTCCGCGAGCACTCGTTGATCCCAATCCGGCGCGACTAAAGTAAAGATTTTGGTTTCACCCATCGCGATCAAGTCGAGCCGTCCATCGCCAGTCGCATCCAAGGCTTCAACGCTCCATATTCCCTCCGGGAGTGGAAATGCATGCCGTTGCCATTTTGGAGGGGTCGCCGCCGTAGTCGTCCTCGCCAAACAGGTCAGAAGAAACAGACCCAACGACAGCCCCCTTAGAAATGGTTTGATCCATTCGGACCACTCTTGACGAAGATCGTCGGTGACGACTCCACACTGGCTTTCACTCTCTATATCCGGTGCCATAATCATGTCCATTCTCTCGATCATCCCGCCGAAGGTTGATTCGTCAGCGATTGAGTAAGCAAGGTTCAGCAGATTATACCCTCGGGGTCGAGCACGGACTTGATTTCGACACTCCTTCGCCCAGGCGTGGACCTCCTGACCAGAAACGAGGAGGCGGGACACTGGTTTTCATTCAGGAAATCTCGACCAGGTATGTTAATGGAGGAGGGTCAAATTTTCATCGGCTGTGTCTGCTCACGAACGGCCTGGCTTAGCGCTTCAGTTTTACGATCACATAAGGCGTTTCCCGGTTGAGATCCGGATGGATTCTGCCGTTCCCCGCGTTGTCCATTGCCTCGATGAAATACATCAGGTCCCAGGTCGCCATGGTGTCCTCCGCCGGGATGACGGCTCGGTACTGCGCCGGGGCGCCAGATGGGAGCATCGGCAGAGCGCGATAATCCTGGTGTTGGTTCACGCTTCGGTAGCGCAGACGAACCCATTTTACGCCCGACGGATCGCGGACCGTGGCGGAAATCGTCAGAGCTTGGCTCGCTGGCGCGGAGATCACTTGTTGATGAACCACGAACGGCGCTTCAACGTCTCCGGTCGTTCCGGTCGGCCGATATCGTGGAGAATTCTTTGCTTCTGGACTCGCGTTGATCTCTCGCCGCCGCTGCTCCAGCGCCGCCAGCCCCTTATCGAGCGCGATCAGCTCATCCCTCCAGTGCCCGCACAGGTTCGCGCCACGAACACCCATCATCAGGTCGTCGGTGTAGAAGTCGCCCGCCGCCGTCACGAGCTGTCGCCAGGCATCAATGGCTCTCCTCTCGTAACGGATGGCGTCATCGAATGTTTTGAGGTCCTTGGTCCGCTCGAACAAGCGGTAGCTGACGGCGGCGGGAATCCTGCGGGAATGGTAGAGCGCAAGGTTCGCCAGAATTCTCAGGTCCGTGATGGTGGAGTCAAACTCGCGGCCCTGGCGATCGCCGATGCGCTTCTCCGCTTCCGTGATTTGCAAGTTGATGTCGGATGCGATCTGGGCGAACCATTGGCTATTTTCGGGAGGGCGGACTTTTGCCGTCTCGCCGTTTTGGATCAGCAAATGCGCTTCCTCATCGAAATTCGCGAACTGCTCGGTGTCGCTCCCTTCGGCCCTGGCGTAAGCGGGCAAATCACCAAGCCGTTGCTTCTCCGCCCATCCGCGCGTCATGGGGAAGGAGCCGTAAGGATAACACGAAGCGACGATCCGAGGGAGAACCGCGCTCGCCCGGTGTAACCCCCTTTCAAGAAACGGAGCGGCCTCCATCCCGAACCGGCTTTCAAACTCCCGTTGCCAGACTTCCGGCGAAGTCTTGGGATTGTAGCCGAGCCGGCCGAACACTTGGAAAAAATGCCAGTAACGTTCGAACTCGTAATCATAATAGCGGCGGGATGGCGCAAGGAGATCGAAGGGTTTGGCGTGGTGCGGCTGTGCCTCCATCTTTGTGCAGAGCGGTTCATTGACCTCGAATCCATCGCCAGCGTAAAGGTGCGAACTTTCGGCGAAGCGTCGGGCGTAGTCCGGATCAGCCCAAAGGAGCACGCGGGCGGTGCCGCCATTCCAGAGCCGCCAATGCATTTTATAGCGCTGCGGGTACCGGAGCATATCCGCATAAGAATGGCGGCGGTCGAACTGATTCTGCTGGTTGATGTGGGTGGGATGGAATGGCAGGCCCATCTGCTCCATCCAGTATTTGGTGGTGACTCGAAATGGCAATCCAACCTCCGAGGCGCTTTGGATCACCGAGTCGGGCAGCCCTTTGGCTCGTAAATCCAGACGCAGGTTCGGAGCTTTGATCCTCATCATCTGGAAGACGTCCCGCCAGAATCCTTCCTGCTCGTTATTCTTCAGGCCAGATTCGTCGTGCATCCGAAATTGAATACCATCCAGATCTGGCACCCGCCTCACGAACTCTGCCAGGGCCGCCTTGGTGTAAGAGACAAGGTTCTCCCCGGTCACGCCCCATACCAGGTCGGAGCCCGGTTTCTTCGTCGCATCATCAGCCCCGGGAATGCCACCTCCTTGCACACCACCTCGATAGATGTGGTCCCAGATGCCGACGGTGAATTTCAGTCCACGATCATGCGCCATTTGAATCAGCCGATTCAGGGCAGCCAGGTTGAGCTGCTGCTGCGCCGGCGTAATGCCCATCATCCGGACGTCCGAGAAATCCTTTACATCGAAGAAGTACGGATAGCACGGAGCGAGGAAACCTCCGTTTTCATAACCGAAAATGATGACCAGCGAATTGAAGCGGTTCTGAGCCAGGACATCGAGATACCTGGCCCAGTAGGCCTCGTCGTAGAACCGGCTTTCCCAGTAGGCACGGTTGAAAGTGTAAAGGGACAACGCCCTCTCTGGCGTGAAGGGACTCTCCTCGATGTCGCTGACCTCGCTGAACGGCTGCTCCGCAGACTTCGCCCAGCCGACGCGGCTCGCCACGTCCAGCAAGGCATACATCAATCCGCGCGCGTCGGTTCCCGCAACCAGCACCACGGTTTTGCCATCGCGCTTGAACCTCCGGATGAGCAACGATTCCGGTCCCGATCCGGGCGTGAGCTTCAGATCGGCAATGAGCATGGCGGCCTCCCCTGCCCCGCTGACGAGGCCAGCCACAAGCACCGTGTCGCCTGCCGCTTGTTGCAGCGAGGCTCTCTCCGTCGCCGCCGCACCTTTCTCCTTCAGCGCTAGCTTGAGCTTGTCCAATCCGTGCTGAACAGGCCGGGCGACCGTGCCGTCCGTGACAAGATCGATCCTCGCCAGTGCGGCGTTCGCCGTGAGGGATGCGAGAATCAGAAGGAGAGAACTCAACATCAAACCGGCGCAAAATTGTTTCGCCGAATGGAACGGGAGCTGGGTATTCATAAAATACAGAGTGAACCGCCCAGAAATGGGCCTGTTTATTGTTTCGTAGAACCACGCTTGGCATCCGGCTCTATGATCACGCGGAAGCCAACGTTGAACACTTTTTGCCACGCATCGTAACCCCAGCGGCTGGCACTGCGGCACAGCTTGGGGCGATCCCGCCATGAGCCGCCGCGAATGACTTTCCGATCGCTGACGCTGTCAACCTCGCGATGATCAGCGGTGCCGCGAAAAGTCGGGCGATAGGGGGTGCGCGTCCATTCGGAGGCGTTTCCGTGCATGTCATGAAGGCCCCAGGCGTTCGGAGCGTATCGGCCGACCTCGGATGTGACGAGGGCGCCGTCGTCGAAGCGGCTGTCTTTCGCGACGAGGTCGGGCGCTTTGGGCCGCCAGCCTTCATCGGCCAATTTACGAAGATTGGCGTCGCCCATATTGCCGAAAGTCGAGAAGTCAGTGTCGAGATCGCCGTAGCTCAGCGGCGTGGCCGTGCCCGCCCGGCAAGCCCACTCCCATTGCGTTTCGGTGGGAAGAGTGACTTCGTCGCCGAGCTTCTCCGAGAGCCAACGGCAAAACGCCATCGCGTCCTCCCAAGAGACACGCACGACGGGCTGTTTGGGTCGGTTCAGCGGCCACCCGATATATGCTTCATCGAACCACCATGAACTGCGGTGCTCGAAGCGGCTGTCGTGGCTCCCTTTGAATCTGGCGAATTGTTCGTTCGACACCTCGCACTTCGCCATCCAGAACGATTTCTGAATTCGCGCAACGGAGAGGACTCTTTCATCGGACGCGCCGTTGATGTCGCCCATGATGAACGCTCCGGCCGGGATGCGCACCAACTCCATCGTCACTCCGCCGCCGAGGTTCACGGTGCGCGTGAACGGCCCAGCCGCGGCCTGAAGCGACTTTGCTTTCGCGGCGCTAAACGGCCAGCCATCGAGCGTGGGCGTGACGGGCTGAAGGTGTGGTTCCGGCTCGGGCGTGACAGGTCTCGGGCGTTCGTGCTCTGGCTCGACGTCAGGAACCGCCTCGCTGTTTTCGATGACGCCACCGTAGATCCGGCGCAATTCCAGGCGGCGATCACATTGGTTGTCGGGGATCTTGGTGGTCTCGGCCCAAGTTCCGTGACACGGCGCGTTGAGATCAATCCAGGTCACGAGACGATCCCAGGCGTCCGCGTCGAGCTGAACATTGTAGTGTCCCTTGGCCAGCATCTGAATGAGCTCGCTCGTGTCGGCGGCGAATTCGCGCGGCGGCAATCCATGCAAGTCACTTTCCAGTCCGCCCACGCGCACGAACTGCCGGAGCGCCACATAGCTGGGATCAAAGACGGCGCCATATTTGCCGAGAAGCGCCTCCTTCTCACGCCGAATAAACTGGCTGTCGAGCTGACCGCCGCGATACACCACGAACCCTCCTTGCTCGCGACGCAGGTCGGGCCGCGCCGCTTTCGTTCCCTCCCCGCTGCCGGCGCTGTCGTGGTGGCACGCCACACAATATTTATCGAGCACCGGCTGAACATCGCGTGGAAAGCTAAAGCCGTGGAGCGAGCTGCGGCACGGGGAGATCTCGCGCGGCGGACCGTTGAGGGCGATACTTTTCTCCTGGCTGGGAGGCGCGCTGCTTTGGCGGTCATGACATCCCACGCAGGAGACATTCTCTCCGGGCATCGCGCTCATCCAACTGCGCATGAGCGCCACCGCTTTGCCCTCCGCATCCAGCGGTTGAAACGAGATGGGAGTCTTCGCCGGCACGCGGAAGAGCGCGGAACCATCCGCCTCGACCGGCACGGTGCCAAGCACTCGCTTGGTTTCCCAGGGCCCGTCAGCCCCCACGCGATGGTCAATGCCCGCCAGGCGCTGGTAGCCGAATTGATAGGTGAAGAGACGGAGCGCTTTCACCGTGCCGCGCGGCACGCCGGGGATGCCGGTCCCGCTGTAAACGTCCTGCATGAACACCAGCGCCGTTTTCTCGTCGGGTTTCACTTTGTCCACCACCACCGGAGGCCGGGTGCGCGGTCGCAGCGGCACAGGTTCGAGCAGAGCGAAACCTTCCTCATCCTTCACCAGGGTCATGTTGTCGAAAACGTCCACGAGATAGAGGCCCCAGAGGGCGTCGGGCTCAGGCTTGCAGGCAACCAGGAAGTAACGTTCAGAGAGCGGCCATGGGTGAAGAAACTTGGGCCAACTGTGCTCCGTGAGTTTATCCTCGATCTTGGGCAGCACCGGCGGTCCTTTGCGCGGGATGCGCTGCACCACGCCCTCGGTTTCGCGACGCCCCAGGGAAGGATCAAAGATGAATAACTCGCCCACCCGGCCTTCGTGGTGGCCGGTCACGATGGTCACGATCTTGGTCGGGTGATCCGGGATAGCTCGGGCGAAGAACATCGCGTTCGGCCAATAGGAATTCGCGCCGGTATATTCCATCTGGCCAGTGCCATCCGGATTCATTGACATGAGCAGCCGGTTCCAAACGTGCGGCGTGTCGGTGTAATCCCAGCGAAGGTAAAGCACCCGTCCGTTGTTTAGGACGCTGGGCGTATAATCGTGATCCTGCTCGAAAGTGAGCTGGTGGATTCGCTCCCCGCTCGACCCCATTTTGTACATCATGCCGACAATAACTCCGGCATTGCAGGGCACGCCTTGAAGCGGAGCGGTCGAGAGGAAAACAATCTCGTCGCTCGGCAAATAGATCGCGTCGTAATTGTGAACATCCGGGTGGCTGCTCGGCGTCAGTTGCCGGGGCGCGACCTGCGACGCAGTCTTTGACGAAGGCAAACTTAACTCGTGGATCTGCCAGTTCCGGTTTGTGTCAGGCATGGAGAACAAGAGCTTGTCCGCATTCCAGTGCAGCTCGATGTCGTTCACCAGCCGCCTGCCGGACGGCTTGAAGAGCGTTGCCATCTCGCCCTTGGGCCGCACCGGCGAGAGCACGGCGACTTCGTTGGTCCATTTGTCCACGTTCTGCATCGTGCCGTAGTTCCAGGAGCTTTGCCGGGGAATACCCAGGTATTCGCCATACCCGAAGCCTTCCCAACTGGTGCGTCGGGCTCCGCCGAGCGGAACACGCTTGAGCACGAGCATCTGTTCGAAATCGAGAAGCGGATTCGCGAGCAGCGCTTCGCTCCGGAACGCCTCCAACTCCGACATCGTGCTGGACAACGCGGTCCAGGCTTCCGGTTTCTCAGCCTGAAAGCCGTTGAGATTTGCAGTCAATTTCCCCTGAAGTTCTTCAAGCCGCGTCAAATTCCCTTGCGGGTATTTTCCCGGGAAACTGGCGACGAGGTCCGCGATCGCCGACCGAACCGCGCCAAAGTCGAAACCACGCGCCCGGACAAGAGTGTCGTCGAGCGAACGGCCGGGCAGGTAGCATGTGTCGCGGATATGTTCCACGCCGGCCCGGTCCCGAGTGTTGGCGGCGAGCTGGATGGCCTGGCTCGCCAAGCCCGGCACTCGAAGGCACGCTCGCGCATAGCGCTCTGCGAGGGCGGTCCAGTCACCCGGACGCCAATCAAATTCGAAGATGCGATCTTCGCGTTCCCACTTCATCTGCAAGCGCGCCGGGCCAGTACTGAAATCCCGCATCATTGGTGCCCAGAGCGCCTTGACCGCTCCACTCCGCGCCCCGAGGACGCTGAAACGAACAGAGCCATTCGTACCAGCCCAATCGTCCAGACCGATGAACGCCTCAAATCGCACGAACGAGCCATCCAATGGCACTCGAATGACACTGTCCGCCTGCACATTCAGACCATGATCAAACGTTCTCCCGTTCATCCGCAGCTTTTGATACAGGCCACTCTTGAGGGTAAGGTCCTTTTCCCAGCGGCCTAGCAAGACGGTGAAATTAGTGGATTGAGTGAGTGATTCGAAGGAGCCGTCGGCGCGAATAAGCTTGGGTTCCGCCCAGTCAGCGACGGCCCATTTCACGTCCGGGACACCGGTCACAAAGAGGTAAATCTCCTTCGCACCGATCAGCGGAACACGGATAGGGAGGTGGGCGTCGCCGCCGCGAATTGTGTCGCTTTCGAAAGCAGCAAAGCCATCTTCGATCCCGCGCCCAGCGATAGCTCCGACAGAAGCGCAAAAGCTTTCGTGCCAGTTTGATTTCCGGATGTAGTAACCGGGGTCATTCGAGGCCGCGGAGGAGAGATCTGCAGCCAAGCAGCCAACGAAGCCCACGAGAAGAAATTTCGGCAGCTCAAACATGCCTCGAAATTTAACGAGCCGCGACGACTTCTGATTCATACGTTTTCTTCCTTCACGAGGCTCAAGAACCGACAAGCTTCCGCCGAACGCGATGATGCCATTCCAAGTCCGGGAGCGCAGGGCGTCAAACGAGCCCGCTGCTCAGCACCCGTAAGCTCGGGATGGGCCGCGGACGACTCGCGCAGAGCCACTCGGATTCGCGAGCGATAGTTTGCCAGGATGTCTCACAGCAACTTCAGATCGATTGTCTTTTCCCAATGAAGATTTGTTTTAAACCCAGCACCAGGTAATTCTTGCTTCGGGCCGATGATCATGGACTTGCTAGCGCGCAGTCTCTCTGCGCGTCGGCCGGGATCGGTTCGGACGATTTCGCGATGTTGGAGCCCAACGGCGGGGGCGGAGGCGTCATTTGCGCCAGCGCCGCGGTGAACGCGCTCATGTCCTTGATGACGTCGCCGACGAGACAGTCGATGAGCGCGGCGCGGTGCTCCGGAAATCGTTCGGCAAATTTGGAAAAACTGAACGCCGGATCGTAAAACGCGTGGATCAACCGCCGCACGACATCGACGCCTTTCCAGAGCGCCGGCTCGAAGCGCCCCAGCCGGGCAGCGGAAACATCGTCGTTCTTCAGAGCGTCGTCGATGCACTGCGCGGCGAGTTCGGCCGAACCGAGTGCAAGATAGAGTCCCGACGAGTAGATCGGGTCCAGAAACGCGCGGGCGTCGCCGATCATCACCCATCCGTCGCCGCAAGTCTGCCGGTTGAGGTAAGCCAGATGGCGCGAGCCACGCACTGGGCCGACGCGCTCGGCGGCGGACAGTCGATCAGCCAACGGCGCGCAAAGAGCGACTTCCCGAGTGAAGGCATCCTCCATGTCGTCCGACAACAAGAAAACATATTCTGGATCAGCCACGATCCCGACGCTCACGATGTCGTCCGGCAGCGGGATGTACCAGAACCATCCGCCGCCGGGGATGAGGAACATCGTGGTTTCGCCGGCGTCGATACCAGGCAGGCGTTTCCCGCCGCGGAAGTATCCCCACACAGAAGCCTTCCGAAGTTCGGGCAACGGGCTGCGCAGGCCGAGCTGTCGTCCGATGACGCAAGCGCGTCCGGAGGCATCCACCACAACCTTCGCTGACACGTCAGCGCGCGAGCCATCTCCCGAAACGACTTGCAAGCCCGCTGCCTGCGCGTTCTCGAAGATCACTTTGTCGATGGATATTTGTTCATGGACCTCGACGCCGTTGGCGCGCGCGTGGTCGAGCATCATGCAGTCAAACTGACTGCGCTCGACCTGCCATGTGCGCGCGCGTTCGCCGTGAATCGTCTCGGAGAAATAGAATGGCACGGACTCCTTCCCATTGTGCGACACAAAGCGCACGCTGTGCTTCACGGGGAAGCACGAGGCACGCAACTGCGGCAGCAAACCGAGACGTTCGAAGATGCCGTGCGTGTGTGGAATGAGCGATTCGCCAATATGGTAGCGTGGAAATTTCGCCTGTTCGAAAATGGTGCAACGATGTCCCGCGCGGGCCAGAAACGTGGCCAAGGCCGCGCCGCCGGGGCCTCCGCCGATGACCGCGACGTCGCAGTTCATGTTAGAGAGGGGCGATATACTTGTGCTCATGTAATGGTTTTTTTTGAGGTTTAGTTGTAACGGACATCTCGAAATGCGGAGTCGTAAAAGCGCGGCAACAGGCGATCCACGCGTAGCAATCCACGGGGCGTCAGTCGCACAGCTTCGTCGGAAACAGTGAGCCATCCATCCAAGACGCACTCTCGAAGCGGCTCGGCGAATTCTCTTGCGATGTCCACCCCAAGCCGATCGCGGAACGGAGCGACCGGCACGGCGCCGAGTTTGAGTTGCAGGACAAACTCGCGCACCATCTGGTCGTGAGGCGAAAGTTTGAAGGCGCGCTTGGTCGGTAATTCGCCTCGCTCCACGGCAGCTTCGTATTTCTCCAGCGTCACTTCGTTTTGAAAGTGGACACCGCCAAAATAGCCGAACGATGCTACGCCCAGCCCGAGCATGTCCGCGCCGCGCCAGAGACAATCCTGGTAGAGGAAGCGGTGATGCCGCAGATCTTTCACAGCGTTGTAAGCGCTGACCACCGTGTAGCCGGCACGTTCCAGTTCGCGAAAGCCTGTGTCGAGCCGAGCGCGCTTGATCTCCCAGGATATCGGTGCGGCCGGCAAGACGCCGCTTTTGAGGTCGCGATAGAGCTGAGTGTTGTGCGGAATTTCAGTCTGATAGATCGTGACGCTGTCCGGCCCTAGTTCGATGACGCGATGGACAGACTCGATCCATTTCTCCTCCGTCTCGCCCATGAGTCCGCACATCAGGTCGAGATTCACGCATCCGAAATCCACGTCGCGAATCAGTGAGTAAGCGCGAGAGACATCCTCAGCCAGATGCACGCGGCCATTGAGCCGGAGCAGTTCGTTGTCGAAGCTCTGCACGCCCATGCTCACGCGAGTCACACCCATGGCTCGCAACGTTTCCAGGAACTCACGACGCACCGAGCGCGGCGCGCACTCGTAGGTAACCTCCTCGATATTGTCCCACGAAAGCGCACGGCGCAGCCCGTCTCCCAACCGGCGGGCTTGAGCGGAACTGAGTGTGGACGGTGTTCCGCCGCCGAAATATGCGAACGAGACCGAACGGCCCATTACGCCGGGATGCTCCGAATAAAGGGCCATCTCGCGCGCGACCGCGTCGAGGTAACGATCCACCACCGCCCCCGGCTGCGCGATGTAGGAAAGATAGTAGCAGTAATCACATTTCTTCTGGCAGAAAGGAGGATGGATGTAGAGTCCGAGTGGTGTGGC
Organism: Akkermansia muciniphila; assembly: GCA_945861765.1. GTDB lineage: Bacteria > Verrucomicrobiota > Verrucomicrobiia > Limisphaerales > SIBE01 > SIBE01. The sequence continues at coordinate 15,746 of CAMAWP010000044.1, read as the reverse complement.
GAGCGCGAACTCAGCCAGAGCTTCGTGCAGCGAGGGGACCTGCGACAATTCCCATGCGGAAAATGGCGGATAGGCCGCAACGAAATAATTCCCCTCGACCGGCTCTTGGGCTTGAGCCTGAAGGGTCGGCGGATCCGTCGCTGTGGGGGCGGTCATACCGGTGTTGATACGGCTGCTTAGTCGCTGCCGCCTTGACCGAGGTCAAAGGGCCTGCACGCTATGACCGCCGCAACATCGGGAAGGATTTTGTTCGCAACTGAAGAATGTCTCGATAAAGTCCAACCTATGATCCCTAAAACGCCAAACTCCAGTTCTCTCGGATCGACGGCCACCCGGTTGATTCTCCTCTCTTTGTTGGCTGCTCTCGTGACGTTCGGAGGTCCGCACGCGCTTACCGCTGCGGATGGACCTCGCGTCCTGCAGGAAGGAACGCTTCCCAATGACTCGCGTCTTCAGCCACCCAAAGACCTCGACGGCTACTTTCCATTTCAAGTCCCTAAGACTCGGGAAGAATGGAGCCAACGCGCCGAACGAGTCCGCCAGCAAATGCTCGTGTCACTCGGACTGTGGCCGCTGCCGACTAAAACTCCACTCAACCCTGTGATCTACGGCAAGGTCGAGCGAGACAGTTACACGGTCGAGAAAGTCTATTTTGAAAGTGTTCCCGGGTTTTATGTGACAGGCAGCTTGTATCGCCCGAAAGGCAAGAGTGGAAAAATGCCGGCAGTGCTGAACCCTCACGGGCATTGGGCGGATGGCCGATTTCACGATGCGGGTCTCGACGCTGCTCGGAAGGAACTCGTTCAAGGTGCCGAACGATTTGAGGAAGCCGGTCGGAGCCCGTTGCAAGCGAAGTGTGTTCATTTGGCGCGAATGGGCTGTGTGGTTTTCCACTACGACATGATTGGATACGCGGACAGCCAGCAGATTTCCTACGATATTGCGCACCGTTTCGCCAAACAGCGGCCGGAGATGAACACCGCCGAAAACTGGGGCCTGTTCAGCCCGCAGGCGGAAGCCCATCTGCAAAGCATCATGGGTTTGCAAACTTGGAATTCGATTCGCGCGCTCGATTTTGTAATGGGCTTGCCAGAGGTCGATTCCGACCGAATCGCTTGCACCGGCGCGAGCGGCGGCGGCACGCAGACATTTGTGCTGGGAGCGCTGGATTCGCGCGTGAATGTCTCGTTTCCAGCCGTGATGGTGTCCACGGCGATGCAAGGAGGCTGCACTTGCGAGAATGCGTCACTCCTTCGCGTCGGAACAGGCAACATCGAGATCGCCGCCTTGTTTGCTCCGAAACCACTCGGCATGACGGCTGCAAACGATTGGACCAAGGAGATGCCGACGAAAGGATTTCCTGAACTGAAGCAGCATTACAAGATGATGGGGGCGCCGGACAATGTCATGCTCACGCCGTTGGTACACTTCGGACACAATTTCAACCATGTCAGCCGCGCCGCGATGTACGGCTGGATGAATAGGCATTTCAAGCTCGGTTTGCCCGAGCCAATTCTCGAAGAGGATTACAAACGGCTGACCAAGGACGAACTCTCGGTCTGGGATGACAAGCATCCGAAGCCCGAAGATGGCGCTTCTTTCGAGCGTAAGCTGCTCCGCTGGCTGACTGACGATGCTGCGAAGCAGTTGCGAGAAGTGCAGAAATCGCCTGAGCGTTATCAAAAGCACCTGCGCGGCGCGATGGATGTTCTGATCGGACGCAGCTTGGCGATGACTGGTGAAGTGGATTGGGACATTAAGGATAAGATAGATCGCGGAGATTATCTGGAGATGACTGGCTTGCTCCGAAACAAGACCCATAACGAGGAACTGCCGATTGTTTTCCTTCATCCAAAACGTTGGAATCAGCAAACGGTGGTCTGGATCGACGAACAGGGCAAATCCGGACTTTATGCCGGTGGAATCGGGCAGTCCCGGCCGAGACCAGAAATCCAAAAGCTTCTCGATGCGGGAGCAACGGTCATCGGAGTGGACCTTCTCTACCAGGGAGAATTTCTCGCCGACGGCAAGGCGATCACAAAAACGCGAGCCGTAAAGAATCCGCGTGAGGTCGCGGCTTACACCTTCGGCTATAACAACACACTGTTTGCCCAGCGAGTTCAGGATATTTTAACCATCGTTAAATACATCCGGAGCCACGAGCAAAAGACGGGCACTCTCGACGTTGTCGGCTTCGGTGGGGCGGGACCATGGGTCGCGGCCGCGCGAGCTCAAGCAGGTAATGCGATTGATCGCGCCGCAATTGATACCGGAGGCTTTCGTTTCGGCAAAGTGCTGGACATCCAAAGCCCAGATTTCCTCCCCGGCGGAGCCAAGTATGGCGACCTGCCAGGAATGCTCGCTGCGGGTGCCCCACATCGGCTAATACTCGCTGGCGAAGGCGACCAGGCCCCGGAGATCGTCCAAAGCGGATACAAGTCTGCCGCTGCCGAAAGCAATCTGACCATTCTGAATGGCAGCCAGCAACAAATTCGCGAGGCGGCCATCAAATCGCTCCTCGTCAAAAACTCGAGATGAGCGAGTCACCACCGTGGACCAACCCGACCGGAGCGCGCTAGGAAAATTAACTATGCTACGCTGAACCGGTCATCCTATGTCAGAACCGTCCGCCAAATCAGAGACGAGGTGCCCAACGCCATGGAGCCGTCGAGAATTTGTAACTGCTCTATCGCAGTCCGCGGCCGCTGCTGGGCTGTTCGCAGGACATCTGCCCGTTCTCGCAAGGGCTGCCGCCGCGCCATCTCGCCGGAAGAAAATCGCTATCCTTGCGACCGAAGTTCGTAAGTATTCCCATGCACAGCACTTCGTGGATCGCTTCCTTGAAGGCTACGGTTGGCAGGGTGTTCATCACCATCCCGAGGTTGATCTTGTCGCCCTGTACGTGGATCAATCCCCCGAGGGCGATTTGAGCCGCGACCGCGAAAGGCGACACGGAGTTAAGATCTTCCCAACAGTCCAAGAAGCTCTCACCATGGGTGGGTCGAAGCTGGCGGTCGATGGAGTGGTGATCATTGGCGAGCATGGAAAATACCCTCGGAACGCCAAGGGCCAAGTCCTGTACCCCCGCTACAAATTTTTCAAAGAGACAGTGAAGGTTTTTGAAAGCAGTGGCCGATCCGTCCCTATCTTCAATGACAAGCATCTTTCCACCGACTGGAAGGAATCCCTCGAAATGGTCGAGGACGCCAAGCGTCTTGGCTTTGCTTTCATGGCAGGATCATCGTTGCCGGTCACCTGGCGAATTCCATCAATCGAATTACCTATCCATACACCGATCGAACAGAGCGTTTGCGTCTGCTATGGCGGCATCGATTCCTACGACTTTCACGGGCTTGAGACGGCGCAGTGCATGTCCGAGAGACGAGCCGGCGGCGAGGTGGGCGTCCGATCGGTGCATGCCGTCAAAGGGGACAAAGTTTGGGAGATGCTGGCTGATCGGGACAAAACGAAGAAGCTTCTCTTGGCGGCGCTATCGAGAAGCCACACGCTGAGACCTCCACCTGGATACACTTACGCGATACCGAGCGTTGACTGGATGCGCAGCGCTAGTCCCGACACGGTAGCTTACTTTATCGAGCACATCGACGGTTTCAAAACCACTCTCTTTCTGCTCAACGGCCGGATGCAAGATGCCCAGCGGAATTACTCGGCGCTCGACTTCACTTATGCTGGATTGGTCAAGAAGACAGGACAAACAATCTCGTGCCAGATGCACTTACCGATGCCTCCGAGACAGACCACGCTCGCCGACTTTTTCAACCCACTCACCCACCATATTGAGGAGACCATTCTGACTGGGGTTGCTCCCTACCCTATCGAGAGAACTCTCCTCACGACGGGAATGACGCTCTGTGCGGTCGAGTCTCTTTATCGCGGTCAAGTGGAGGTGGCGACGCCGGAGCTAAACGTCGCTTACAAAGTTCCGAATCGTTCCACTTTTTGGAGAGCTTGACACTTTGAAGACTTTGAAAAAACTGGCGATTCTCATCGAAGAGTTCGCGCTCCAAACGCCCGCGCAACAGCTTTTGGATCGATTCCTGATCGGCTATCCGCGGAACGGAGAATTTCATCGCCTCGAAGGTTGCACGGTTTCTGTTTATCTCGCCAATGACGAAAAGAATCTTGAACTTGACCGGAGGGCGAAAGATTTCGGGGTGCATCGCGAGCAGAACCTCTCGACGGCGACCGCGAACGCCGACGCCGTGTTGCTGGTTCCGAAAGGGTCCGGAGCAATGCCTGACGACCTCTTGCTTCGAAAGACCTTGGAGAATGTGCCTCGGGGTTGCCGCTGCTTTATTTATGGCACGGTGAGTTCGAGCTTGGAGGAAGCTAAGAAAACTACCGCATTGGCTTCAGCTCGGAAGTGCCCTTTCGTCGGAGGAACAGCGCTACCAGTCGCATGGCGTCTTCCACAATTGGAGGTGCCAATCGGAACAGCGCTGAAGGAAGCGCTCATCGTAATCCAGGGAGGTTCGCCTGCGGCTGAACTTGACGGGCTGGAGGGATTGCTGCCTCTCTTACAAAGGAGGCGCGGCGGAGAATCTGGAGTTCGCCGCGTTCGACTTCTGAATGCCTCTGAAATTTGGCGCGCTGGCAAAGAGGGGTTATGGTCTGAGCGGCTTCTCGCAGCCGCGATTTCACGCTCGGATACTCCGCAAGGCGATCCGGTGAAGGACGGTCGAACTCAAGATCTGGTCGGATTGGGATTGGTGCCTAAATTGGCGCGCGACCCACGAGGTTGGATCATTGAACATTTCGACGGCTTACGATCTGCGATCCTTATATTGGACGGGGTTGTTGCCGACTTTAATTTTGCGTTGCAAGCGCGTGACGGAAGCGTCCTGTCCGCTCAGATCTATCGCCCACCCGCTCCCGGCCAGCACCATTTCAGTCGCCTGGCTGACGTCCTTGAGGAATTCTTCCGAACGGGTAACGCACCGTGGCCAATTGAAAGAAACATCCTGACAGCGGGTTTGTTGGAGGCTTTTCGGAAATGCCACGCTCAGAGGGAAGCCCGCTTGGAAACGCCCGAGTTAAAGATCTCCTATTCGACCAAACGACACTGACCTCCTGCTGAGTGACTATGTTCAGGCTTCAGCTTTGTTTCGTGTGCTGGCTCGGTTTCACCGTTGCGGGCACGGGCGACGGTGCAATTGAATCCAGGCCGATGCCATTGCGAGCGGCTTCGACGGGAACTCTCTTCGAGTCGATCTCTCCCCTACGTTCCGGCGTCGATCTCGTGCATGAATTCCCACGGAGCGCGCCGCTCTCCCTGATGCAGGAACAGGGATCGGGCTGCGGGGTATGCGCCGGCGACTTCGATGGCGACGGGCTTCCTGATCTCTTCGTGACGAATTACGACCGCGGCTGCCGCCTCTACCGAAACCTTGGCGAATGGCGATTCAGCGATGTGAGCGACATCGCGGGCGTTCGCGCCACAGGGCGCTGGTGCATGGGCGCCACCTTTGTGGATGTGGACAACGATGGGGATCTCGATCTCTACGTGTGTTGTTTCAACTCGCCCAATCTCCTCTTCATCAATCAAGGCAATAGCGTATTCAAGGAACGCGCGCGCGACTTCGGGCTCGACTGGACCGGCGCGTCGGTGATGGCAGCATTTGCCGATTACGACAAGGATGGTCGGCTGGATATGTTTCTTCTCACCCATCGTGATGGCTCGAGCGCCGAGCAACACCTGCCTTCCAACACACGCAACGCCGCAGGCCGAGGGGTGATCCGGGTCGGCCGGAACGGTCGCCCCGAGGTCGCGGCCCCGTTTCAGGATTTGTTTTCCCTCGTGGATAAAGGAAGCGGGCGCATGGAACTGGCCATCGCCGGCCAGCCAGACCAGTTGTTCCATCAGGAGCGGAGCGGCATGTTCAGCAACGTCACCGCCAAGGCAAAAATTCAAGGGCACGACATCGGCCTCGGTGTGAGCTGGTGGGATTACAACGCCGATGGATGGCCGGACATTTACGTTGCGAACGATCACAAGACTCCGGATCGTCTCTGGCGCAGCAACGGAGACGGAACCTTCACCGATGTGGCTCCAACGGCCCTGCCCTGCGTGCCACTGGCCTCGATGGGGACAGACGTCGCCGATGTAAATAATGACGGTTACCTGGATCTGCTGGCGACTGAAATGGCCGGCAGCACGCACGCGAGGCGGATGGTGATTCACCAGGATTTTAAGAAGAACGAGTGGTTTTTCGCCAGCGCAAAGCCCCGGCAGTATCCGCGCAATGCGCTTTATCTCGGCACCGGCGGCGGAGAGGTCTTCGAAGCTGCTCGTCTCTCGGGACTGGACGCGACGGACTGGACATGGTCGCCGAAGTTCGGTGACTTTGACAACGACGGCTGGATCGATCTCTTCATCGCCAATGGCATGTCACGGGACTACGTACACGCCGATCTTCAGTCGAGAATGATGCAGCCTGCCTCTGCTGGCTGGCGAACCCAGCCGGTGTTGCGCGAGAGAAATCTCGCCTTCCGCAATCTGGGTGGGCTCCGCTTCGAGCGCGCTGAATCGAACTGGGGACTTGATCTCCTATCGGCAAGTTTCGGCGCCTGCGTCGCGGACTTCGACGCGGATGGCGACCTTGATCTCGCGGTGATGAACTTTGACGCAGCGCTCTCGCTCTATCGCAACCGCGAGGCGACCTCGCACCGGATGGTCATTCGATTGAAGGGAACCCGCAGCAATGCCTGGGGCATCGGTGCAGTCGTCCTGGTCGAGACGTCGCGCGGAATTCAAACGCGATGTCTCCACCTGGCAAGCGGCCACTTGTCCGCCAACGACCCGCTTCTCCACTTTGGCTTGGGCGGCGAGGAGCGCGTGGCGCGTCTGACCGTGCGTTGGCCGAGCGGCATCCAACAGACCTTTCAAGACATCGTCAGCGACCAGTTCTACACGATTACAGAAGCTGCGGATCCGTCAGAGGCCGCACCGAGGAAACGGGTCTCCTCAACCTTGTTTTTTCGCGCTGAAGCCGTCGCTGGTTTTCGGCATCACGAACGCCCTTTTGATGACTTTGCCCGCGAACCACTCCTTCCGTGGAAATTGTCGCAACTCGGCCCGGGCCTGGCCATCGGCGACATCGACGGGGATGGCGACGACGATGTTTATCTCGGCGGCGCCGGCGGGCATCCCGGCACTCTTGGAGTTCACGAGCCTGGCGGACACTTCCGCGCCGTCATACCACCCGCGTTTGAAAGGGATCGTGAGTGCGAGGACATGGGCGCCCTGTTTTTTGATGCGGATGGCGATGGCGACCACGATCTCTTTGTGGTGTCCGGCGGCGTGGAATGCGAACCCAACTCACCGCTGCTCCAGGACCGGCTTTACCTGAACGATGGCAAAGGGAATTTTGAGCTCGCGCCGGCTGGCTCATTGCCCGTTGATCGAGACTCTGGAAGCGTGGTTTGCGCGGCGGACTTCGACCGCGACGGAGACCTGGACCTGTTCGTCGGAGGGCGGTTGGTTCCGGGGCAATACCTGGTCATGCCTGAAAACCGGCTTCTCAGGAACGTGGGCGGGAGATTTGTCGATGTCACGGACGCTATTGCGCCTGATCTCCGTCACAGTGGTCTTGTGACGAGTGCGCTTTGGTTCGATGCGGATAACGATGGATGGATCGACCTTGTGACTGCCAACGAATGGGGCTCGATCAAACTCTTCCTGAACCGTTCCGGGCGCCTCGATCTCGGCGAAGTGGGCACCGAGTTCTCGAAGCACACCGGCTTGTGGCAGGGGTTGGCGGCGGAAGACCTGGATGGCGATGGCGACATCGATTTAATCGCAACGAACCTTGGTCTCAACACTCGCTACCGCGCGTCGCCGGAAAATCCGGCCGCGATCTGGCGAGGCGAGTTCGAAACAGATCGTCCAGCACAGATCCTCGAAGCTTTCAGTGACCAAGGCGGCTGGCGTCCGTTTCGAAGTCGTGCGGCGCTGATGGAAGCCATGCCTTCAAGCCAGGCTGGATTCCCCACATTCGAGTCATTCTCACAAGCCACCGTCGCGCAATTATTTCCCGAAAGAACACTGGCGAAAGCAAGTCGTTTTCAGATCACGACGCTTGAATCAGGCATCTGGCTCAACGATGGCGACGGACATTTCACCTTTCGCGCCCTTCCCCGCCTTGCCCAAATCGCCCCGGGCTTCGGCGTCGTCGCTGCGGACTTGGATGGAGATGGCGTATCTGACATCGCCATTGCACAGAACTTCCACGGCCCGCCCTCCGAGGTCGGCCGGATGGATGGAGGACTTGGACTGTTGTTGCGCGGCGGCGCGAGCGCTCAGTTCAAGCCCGTGCCTCCGGCGGAGAGCGGGCTGATGCTGTCCGGTGAATATCGCGCGCTCGCCCTCATTGACTTGAACAACGATGGCGCACCGGATCTCCTCGCCGCGCAGAACGACGGCGCGCTTGTGGCCCTTGAAAATCAAGAGCGGCCCGGCTCGAACTGGCTTACGCTCCGGCTTCGAGGCCTCGCCGGGAATCCGACAGGTGTCGGCGGGCGCGTCGATGTGTCGTTCGAGGGTACAGCCAAGCGTTCCGCGGAAATTCGCGCGGGCGGCGGCTATCTGTCGCAATCGAGCGCCACGCTATTCTTCGGCGCTCCATCTGGGGAAACTTCCGCGCGGATTTCCGTCCGCTGGCCCGATGGCGCGATTTCATCGCACTCCGCTCCGGCGGGTGTCCGCGCGATTACGTTGTCGCACCCCGCCCGCTTGGGGCAATGAGAGCCGGACGGCTTTTTCTCTCGGACAACACCGAGTTTGCGCGCAGCGCGCATATTTATAGTCTTCGGAATTGACTTCAGGGAAGGTATTTTGGTTACCTATTGCCTGTTCCCGTAAGAATATCTCCAATTGCTATGAAAAAACGTCCATACCTTCCCATTGTCCTCGCTTCTGTATTGTTGCCGCAGTTCGCTCACGGCCAGGCATTCGACATCTCCACCTTTGACGGGACCGTCGCAGGACCTTGGTCTGCTCTCAACAGCACCACGCTCATGGTACCGAAAGTGTCCAATGGTTCCATCAAGCTGGATAGCACCATTTCCTCCGCCGAATATGGCGGATTCACCGGTGTCACCGTCACTCCAGGCGTCAACGCTTGGATATTGGATTTCCCCGGAGACCGGATCTGGGGCAACCCCAACGATTCGAGCTTCACCTACTATTTGGCGCACGACGACGACTACTTGTATGTCGGGGTGGATGCGAAGGACGACGTTGTCAACACGGACGATCCCAACGCCGCCTTCTGGAAGGATGACGCCATCGAAATCATTATTGACGCGTTGAACGACCGATTGGACAACAACACGGACAGTTCGAAGGACGCGTTCGGCGGTCATAGTTACGTGAATTTCGAAGGCCGCTTCTCGGGCTGGGATGACACTGCCAATGCGAAAGTCGGACAGTCCTGGTCGAGCGGAGTGGATTGGACCTACGGCGCAAACGGCAACGTGTTCGGGTTCGGCAAGGCCGCCGCAGGCGGTTGGAAAATGGAGGTTCGGTTCAAGAAAAATATGTTCGAAAACCCGGTGGCGGGCAACAAACTCCGCAACGGCTATATTATGGGCTTCAACATCGGGATGGACGACGACGACAAGAAAGGACTGGGCACCAACGGCGACAAGACGCGCTCGCAAGACTTGGAAATCCAGTACTTCTGGGCGAACCGGCAACGCTACAAGGATTTAAATGCCGCTTACCTTGACACTCTCACCGCAGCGGATAAGGCCGCTCAGGTTTGGCGGACTGACCCGGACAATCACGGGTTGTTCATCGACAGCACCGGACGTCTTTCCCACGGCGGCACGGGTGAAATCATCTTCGGCTATGACACGGACAAGCTGACTTCAGGAAAAATCCTATATCTCTGTGCCAATGCAGATTTGTCTGGCACCGACGACTCGAGTGTGGTCGCGCTCCTCCGCGCGGCGGGTTACACGGTCAAGCCGTTCACGGCAAGTGGCCCCGCGGGAGGAGATGACATGAGAGCCGCCGCAGTGGGTCAGGATCTGATCATGATCTCCGAGAGTCTTGGATCCGGCTCCGTCCTCGAACCGATCGGCGAACCAGTGATTCAAAAATTCATCTACCGTGATACGAACATACCGATCATTTCCTGGGAGGCTTTCATGTGGGACAATGCCGAGTGGACATCCCATCCCGAAGACTTTTCAAATGAGTTCTCGTTCTTCGGAAACACGGGCCGTACCGAAGACACCCAGCCCGACGATCTAAAGCTTGCCTTTGACTCTTTGTATATCAAGAAACCGACGCATCCCATTGCGACTGGGCTGACCGGCAAGGTGAAAGTGTACAACCCGCCCTACAGCTTGAACTATGGAAAGCCAACGGCCGATGCTGACGTCATCGCCAGCGTTCGAGAAAACGGCGAATTCCCCTGCCTTTTCGTCTATGAAAAGGGTGACAAGCTCGTGGATGGCAGCGTCTGCCCCAACAAGCGCATCGGCCTGTTCACTGGACAGGTGGCCTCCTTGACTGCCAACTGGAATCCGGAAATTCGTTGGTTCACCGAGGCAGGAAAGACCCTGCTTCTCAACACCGTGAAATATGCGGTTGGATCGGCCGTTGTGGCTGAACCAGTCAAGATTGTCGCGGCGCGTATCGCTTCAGGACTGCGTGTGACTTTCACTGGAACGCTCCAATCGGCGGATAGCGTGACTGGACCTTGGACGGACGTGGCCGGCGCTAAGAGCCCCGCCGATGTCGCGTTCGCTGGGGCAGGAAAATTCTATCGATCGAAGTAGTAGAACTCCCTCACAAGTGGGTTGCAAAAGGCCGGACGAAAGTCCGGCCTTTGTTTTTCAAACATTGATTCGAAGGCCGAGCGCTTCGTAAAGGGGAATCACGGATCTCCGGGTTCGCCGCTCTCAAGCTACTTCTTCAGTTCAGTGTGGCTTGGTGCGCTCCGGCTGCGAAAGGATAGAGTGTCGCGCAGGGTGCTGAAGACAGTTTTCATCTTGTCAAGAATCTGGTCGGCAACCGATTGGTGCAAGACCACCCGCTCCTGGGGTGTGATTTTCCCTTTCTCTCTCAGCTCACATCTGCGTTCAGCAATTATTTGCGACATCAGAACGGCAATCTCGGGCCGGCTTTGCAAGAGCAAGTTCAAGTCTTCCTTGCCGATCTCGTAAACGATGGCATCTGTCGAACCCACCACTGTGGCGGAACGTGGTTCGCCAGTGAGCAGAGACATTTCTCCGAAAAACTCGCCCGGCTGGATGACGTGAACTTTGATTTGTCTCTGGCCGTTATCAACGTTGGATCGAACCTCCAAAAGCCCTTCAACCAGGATATACATCGAGTCGCCGTCCTCTCCTTGGCTGACGATAGCTTCGGCCATTCGAAAGCGTCGCTCTTTCATGTGACCAGCCAGCGTGCTCATCTCTTCGGTCGTCAGGGCGGAAAAAATCTCCACTCGCTTGAGCAGCGCGGACCGATCGATGCGCCTGTCCAACTGGCGGGAAGGCATCTGCGCGAAAAACATGTCGTGCTTCTGGTAAGCCAGCGAAATGCCGGCTTGATGGAGATGGTTCAGGATGCTCGTGATGACTTGATGCCGCGCCACTTCAGGATTCACCTCGGCAGGCTTGATCCAATATCTAACCACGTATTCCACGCCGCGATCGTTCACCTTATTGGCGGCGATGACTGGCACGGGCACCTCGAGCGGGGATGCCGCGCCTTTCACTCCGGCGAGCAGAACTCGTAAAGCCCTTTCCGTCGGGACTTCGAAATCGAGGCAAACCGTCACGTCAAATCGGCACTTGGTTTCCGGCTCGCTGTAATTGGTCAAGAGCATGGAACTGATCTCGCTGTTGGGAACCACAAGCAGCGTATTGGACATCGTGCGCATTCGAGTCGATCTCCAACTGATTTCCAGGACCAAACCTTCCACCGCTTCGGTGCCTCGCGGATGCAATCGGATCCATTGCCCGATCTTGAAGGGGCGGTCCACATTCAAAGCAATCCCGCAGAACACATCGGCGATCATGTTCTTGAGCGCGAAGCCCACGACCAAGCTGACGACCCCTGACGTGGCCCAAATACCTGCGATGGATTGCTTAAAAACGACAGAAATAATCAATATGCCTGCGATCAAGAAAACCGTGGCAGCAACAATATCCTTGAGCAGACGTGGAATATTGGTTTGAAGGCGGCGCTCCAGCAACCTCCAGACGACAACTTCGATCAGGCGCACCGTGAACCAGGCCAAAGTCACTAGAAACCCAATCCAAACTAAACCCGAGAGAATCAGCTCAGACCCTTTCTTGGCGTCTGCGGTCCGCTCGATCAGGTAGGGTAGGCCGAGGACCAGAATCACGATCAACGTCACCATCGGCCAGAGCAGTTTCTTAAGCAGGTTCACGAACATCGTCTTGCCGGGGGTAAGCGTGAGGTTTACGGGGAGCGCTTCTGGATCTTGCTCGAACTCGATGGAATCGACTCCACTTTGGAATTGTTCACGGTTTCTTCCATCTTCTGGAGAGTGTCATTAATCACCTGGAGGGTTGCTTCATAATATTTCTCAATTTCAAAGAAATACCGTGCTGCGTCGGCATCGATTAAATGGAATTGATCCTTCTTAGCCTCGGGCATCAACAAGACCTTGCCTAAGCTGAAATTCTTGAGAGCCATTTTCGATTCGCCACCATTCAAAGCGAGGATTTGTTTAAGGATGAGCACTCGCTGCAACCGAACCAAATCAAGCTTGTCATGAACAATCACAGAGTGCCTGGGCGCTCCTTTTTCGTCGGGCTGGTTCAAATCCCAGAGCAATCGACTCCACGCTTTCTGGTCCGGACAGCTCACCAGGCTGATCTCAGGCGTGGGCATCGTCACCTTTTGTCCGGGCGACATCTCGGAAGGGCTGGAACGAAACGTCAGAACCAGTGCCTTTCCTGGATTCTTGGTGAAGAACGACTCATAATCCTTGGAGTCCCCTAGCCTGGCTAAGATGCGCTCGAAGAATTGCACATTGAAACCACCTGCTTGCTGGCTTTCAAAAGCGATCAGTCGCTCAGGATTGATATGGCTGTCGAGCCACTTGAAATTCGGTTTCCCTGCTTCCGAGGAAAGTCGGCGGACTACTTCCCACGCCATGCGATGCACTAAGATATTCTCTCCGGGAATACGCCCGTCCGCGAACTGGCTGTAAGGTTCCGTCGATGCCAGCCGAAAATCTTGTTCGATGGCGCGTTGAGCTACCGATTGGAAGTGCTGCAATCGGGGGTTGTCGGTGATGAATTTCAAATCAAATAGGTCCTCGGAGCGTATCCGGTAGGTATCGCGGAAGAGCTTGTTACCAAACTCATCAAACCGGTCTTCATCCTTGGGGAGATATTGTCCCAGCGTGCTTCCCCGTTCCGCCGCCAAGACATGAGGCGTCAAGACGACGATCACTTCGCGCTTTTTGGTCGAGCTTCGCTTGGTTCGAAATAAGGCTCCCAGGTAAGGGATATCGCCGAGCACAGGAACTTTATCGCGAATAACGGAGAATTCCTTGCTGACCAAACCGCCTATAATGAACGGAGTATTATTGTCAATGCGGGCATAGGTTTGGATGCGGCGAGTCGCCATCGTTGGCGCGGAAGCTAAAACTTCCCCACTCGACGATCTCACTTCCAAGTCCGCCCCCGGCACCACCGAGGAAACAATTGTGTCCACGAGCAGGCTTACCTGATCGCCGTTTTCATTCGAGCGAGGCATGATGTTGAGCGATATACCCGTTGCCAGATACTTGAAATCAAAAGCGATTCTATTGCCGCTATCACCTGTCCCCTGCTCGCGACTCGTGGCGATCGGTATGTCGGTGCCCACTCGAATAGTCGCCTGACGGTTGTTCAATGTCAGCACACTGGGACGCGAGAGAACCTCCGCCTTTCCGTCTCGGACTAAAGCTTTCAGGCGCGCGACCCAATTCTTATTGAAGTTTTTCAAGTCATCGAAGTTGAAGTGAAATGTGCTAGGTGCCGCCCCGGCTGTGGCTAGCGAGCCTACGATGGTTTCTAAGCTTGCTTCGCGGAATTCCCATTCGATACCCAGCTCCGACAACCCTTCCTCGCTGATTTCCAAAACCATGCCTTCAACAAAAATCTGCCGGTCCGCGCGATCGATAAAATCGTCCAGCAATTGCTTCACACGGCCGAACTGCTCGGGATGAGCCGGATGAAAAAAGACGAGCAGTTGCGAGCCGGGAGCGGCATTGACGATGGCAGGCAATGGCGTGGCCACAGAGGGAGTTACGGACGATTCAAAAGCCCCTTTGTCACTCCGCTCCGCTCCTCCGATGAGAGCCGTTTGCTCTTTGTCCGGGGCGGGCATCGGCGCAACCATCGGTAAGTTTGCAAACTCAATTGGCATCTCGACCGTTGAAAGATCCTCGGAGGTCCGCACTCCGAAACCTTTCAGCGCAATCATGGCACCGGCCACGTCGATATAACTGAGGCGAATCAGTCGATGAGCAATATCTTCGGCTCGAAGATTCTTCCTCATCTCGTCCGAGGAGGTGATCATTCCCGCCACAAGTGATGAAATCAATTCCAACTCGGGGTTCACCTCAATGGCCTTCGTAGCCGAATGGATCAATACGCCTTGCACCCACAATTGAGCGGGCTGAGATAAGAAACGGCGATGACCAAACCGCACGAGAGCCAGTCCCTGTGGGGTTGCTTTCGACAATGCAGATCCTTCCGTGAGGCCGTTCGGCAGAGATGGAAGGGCGCTGAGCTCCGAGCTGCCGGCCGGTTTGTATCCCATTTCGGCCTCAAGTCTTAGCCCCAGCGCGGATAACATGTCGGCCAGCTCCGTCGAACTCAACCGCGGCAGCCTGATGAGTTTGCTAGCATCTGAAGGGACAACTCGAACGGCTCTGACAACATTTGAAGACTCGTTCTGTGGCTGGGTTACGCTGGGCAAAGCAGCCGCCGTCAAAGCCTCCGCAATGAACAGAGGCGCGACACGATCGGTCTGCACGGAGTCAGGCTTTGCCGCCGGCGAACTTGCCGACTTCTCCAGAGTTGCGACCATCTGCTGCAGTCCGTCATCTTTCGTTTCCGTAGTTAACAGACCATGGTTGATCTGCGGTTCCACCATCTCGATAGAAGCCAACGAACGGGAAGAGGAAACGCAGCCAGGCAGTGCGAAAGAGATTAGAGTCCCAACAATGACAACGACCCAGCCTGTAACCCGTCTGAAAGACTTGAACGCGGCGGGTGTGGCGAGCGGGGAGCGCAGCCTTGGAGGCCGCAGCGGGTTCAAAGGCACTACGAGCCCAGGACCAAGATCGGATTGGCGCTGGAGTTTGACATCGGAGGTTGAGGAAAACCGGTCAACAGGGATCGCGGACGGGCGATGGCTATTCTTGGATCTTCGCATCGACTCTGTTCATCAAACGATATGGTGTTAAGGGCTGCATCTCACCGCGTGATTTAAGGAGGATCTCGGTTGACCAGCGATGGCACTGTTTATCTCACGCCGCTGGGCGATTGTCATCCTTTTTCAAACGCGGCGGGACAAGGGACGCGAAAAGCATAGGCCAATTGCGCCTAGGTTGATCCAAAATATGAATTCAGCCTAGCAATTCAGAAGGAAACGAAGG
The DNA here is from genome assembly GCA_945861765.1 of Akkermansia muciniphila. Taxonomy (GTDB): domain Bacteria; phylum Verrucomicrobiota; class Verrucomicrobiia; order Limisphaerales; family SIBE01; genus SIBE01. The sequence continues at coordinate 84 of CAMAWP010000044.1, read as the reverse complement.
TCCCGCTATCAATCTCGCGCAAAAGAAAAAGAGCGTGGCAGTAGTCTCAAACTACGCCACGCCCTTTTGTATGAAATGATTATC
>CAMAWP010000043.1 GCA_945861765.1 Akkermansia muciniphila | reverse complement strand
TTGGCCACATTGAAACTGCGATCGACTGAAGTGGCGGCAACGTAATTGGTATTGCCTGCTTGCGCGGCGCGGACCATCACTGTCCCGGCTCCCGTCAAAGTCAATGTGGTGCCTGAAACCGTCGCTGGTCCGCTGACCACAGTGAAACTGACGGACAATCCTGAAGCAGCCGTGGCCGAAAGCGTGAACGGCGCGTCGCCATAAATCTTGTCCGCCAGCGCCGCGAAGGTGAGCGTCTGGCTAGCCTTCGATACAACCAAGCTGCGCGTGGCTGTGGCGGCGTTGTAGTTGGCGGCATCCGTCGGGGCAAAGCTAACGCTCAGCGTGCTCGTCCCGGCATTGAGCACGGTGCCAATCGCCGGAGTGTACGTGAACGTTCCAGGCACATTGGCCGTTGCATTCGATTGCGCGGCGCTCAGCGCCGTTCCATAAACGATGTCCGCCGGCGTGGTCCAGGTGATCACCGGATTGGCTTTGGCGACTGCGAACGAGCGATCGACCGAGGAAGCGGCCAGGTAATTCGCGTTGCCCACTTGCGCGGCGCGGATCGTCACGGTCCCGGCACCGGTCAACGTCAAGGTGTTACCCACAAGCTGCGCGGGACCGCTGAGCACAGTGAAACTGACGGACAATCCTGATGAAGCCGTCGCCGACAAGGTGAAGGGCGCATCACCGTAGGTTTTGTCCGGCAATGCGGCAAAGCTGATTGTTTGGCTCGCCTTCGTCACAACCAAGCTTTGAGCCGCGGTGATGATGTTGTAGTTGACGCTGTCGGTCGGAGTGAACGTCACAATCAACGCCTGAGTCCCGGCGTCGGGAATCGCGGCTGCAGATGGTGTGTAGCTGAACGTTCCCGCCACGTTGGCCGTGGCGTTCAATTGCTCCGCGCCCAAGGCTGTCCCATAAGTGATTGCGGACAGTGTCGGCCAAGTGATGGTCGGAGTCGCCTTGGACACCGTAAACGAGCGAGCCATGGGAATCGTTGCATGATAATTCTCGTTGCCGGATTGCGTGACCCCAATCGTTACCGTCCCTAATCCAGTGGATTTAATGGTCGCTGTTCCCGCTGGCGTCGCCTGAATCGTCACTGTCGGAAGGATTTCTTTTTGACCAGTCAAGAAGCGCGCCGGACCGCTGATCACGTTGAAGGTGACGGGCAGCCCGGACGAAGCAACAGCGTAAATGTCGAACGGCGGCTCGATAAGGGTCCTGTCCGGCAACGGATCGAAGGTGATCGTCTGGATGGCTGTGAGAACCGTCAAGACTCGCGTTTTTGTCACGGTCTTGTAATTAACGCTGTCCACCGGAACGAACGTAGCGCTCACGGTGTGCGTCCCAGCGTTTAATATGGTTTCACCCGGTGGCGTGTAAGTAAATGTGCCAGGGACATTCGAGGTGGCTGGCCCCGTCAGCTCGATGAGCGGCATTCCGTAGCGAGGCGGACTGGCTCCCCCGGTCCAGGTGAGTACTGGAGTGGCTTTGAGAACAATCAGCGTTCGCGTGACCGTCACTGTTTTGTAGTTAGCGCTGTCCGTGGGAGTGAAGGTAACACTCAGGACGTAGGCTCCAGCGTTCAGGATAGTTCCAGTTGGCGGCATCGAATAGGCGAACGTGCCTGGAACATTCGAAGTGGCCTCCTCCGTTGCTTGGAACGGCGTTCCGTACGTGATTTGGCTTGCCTCCAAATTCCATGTGATCACCGGAGTGGCTTTATTGACAAAGATGGAATCGGTTGTGAACGCGGACAGATAATTCGAATCGCCGGCTTGGCTCGCTCTAATCGACACGGCTCCGGAGCCCGTGAACGTCAATACATTGCCCGACAAAGCGGCCGGCCCGCTCAGCAAGCTGTAGCTAACCGGCAATCCTGATGATGCCGTGGCCAAAAGCGTGAGCGGCGGATCGCCATACGTTCGATCCACCAGGAACGGAAATGTGACTGACTGCGACGCTTTGGCTACGACCAAACTCTGCGTGGCGGTCACACTGCCGAAATAATGGGCTGTGTCAAAGGCCGTGAATGTAGCCGAAAGGAGGTTGGTCCCAGCGTTGAGCACGGCCCCAGGAGTTGGCGTGTAACTGATGGTTCCCGGCACGGTGGAAACGGCATTCAACTGTGTGCCGGTGAGAGCTGTGCCATAGACGATGCCAGCGGGCGGGGGCCAGGTAATGGCCACGGCTGGATAAAACTTCAGCAGCAGGTCATTCCCGGCCTTCTCGATCAAAAAACGGCCCCCATCCAGGGCGTCCATGGTATTTTGGACTCCTTCCGCGCTGTAGTATGGGATCACAGCGAGGACATTAGCGGGGTCAAATCCGATGATGCCACCCGTGGTCTTCACAATCGTCCAGGATTTCTGCTTCGTGCTATCGAAGTTCACGGCGCCAGCAAGGGGTGCCGAATTCGTTGGCGAGGTCAGTTGGAGTTCAACTATGAAATTCCTGGCAAAAGTGACATCGAGTGTTCCCGAGACCTCAAAGAGGTCGTAATCGGTGCCTGCCGCTCCTGCAAAGTTGCTGACTTGCCAAACATATCGCCCGTCGCTGGTCCAGGCAGTTTTTCCCGCGCGCAACGTTCCCACGCCGTTCCCCGGTGAGAGCCTTCCTCTAGTTCGAACTTCCAACGGCCCCACAACTCCCGTGCCGCTCAAGGTTCCTCCAAACCAAGGGATCGTATTAGTGCTGGCCGCAATGCTGCCGTCCACCTGAAGTGTTCCGGCCGAAACCGAAGTAGTGCCGCGATAGGTGTTGGTTCCCGACAAGATCTGCGTGCCGCCTCCGATTTTCGTAACACTCGTCAGCGAATTGGTCCAATCGCCGATGCTTCCGAGAATGCTCTTCGTCCCGCTCTGCACGTCAATGGTTAGGGGCGTTCCAAAAACGAAGATCGAACTGCCCGCACCCACGCCATCCGCTGCTTTGGCAGCGGTGATTCCAGAATTTCGGCCGCCGCCACTCGCGCCAGGGATAACGGAGCCCGTGTCAGTGTCGCTGTCAATCCAAGTGAGAGTCGCACCATTGTCCCCACGAACGAAGACCGCTCCCCCTAATGCCCCGCCGCCGCCGCCAGCCCCTCCCGAAGTGGCAATATCAAAACCGCCTTTGCCGCCAAACGGGCCGCTCGGGCTTCGCTCAGGTGACAACCCTGAGCCGCCGCCGCCGCCGCCAAAGCCCCCCATCCCGCTGGGCTTACCACCGCCGCCGCCGCCGCCGCCGAAGCCTCCGGCACCTCCGGCACCGGCGAGCATCACGGTCCAAACTGGAGTGAGGCTGCCGTCGAGTTGGGTAGCACCGCCTCCTCCACCGCCGCCAAAGTCCCCTCCAGCCCCTCCCAAAGCATTCAGTACTGCTCCGCCTCCGCCTCCGAACTCTCCGCCCTCGCCTCCCGGTCCACCCGTGGACTGGTTTCCTGAGTTTGCAACACCACCGCCGCCTCCGCCGCCGTTTGCCTGCCCCTGGTGTCCCGCCGTGGTTCCAGGATAACTAATAGAAAATGTCCCGCCATTTCCTCCACCGCCAGCGGCGCCCTGTTGACTGGTCGCGTCCACCAAAGCGCCACCGCCACCGCCAGCTCCTGGATTTCCATTTGCTCCCTTGCCAATTCGACCACCACCACCACCGGCCGCGTAGTTTCCCGAGGTGGAGGTAAGATGGCCATCACCACCTCTGCCACCGAAGCCGCCGCCGCCGCCGCCAGCGAGCGATCCTCCAGTACCGCCATCGCTGCCGAGTCCACCGCCACCGCCGTCTCCGGTCGGATCAAATTCAATTCGCGTAAAGTCGTTTGGTTGAGGACCGGGCTCTCCACCGCCATCGCCGCCAATCGCGCTATTCTGAGAAAAGCTGACTTCAACCAACTTCACCGCGCCGGCGTTCACAAAGATGCCGCCGCCCGCGCCAAGGCCGCCACCGCCGCCATTGTTGCCGAATCCGCCGTTGCCGCCTTTCGCACGGCCGTCCGCAATTCGGATGCGTTCGAACTGGACACTCGCACCGGGTGCATCGACAAAGAAAACACGGTGTTGATTGTTGCCGCTGATGGTGAGTTGATTCGCTCCCGGCCCAATGATGGTCGTGCTGAGTTCAATCAACGGCAGCGCACTTTGCAGCGTGATCGTTCCATTCAGACTGGAAAGATCGATGGTCCCCGGCACGCCAGCCGAACTCTGGTCGAGCAAAGCTTGCCGGAGTGAGCTCAGGCCACTATCAGCCAGGGTGGTGACAGTCCGCGCGAATGGATTGATCGTCGCCGTCTGCTGGCTGCTGGTTAGCCCCGTTGAACTCGTGGTGATCACCGGCGTTCCGACAATGGTGTCCTTGTAACGAAAACTAGCCGAGCTTTGGCCAAGGGGAATCGCAATGCTCGTGATGTTCGCGGTATCGGACGTGTTTCGGAAAACGCCGGCACTCGAGCTGGAGCTCAGGTTGACCACGATGTCCGGGTCTGACGTATTCGCAACCCAGCCGCCGAAGAGCAGCGCTACATGCTGACGTTGGACCGTAATCGTTCCCGAAATCGAGCCCGCCATGAACGTTTGCGCTGAGGTCGTCACGATCAGCCGGGTTGACCACCGCAGCGGCGCACTGGAGACCACCCAGCCCGCACCATTCATGAGTGTGCCATCCCGGTTGAAGGTTGAACCGTCTTCCGCCGTCAGGCCGGCCTCTTGGTTGAATTGATGGAGTGCAACGATGCCAGGCAACGTAAACGGAATAGGAGCGAACATCAGCGCCTGGATTTCGGTCTGGGTGCGCACGACATTCCAAACGCGCAGATCGTCCACTTGTCCTTTGAAATTGAAATCGAAGGCCTCGCCAATATGAAATTCGCCGGTACCTTGAAAATTCGCCGAGGCGGTGTCACTTCTGACCACGACACCGTCGCGGTAAATCGTGCGGGCGCGATTGGAAGTGTTGTAGGTGCAAGCCCAATGGTGCCAATTCTGATCCGGAAAAGCGTTCCCCGTGGCGAGGTCGTCGCTCCAGAAGTTAAAGGAGAAGACGTCGTTCTCGCGAAAGCCAATGTGAAGAAATTGATTCGCCTGGCCAGTGCCCTGGCCGACGATGAATTCGGCTCCGGTGCGCGCGCGTTTGGCCCAGAACTCGATGGTGAACGAGCTGTTCGCCAGATTGATCTGGCCGGCGGGGACCGACACATAGTCATCCACGCCATCGAGGCTCACCGCGTCACCCGCAGTGGGAGTTTGGGCGCGGGCTGGTCTCGCGAGGATGAGCAGCATGGCAAAGATGGCGAATCCGACGAGGTTTTGTCTGTATGGTTTCATAGGTCGTTCGAGTTCCCTTGAGTCCGATGCGCTCCTCAGGCTGAATTAGTGCGAGCAGTATGAAACCGTCTGAGGTCATTTGTGAATCGAGCCGAGACTGCATTTTGAGGTGCAGTCTGGAACGTAATTCAGGCTACGTCATTGAACGTAGAACTGGCAGGGGTGGGGACAGCCTGTCCCCGCTTGTGGTCTTAAAATGGGGACAAACTGTCCCCACCCCTGCTAGATCTAGAAAGCAGCCTCTTACAACGAATCAATCCTGTCATCCATTCTTCTTCGGATGTGTCAGTGTCGTAGCCGATAGATCTCCTTTGTCCCGATAGCGTGCCCTGCTCCACAACCAGTCTTCCGGCGCACGCACAAGCTTGGCTTTCGTAGGATTATTTTCGATGTAGCAGACGTACTGCCAAAGGTTCTTTTCATCGCGCACATACCGATCGAAGTAATCTTCCTCCCAAAATGTTCCTGAGTTGCCAAGAATCCGGTTGGCCTGGTTGGCAGTGTAACTCTTCCAGGATTTCAGAATTTCGCCCAACGGAACTTCCCACATTTCGATTAACGCATGAACATGATTCGGCATGATAACCCAGGCCAGCAGCCGATAGGATTTGCCATCGAAGTGCCAAAGATTTTCCTGAACCATCTCAGCAACGCGCGGATCACGCAGATGGCAGGAACCCAAACCGCGATCAAGATACGCTTCGAGGCGGCGTTGCTTTTCCAGATCATCTTTGATTTTGAGAAGCGGTTCCCATTCCGCGCGGCGAGTTGCAGGCAACGAGTCGGCGAGACGGTAAGTAATGAATTGCTGGAGACCTGGCGCATCAAAATGCGGAAGGTACTTGGAAGAATACCAGCCACGAAAACCTTTCGCCGTTTCTTCCGGTGCGAGTGGCATTGTCCACTCACGCTTGGCTTCTATCAGCTCCTTGAGATGTTCGCGTTTCATAGGGGTGGGGACAGCTTGTCCCCAAAACTTTTCAAAACGTTTTCCTCCAAAACCTGGGGACAGGCTGTCCCCACCCCTATTCCTTGTCAAAACCATTTCTCGCCAACCTCACAACTCCGACCGATGCTCGATCGCGAATTGGATGAGCGCGTGGCTGCCGTGAAGGCCCAGCTTGGAGCTGATGTTTGTGCGATGCGTGCCAACCGTGCGCGGGCTGATGAACAAGACTTCAGCGATCTCTTTGCTCGATTTGTTTTCACCGATCATCTTCAAGATGCGGCGCTCCATCGGACTCAGGTCGGAAAGGCTGGGAACCTTGTTGCGCAGTTCCGCGGCGCGGGCGTTTCGGCGAACGAGATAGCCGGAAATCGAAGCCGTCAAATAGTATTGCCCCGCGGCGACCGCTTTGATGCAAGCCACGAGATCGCCCGGCGCGTTCTCTTTCAGGACGTAGCCTTTGACGCCGCGATCCATGGCGGCGTTGACCATGTTTTCTTCGCGATGCATCGTGAGGATGATCAGTCCGATCGGCAGTTGGGAGTCCGTGATCTCGCCCGCCACATCCAGACCGTTCATTCCTGGAAGATCAATGTCCAGCACCGCGACATGGGGCCGCATTTGCAGGGCCAAACGCAATCCCTCCGTGCCGTCCGCCGCTTCCGCCACGACGCGAATGGATGGATCGCGGTTGATAACCTGCCGCAACCCTTCCCGGAAAATGGGATGATCCTCGACGATCAGAACTTTGATGGGGTCAGTTTCGCTCACGATTGGGCAGCGGGATGGTGACCGTCAGCGTTGTGCCTTGCCCAGGGGCGGATTCGAAGTTTGCCTGGCCACCCATGATTTTGGCGCGCTCCGGGATGCCGACCAATCCTAATCCGCCTTTTACCGAGGGATCTGGCAGGCCGTTCGCCAGGTCAAATCCGCGTCCATCATCGCGAACGACCAAGCGGAGTGCGTGTTCCTGAGCCTTGAGTGTCAGCGTCAGCGTCTTGGCTTGGGCGTATTTGACAGTGTTGGTGACAGCCTCCTGGACGATCCGATAAAGATTGATCTCAAATTCCTGAGGCAACAGGTCGTCGATCAACTCGAGATCGAGTTCCGTCTGAAAGCCGCCCGCCGCAGCCGACCGTTGAGCAATCGATTCCAACGCTTTGGTCAGCCCAAGCCGGTCAAGTTCGTAAGGGCGCAGATCGTAGGCAATGGAGCGAACCTCGTTGATGGCCTGGAGCGCAGCTTCAGAAATCGCCTCGAATTGCGCCGGGGCGTCTGACGGTGACGACGATGGGGAATTATCACGGCCCAAAATTGCGCGATTCCGGATGAGCAAAAGGCTTTGTCCAAGGCCGTCATGCAATTCCCCCGAAATGCGTTTTCGCTCGTGCTCCTGAGATTCGATGAGCCGGCGGGAGAACTCCTCCTGCGCCGCTCGCTCGCGTTTGAGTGTGGTGATGCGGCGGTGATACCCGAACAATCCAAGGCCGGAGAGCAGAGCGAGTGCGCCCGTGCGAAACCATCCGGTCTGCCAATAATGAGGCAAAACAACAACGGCGAGCGTGGCGGCCGATTCGCTCCAGATACCATCGTTGTTGCAGCCTTTGACTCGAAATTGGTACCGCCCCGGCTCCACGGCCGTAAAGTGCGCGCTCCGCCGAGTCCCCGCATCTAACCAGTCTGGATCGAAGTCTTGCAATTGGTATTTGAAACGCAATTTCTCGGGAGCGGTCAGACTGAGGGCGGTGAAGCGGATTTCAATGCGGTGCTTGCCGGGAGCAACCGTGACGGCGCCCGATTGCTTCGGCAACTCAACATCGTCAATCAGGACCTCTTCTATTGCTATCGGGGGTGGAACCGTGTTGCGAGGCAGGAGGGCGGGATCCACGACGGCAACGCCTGCGACTGTCGCAAACCAAAGGCGGCCATCCCCGCCCTTCCAGGACACCGGTTGCACTCCGCTCATGCATTCTGAGGTGGCGAGACCATCACGCTGTCCGTAATGAATCGTGTTGATGGCATCGATCTTGCCATCGGCGAAATCATTCAATTCTTTCTTGGCGACGCGATAGATCCCGCGATTCGAGGAAAGCCAAAGATTCCCGTAGTTGTCCTCGAGAATACTCCCAACGAGTCTGGGCAGCCGCAGCGACTGTCCAGAAAAATGGAAGAACTTGCCCGCTTTGAGACGGCTGAGACCCATGTCGTAGTTGCCGATCCAGACGGTGTCCTCGGCATCCACGTAGAGCGACCAGACACGCTCATCCGCCAATCCATCCCTTTTCAAGAACCGAGTCCACGCACCGCCGGAAGAACGCAGCAACCCACCTCCGTTCAGACCGGCATAGAGTTGGCCTGTGCTGTCATCGGCCAGCGCGCGGACATCCATGGTTTTCAGGCCAGCCGGCGCCTGAATTTCCCGCAGGGTATCTCCTTCCACTCGCGCCAGCCCGGTTTCGAAACCCGCCCAGACCCTGCCGCCACGGTCTTGGAAAAGCGCGTACACCGTCTGTTGCGAAGGATAATGAAACCAACTCTCGTCTCGATATCGGAAAAGCCCATGTCCCATAGCGCCGACCCAAGCCACACCATTCCGATCAACGAGATTGCACCACGCGCCGGGAATGCTAAAATCCACTCGCTCGATCTTCGGTGATTTTTGTTCCTGCAGCCAATGGGTTTGCCCCAAGTTCACGACCCAAACGGTGCCATCCGGCCCCTGGCTCACCGATTTGACGATTTTCGCATTCAATCCGTCCGTGACTCCGTAGGTGCGAAAGATGCGCGGCTTCACTCGGAACAGGCCTGCGCCGTCGGTTCCAATCCAGAAATTGCCTTCGCGGTCCTCAAAGAATGATCGCACGGGCTCGTGCGAAGGACTGTCGGTCAGTTTGTGTTTGTGAATTTGTCCACGAGTGTCGAATTGAGACAAGCCGTCGTTCCAGCTCCCAAGCCAGACATTCCCGGCGCGGTCTTCGTAAAGGCTGGCCACAGGAAGGGGCATCACCGTGGAAACCCACGTGGTCTGCCAGCGATTGTCGCGAAATTTTCTCACTCCACCCGGGCTGGCCACCCATATTCCTCCATCACGGCTGGCCTGAAGAAACTCGATTCGCAGCGGACGGACCGCGCCCGCTTCGGAGGCTTTGACCAACGCCTCAGGTCGATCCGGATCGAAGACGAAGTCAGCAATTTCGCCCGGCAAAAGTTTCGTCAGAATATTTCCCTCGGTTCCCCAAAGTTTTCCGTCGGCCGTCGCCAGCAAGCTTAGGAAACCCCGGTTATTCGCGGAAGTGGTTGGAATTCGAACGACGAATTTTCCGTTCTCGAGCCGGAGGATTCCTTGATCTCTGCCTCCTGGGAGCCAAAAATTCCCCTCCTTGTCATCCGTAAAGATGTCCACATGTCCGCTCGATGGCAATCCATCCGCCGACGTGAAACGAGTGAAGCTCCCATTCTCGAGCCGCGCTAGATCGCCGTATTCCGAGCGGATCCAAAGCGCTCCCCGGCGATCCACGCTTACGTAAACGATTCGGCTGCTCCCCAACTGCGGTGTATTGCCGGCATCAAAAACCGTGAAACGCAACCCATCAAAACGAACCAACCCTGCGAAGGTGGCCAGCCACAAATAACCGTCGGGAGTTTGCGCCATGGAAAGGACCGAACTCTGAGGCAACCCATCATCTGTGATCCACCTATCCACCAAATTCTCCGCCAGAAACCTCGAAACATCGCGCCTCGGCGGAGGAGGCGGACGTTCGGGCCGTGTTGGCGGCGGCCCCGCTGACCTTTCTCTAGGTGGGGCGCCGTCGGCCGCTCCCCGGGGAGGGTTTCCGGACCGTGGCGGAGGCGGCTGAGGTCGATTCGGTCGAAATTGAGAGCCGCGCGAAGGCGGTGAATCCATCTCCGAGTTGACCGGCGGAACACCACCAATTAGCGGAACCGAAATCGTAAGGCCCGCAGCCTGCAGGATACACCAGAAAGCGACCCATCTCCGCTTGAGCATGACAGACATGATATCGATCTTGAGAGCTGCTTTGGACACTGGGACTGAATCCTAATATTTGCGATGTAGAACGCAAAACAAATGCGCGGTGCCGGGATCTGGCGCTGGTTGAACGGGCAAAATGAAAACAACGACCGTTGTGGCGGCGGCGGCGGATGATGATGGTGGCCTTGCGCCAGCACCAACTCCTTCAGCGTTGATGAATTTGTGGGGAAAGTTTCCCCGGAATATGCGCAGGTGGCCAATCTGGCTCGACCGCCAAAGGAGCGCGGACTTTAGTCCGCTTCACCGTCGCATTGCAGACGGGCTCGCATCTTTCGAGAGTCTTCCTATCTTCATCCGTTGAAGCCGGATGATGCAGTGAAGCGTCGGAAACTCGAAGCGTGGCTGGATCGTGGTCACGGCGAGTGTTGGTTCTGTCGGCCTGATGTGGCGGAATTTGTCGAAAAGGTCTCGCTCGCGGCCGACGGGGGCGAGTATCGGATGCAAGCGTGGCTCATCATGCCGAATCACGTTCATCTGGTGGTGGCTGTCTGGGACGTGCCGCTGGCCAAACTGACTCACGACTGGAAGGGCAAGGCCGCGCGGGAAGCGAACAAGTTACTCGGTCGCACCGGTGGGTTTTGGCAGGAGGATTACTTCGACACGCTCATACGCGACGAAGCGCATTTGAAGCGGGGCCATCCGTTACACCTAGCAGAATCTGGTGAATGCGCATCTGGCGAACGCCGCCCGTGACTGGCCGTGGAGTAGCGCCCGTCATCGCGACGAATACGAACGTCTGCCGTGGCAGCGCGCGTAAACGCGCGTGGAGCGCGACATTTATGTCGCTTCAACGTGCGCAGTTCGGAAGTCTCCCGAAATTTCTGACGCATCAGGTCATCGAACGGTGAAACGGCATGAATGCCGCGCTCCGGACGCGAATGGGTGGGGGCGGTTTCCCAAGGTAGGCGCGTTGCGCCAACGTTGGGCTGAAGGATTTGAATCCCGTTGGGATTCAGAAGCGGAACGCGTTCAACGGAACTGCTCGAAGAACGAGTGGTCCACCTCAAACACCTCTTTGCGCCGCAGACCCAACTGCTTCGCCTCGAACAACTCTACGAGTCGCTCGCCATCCACCAGCTCAATCGGGAGAACACCTTCGCGGTTTGCCTCTTTCTCGGCGTCCGAACTAAACCAACCGGTGGTGAGCAAGATTCCTTTGTCAGCGCGGCCCATGACTGCGTTTCGGAAGTCACCGACCTGCGCCCGGCTGACGGACTTTCTTACCCTCTTGCACTGGAACAGCACTTTCATGGTTACGAATGGGTTTAGGCGCAGAAGACCCATGCCATCGATTCCGCCATCGTGACTCCTGCCAGTGACGATCACTTTCTCCAGACCGTATTCGTGGAGAAGCCGCTTGCAGAGACGTTCAAAGCCTTCGGGTGACAAAGACTGGAGAACGTCCAGCAGTTTGCTTTCCTCTACTAGCTCTGGGGTTTCGACTTCTGCCGCTTCATCCACGATTTCACCTTCAGGACTCGGATTCGGCGCGGTTCCATCCTTGGCCTTCGTGTGTTTGTTGGAGCGCAATCTGGCCTGCCTTCTGACGAGGTCTTGGCTTTGCTCCTCGGTCAACCGTGCCTTTGCTCCTGTACTGCTCAACGTCCAAACGCCTCTTCGTGAACTATCCAGCAAGCCTTCCCAAACCAAATACTGTCGTGCCCAATGCACTTGATTCTCAAAACGCAGAATGTCGCGCTTGTTTCGCCGCTCACGTTCTTCGGCGGGAAGATTAACGGCGTTGGCAATCCAATCGATTACGTCACGAGATTCAGCGGAACCGCCAAGAGCACGCAGCGCTTCGAGCAGCAAGGGAATCCATTTAACAAATTCAGCTTTGCCTCTGGTTCGCGTCATAATTCCTTCTAGTTCCTAGCCCCGGCCAACTCCTCCTCAAAATCCACGATCTCCTCGATCTGCACCAGAAACCAACGGTCAATTCTCGTGAGGTTGAAAATCTCCTCGATGGTAAAGCCGGCGCGCAGGGCGTGGCGGATGAAGAAGATGCGTTCGGCGCTGGGCATGGCTTTCTTGCGGTTTCATTTCCGTTCCGGCGGCGTGTCGCGCAAGACGAGCGTCTCGGACGCAAGGGCGAATTCGTCGGCGCGGCGGTAAAGGCGATCCTTGGCCGCTTCCTGTCGCTGGCGCAGTTGCGCGGCCTGTTTGCGCGGGTCGAAGCCAAACCGCTCGGCGATGCGGCGGCGCGCGGCCCAGATGTCTTCCAGCGGTTCGTCGCGTTTAGTTTTCATCAGCGTCTTTCCCCAGCAATTCCAGCGGTGTGACCAGCAGGGGCGTTTCTAATCCAAGCAGGGCGTTCACCCTGCGGACGTGCCCCAGCTTGTTCGCATTGGCCAGATGTCGGCAGTTCCACGTCACGAGCATATCGCATTTGTGGTAGGAGGCGAGCGCCAGATGATCGGCATCGCCCATGACTTCGCGGGGCATGAGCTTGTGTTCGAGATAGACGCGGACGATGTCGGCGACGTCGTCGTTGTATCCCAGCAGGCGCAACGGACGAATCAGGTTCAAGGCGTCGTCCCGCTTGAGGCCCGGGATTTCTTCCAACTCCTGAATGACGATGAAGGAGGTCACAAGCCGTTGGTTCAGGTTGGGGGCGTCCCACCATTCACGCGTCCACTGGCGGCGAATTGCGACTTCCGGGTTGGCGCGAGTTTCAAAGTAGAAACTCGGAATCGTCGTCTCGACGTAGATGAGGGTGCTCATCGTTCAGTTGGCTGCGGCCAGCTCTTCCTCAAAATCCACGATCTCCTCGATCTGCACCAGAAACCAGCGGTCCATTCTCGTGAGGTTGAAAATCTCCTGGATGGTGAAGTCGGCGCGGAGGGCGTGGCGGATGGCCATCATGCTTTCACCAGTTGGATGACCAAGTTTTTGCCCAGGGCGTGCGCGACGCGTTCGATGGTGGAGAGGCGCACATCCTCCGCGTGATTTTCCAATCGCGAGATGGCGGACTTGGCGGTCTTGGTGCGGCGGGCCAGGTCTTCCTGCGTGATGCCCGCGTTTTCGCGCGCCTGCCGGAGCAACACCCCTATCTTCAATTCCTGATAGCCGCTCTCGAACCGCTCCGCGAACTTGGCGTCGCGCGTCTTGCGGCGGCTGATGTATTTGTCGAGGTCATCTTTCATTGCTTTGCTTTTCGGTTCAGGTAATCGCGCCGCCGCTGGACGGCGAGTTCGATTTCCCGGCTTGGTGTTTTCTGTGTCTTCTTCGCAAATCCATTGGTCAAAATGATCAGATTGCTCTCGTCCCAGACGCCAAGAGGCCACACAGCCGTCTGGGTGGGATCGGTGGACTCGACCATACGTTCCGCCAGCGTCGAGAGCTCCTTGCCCGTGAGTTGGCGCTCGGCATCGAGGCGGTAAGCGAACCGAACTACCTTCGCATCCTCCTCGGGTGACAACAATTCGATCTCGCTGATAATTTGCTCCGCCGTCATGCCGCGACCTTACGACCAGGAATTCCCATGATCAACTGATCGGAATTTGCTTTTTCACGGGCGGAAGGTGGCAGACGTGTTCCGTTTCGGGAGGCATTCATCGGAATGGATTGTCCGTTGCCATAATCAGGCCGCCCGGCTGCCGCTGGGGCTTCGATAAGACGCCTGACACTTGGCCAAAGCCCGGGCGCGTGGTGCAGTCGGCTATTTCGGCAACTCCCAATTCTCGTCGAACAGGCCGGCGGTGAGTAGATCCGGAACGGCGGCGCCCGCCTTCACCTTGACGATGGCGTAGTCGCCCCAGAGAGGCGTGCCGTAATCGCCGTTGTAGCCGCGATCCTCGATGGTGAGGCCGGTGTTCAGCACCACGTACTTCGCCGGGTTGAGTGGGTTCGGGTAGATCAAGGCCGGAAAGCTCTCCTTCGACGGGAAGGTCTGCCCGCCCAGGGTGACGCTTTCCTTGGTCCACTTGAAGGGGAGTTTGCCGTTCATTTTCGCGATCCACTTGTTGCTGCCCGGATCGCCGAATAATACCATGTGATACTTGGCGAAGTCGGCTTCGGTGACGTCTTTGTCGTCCTTCACAAAAGGGTGGCCGCGGAAGAATTTCCCCCAAAGCTGATCGAAACGGGCCATCGTGCGAAGCGCCTGGTCATTCACCTCTTTGCTCCAGGGCGTGCCGGTGGGTCGGACCATTAGGAACGGATCGAGGAAGGCGTCGTCGATGGGACCTTGCAACGCGTGCGTCTTGTGCAAGCCGCGTTCGCGACCGTTCTTCGCCACCTTCCATTTGGAGCCGTTCCGGTCGAGGGTGATTGCCGGACCCGCTTTGACCCTCAGATTCTGGCCGTCAATCGTGATTTCGCGGGCGTGCTCGGTCTCGTGCAGAACCAGGCGAGTGAGGTTCTTCGTTTTGATGTCGTAGGAGGCACCGTCGCTGGTGCGTTGCGCGTCCACTTCAGCCCGCTCGTAGTGCTTCTCAAGGCCGTCGAGGGAAACCCAGTAGTCGCGGTTGTAGCGGGTGGTGTAGGTCAGGAAACGGATGTGATCGGGCGAGCTTTGACCCTTGTCGCCGTGTTCCTTGAGGAACGCGTCGAGGCGCTGGCGGACCAGCGGGCTGGTGCCGTGCCCCGTGGCCTTGGAAACCATCCAAAGGCCGGGAGCGCCTTGGGAGCGGAGGTAATCGGGATCGCCTTGCGAAGGGAAACCTTCCTTTTCGAGTTGAGCGCGGGCACGGAGGGAGGATTCCAATTGACCGGGGTCGTTCTCCCCGTCATGGCCGGCAAGCGGGAGATTGTAGATATTGAGCGCCCACTCGGAAATATTCTCCCAAATTCGCAGGGTCGAAAGTTGATAGGGCTTGAGATCGGGCCGCTGCTGGGCGGTGCGCGAAACCGTTCCCGCTCCAATTTCGGCGGCGGCGAAGCGATCCGGATGATGCAGCGAGATGTGCCAGGCACCTTCGCCACCCTGCGAGAATCCGCGAATCATCACGCGCTTGTCGTCAATGTTGAAGCGCTTCTTCACAGCGGCGATGGATTCGAAGACGTCCATTTCGCCGGCCCAATGCCAGCCGGCGCCATTGATGCGGCCAAAGCAATCAAGCTGAATTTGTCCTTGGTCAGCGACGTTGGTGGCCCCCCTGCGGTTAAGGAAGCCGTAGATGAACTCGGCTTCGGTGGTGTTGTTCTGACGTCCGTGCAACCAGACGTAGAGGCGAGTCGGTTTGCTGGGATCGTAATTCTCCGGCAGCGTCACGCCGTACGGGAGAACCGCGCCGTCAATTTCGGAGCGGTAGGCATGGATCTGCTTCCTGCCTTGATTCCATTGCGGCCGATTGGCCTGAAGCTGTTTGCCGCGCTCGATACCCTGATCGAGCGTCGCGAAGGCATGTTCGATGGCGGCTTGGTTGGCGAACATGTCCGGGTATTCGAGGAGCATGTGGCCGGCGTGCGCATAGACCTCGACATCGCTCACTAGTTCCGGCTGGGCGCGCTTCGCTTTCAGGTCTTTCACGAGGGACTCGATTTGCCCGGTCTTGTCCTTGATTTTCGACAGCTCTTCCGGTTTGGCCTGGACGGGGGGCGGGGTAGCACCCCGCCCGCCGCCGCGCGCGGCTGGCGGAGGAGCGGGTTGCTGCGCGATTCCCGTTTGAAAAGCCAGTGCCAGCACGATGGTCGCGGATGTAAAAAGTCGCTTCATGGATAGGGAAAACCTCCAAAGTTTGGACGCGAATCGGGGCCATGAACCCACCCCTTCACCCCTCCCAGGAGGGGAACCTGCAACTGGTGCTGCAAACGAAGCTCCCCTCCTCGGAGGGGCTGGGGGTGAGTTCAGGGAATGGTCTCCTGGGATGACGAACGCAGCCGAGTGTAGAACCCAGAAATTGCTTTTGGGCACGCGCCCTTCCTTCACTCGACGCGATGCGGTTAAGAAGCACTGCTCTTGGGTCGGGGTCATGTTGCCGAAGCTACTGCGATCTCGGCGCGGGTGTCAACCTCGTTGGGGTTTAGGCAATGGCTTGCCACCTTCCAGAATGAACCGGCAGAGGCTCGCTATTTCTCCCGGCTTAACTTGAAGTAGGCTTCCGCGTAGCGCTTCCCGAATTCGCGATACGAATCGGCGTCGAAGTGTACCTTGTCGCCTTTGTCCTTCAAACCCTCGGAGCTGACGAACGCGGTGTGCGGCACTTTGCGCGGCAGCTCGCGATGGACCTGATCGACCTTCGTCGTGAACTCGCTCCACGGCTTGTCCGCAAACTTGCCGAGCTGGCCGGCCATGAAGGGGACTTCCGGCGCGCTCAACTCGCCGCGGAGTCGGGCGATCAAGTCGTGCAGTTTCGCTTCGTACGCCGGCGCGAGCTCGGCCGTGGAATCGGATTCTCCCTGGTGCCAGAGGATGCCTTTGATCGTGCCGGACTTCAGCGCAATTTTCGCTCGCCGCACCCCATCGTCCCACGGAGGGCTCTTGGTTGGCTGATAGAAGACGCCGGGCTGCCATGAGTCGATGGGCGAGCCGCCCACCGCGCACGGGATGAGACCCACCGTGACACCGGGATTTGCCTCGGCGATGGCGATGGCGAACGCTCTGCCGAGGCCAACACCCGCGATGCCCGGCTTGTCGAAGTGGATCGGGTCAACCGCCGGCACCCACTCGCCGGCCTGGTCCAACATCAGCACGCGTGGGTGTGGGGTCTTGTCCTGCGGCGTCACGGTGCCGCGTCCCGCCATGTTGGACTGCCCCACGAGCAGGAAGAGATGGAACTTTTCCTTCGGCGGCGGCGGCGCGGTTTCGGCGAAGGCGATGTTGCCGAGAAGCCAGAAGGCAAGCGCGACGAAACAGGACCAGGAAAAGAAGCGGCGTTGTGTCATGATTGGAAAGTTCGTTGGTCGCGGTGTTACTGACAGGAACTTGCTCTTGCATACCCGTTCAGAGACGTTGCCGCAAGAGAAAGGCCTTTCGAATTAAGCGTCAACGGTCCGCCTACGGTTTCACCAGCGAACCATCAACGCCCCGCACCGTGGTCCAGTCCGAGACACGGGCATCGTCGATCAGGGGAAAGCGCGCCGCAGTCTCCTCATTGAGGTCGATGCCCAAGCCCGGCTTTTCCGAGCCATACAAGTTTGAAGGCAAATGCTATCATGGTGACGACACAATGGAATAGTCGGCTCGGCGCTTGACCTCACTACGCCATTGGCGTAGTGTCTCTCGCATGGTCTTTGTCGAAACGCCCACGTTCACAAAGCGGATTCTTCAACTGATGGACGACGAGCGATACACCGCGTTGCAGGTGTATCTGGCGGAGCGGCCCAACGCGGGCGATTTAATTCGCGGCTCGGGTGGCATGCGAAAAATCCGCTGGGCTGGAAATGGACGAGGAAAACGTGGCGGATTGCGCGTGATTTATTACTGGTGGATTGCCAAAGACCGGATCTCGATGCTGCTCGTGTACCGGAAGAACGAGCAGGACGATTTGAGCGCGGATCAAGTGAAACAACTTCGGAAAGCGTTGGAGATTTGAATTATGAAGAAAGAATTGTTCAATGAACTGCTGCAAAGCGTGGAGGAAGCTGCCGCCATCGAACGCGGGGCGATGAAACCCTCGCGCAAATTCGAAGTCAATACGGCCAACGATGTCGTGCGCGTGCGCAACAAACTTGGCCTGCCGCAAACCAAGTTCGCCCAACTGCTCGGCATCAGCGAGAATACCCTACAGAACTGGGAACAGGGCCGGCGCAAACCCGCTGGCCCGGCCAAGGTGCTGCTGAAGATCGCGGCGAAGCATCCGAAGATTGTGCTCGAAACAGCGGCGTAGCGGTTATTCTGCATGGCCTGGACTTGGACTCTCTGCCGGGCCGATCCGTCCAATGTTTATGAGCCCCAATTCATTTGTTTGCGGGACTCGCTCGGCACGCAACCCATCGACTCTGTAGCCGCCGTTTGTCAGAACTTGCTTCAATCCGTCGAATTGCGGTTCAGGGAAGCGGTAGCCAAGAATGACAGCAGACAGGCTCTCTCGCGGGAATTTCACCTTTTTTGGTTCGTCGCCAGGAAAAACAATCCGCCACTCTTTCTGAAACTGCCAAGCGAGTGATTTGCAGTAAGCCATGTGGTCAGCCTCTGCTTGCGAGTCAACCAAGAGCTCGATGTCAACGGGACAATGCAGCGTTTTGACGACCGCCGACGGCTTCACCAGCGAACCATCGACACCCCGCACCGTGGTCCAGTCCGAGACACGCGCATCGTCGATCAGCGGAAAGCGCGCGGCAATCTCCTCATTGAGATCGATGCCCAAGCCCGGCTTCTCCGAGCCATACAAGTAACCGCCGCGAATTTGCGCAGCCCCGGGCATCATCTCGTGCACGATGGCCGGAAAGCGGTTGTCCTCCTGGATGCCGAAACTCGGGATCGTCAAGTCCACATGATAGGCGATCAATTGATTGATCGGATCGTTCTCGCCGCCTTCCTGCCAGGCAGTGCGGACGCCGAATTGTTCGCAGAGCGCGGCGATCTTCCTGGCCTGGGTGATGTCACCAATCATCCCCACACGGCAACGGATGAAATCGATCAAGCGTTCGGAAATGAGCGGACGCCATTCGTGCGGATGGGTGAACAATTCGCCCATGGCCAGCGGCGTCGTGGTCTGGGCGCGGATTTGTTTGAAGTAATCGATCTGCTCGGGCGGAAGGATGTCCTCGACGAAAAACATGTTCGCCGGATCGAGACGTTTTGCGAGGTCCAAAGCCCGCGTCGGCGTCAAATGTTCGTGGACGTCATGCAGCAACTTCACTTCGGGGCCGGCCTTCTCCCGAATTTCAAGGAACAACTTCGAGATGGTCGCGACGTACAATTCTTCATCGAATGCCTGTCCGGCAAATCCGTTCTCGGGCCGGCTGCCCGTGGCTCGCGGCAGGAAACCGCCCCCGCCGTAACCGCCCATCTGGATGCGGACATGGCGATAGCCCTGGGCCATGAACCTTTGCACGTTCTCGACACAGGCCTGAGAGCTGTTGCCGGAACCATGCGCATACAGCGGGACAGCGTCTCGCACCTTGCTTCCGAGCAATTCATAGACGGGCATCCCCGCGCGTTTGCCCTTGATGTCCCATAACGCCGAGTCGAGCGCGGCTTGGATGACATTGGTCACCGGGCCGTTTCGCCAATAGGAACGCACGTAATTGGACTGCCACAAGTCTTCGATCCGATCCACCTCTTTGCCGATCCAGAATGGAACCATGTGCTTCTCGATGGCCGCCTTGACCGCCCATCTGAGGTAGGCACAGTTCGCCGAACCCAAGCCATACAAGCCGTCCTCGCTCGTCAGCACCTTGATAAAAACCCAACGCTGGCGAGCCGGACTCGTGGCGATAACTTTGACGTCCTTGATTTTCAAAGGCGCCGAGGCGCGCGCGGCCTGGGCTTACAATTCTTGGGCTCGGAACAGCCATGGGGCAACCACGGCCGCTTTGAGAAAAGATCGGCGATGCATCATAAAGCAGTGGGGAGCTGATGATTTGGAAAAATCCTACTTCTTTAACGATTCACCAATGAACTCGAACAACGCCTTCGTCGCTGGATCCTCCGCCAGGCCGAGGTTGTCGTTGAGTTTGGTGTGATTGGTTTCCTTGGCGCCGAAGACCTTGTTCGGGATGTCGGCGTCCTTCAACACGGTGCCGAGACGCTGCGCCTGCGCGGTGGTGTCGGGATGATCGGCGACATGCAGGATCAAGAACGGCGGGATGCCCTTGTCCTTCGCCACATGCGTGACAGCGGAGTAATCACGATGCTTCTCCGGATCGTTGCCGAACTTCAGGCGGTGTCCAAGCTTGGGCATTGGCATGCCATGAACGCGCAACCGCGTCTCGGCTGTCTCGATCATGGCCGGCACGTCATAAGTGTCGCCATCCACCGGAACACAGCCCTTGACCATGGCGAGGGAGAGTCCCTCCGCCTTGAGGTAGCGATCGTCGATGCAGATCAGGGCGGCGAGTTGCGCGCCGGCGGAATGGCCCATAACGAGAATCCGGTTCGGGTCGCCGCCGTGCTCGGCAATGTGGTCATGCACCCAGCGAACCGACTTGGCGATGTCGCGAAAGATAGTGACCATGTCCACGTTCGGGAGAAGGCGGTAGCCCGTCGAGACGAAGACAAAGCCCTTGTCCGCGAAGGCCTGCGGCTTGACTTGGATGCTGGTCCTGTCGCCAGCCTGCCAGCCTCCGCCGTGAATCCAGAAGACCACGGGCAGGTTCTTCGCGCCCTCCGGCGCGTAGATGTCCACCTGCTGTCGCGGGTCGGCCGGTTCGGCGTAGGGAAGGTCACGCTTCACGTTGAGTTTGGTTTGCGCGGCGGCGGCGGTTTGGGCCCGCGTCTGCGCCAGATTGAGCAGTGCAAGGAACAGGAGGGTGAGTGTAGTGATGTGTTGTTTCATGGTTTGAAATATCCTGACGCTTTACGGGTTGTTCCTGATGGAAGTTGCTTTTTCACGGCGGTCCCGAACATAACCATCCACAGACGTTGACACAAGAAAGAAGGCCCTCCAATCCCGCGGGCAATCAGGAATCCGCACAGTGATTGACAGAATTCCACATTACGATATTGTGGAAGCATGAAGACGACGATTGATATTCCTGAAGGAACGCTGGAGGAAGCCATGAAATTTACCGGCGCGAAAACCAAGCGCGAGGCTGTTGTGACGGCAGTGGAGCGGTTCAATCAACTTAAGCGATTGGAAAGATTGAATGCCCGCGTGCGCGGACAATTCCGTGCCTTCATGACCTCAGGCGATCTCAAAGCAATGCGGGAAGCCGACAAACCCAAAACTCGCCCATGAAACTTGTGGACACGTCTAGTTGGGTGGAGTATTTGCGCGAACGAGATTCCGAGGCAGGTGACAACGTAGAAGTGCTGATGCTCAGCGGTGAAGCGGCTTGGTGCGACATCACGCTGGTCGAACTGTGGCACGGCGTGCGCGGGGCGAAGGAAAAGCGTGAACTGACGGAAATGGAGAAGGAGATCGAGTGCATTCCCGTGGACGCAGCGGTTTGGCGACTCGCTTCCAGACTGGCACTGCGCTGCCGGGAAAAGGGAATCACCGTTCCCATCAGCGACATCGTCACCGCCGCCTGTGCCGTCAACCACAAATTGGAGTTGGAACATTGCGACAAACATTTTGACGAGATTCTGCCGCTGGCGAAAGCCTTGTGAAATCCGAGCGCCAAAAGCAGTCTCGCTCCTGATAGCGCTCTGCATAGACCTTCTTCAACTCGGGATAATATCTCACAACCAGCCGCTTTTCACGATTTCCGGGCGGCACGGCAGCGCGCGAAGTTGTGGCCGATGCTGCTGAAGAAGCCGCCACCGGTTGGGAATATCTCCTTCATGAGGGGTAACCCAACTGTTGCAAGGCGGCTGCGTTCGTGGGCTTTCGATTCTTTTCGGATGGCCTTGAACGTCGAGTGCTTTTGTTGATATTCATTAAACATGATCACTTCAATTCGGCTGCTCTTTGTCGTCGCTATTAGCCTTTTCGGGATCGGGGTTCGGGTGAGCGCCGATGCGCCCGCGCCTGGTTTGGAGCGGTTCTATATCGGAACCTATTCTGGGGCCATCTACCAATCGACTCTGAATTTGGGGACAGGATCGTTCGGAGTGTCCAGCGTGGCGGTCAGTATCGGCGATCCGTCCTTTGTGGCCCTGACGCCGAACCGCAATTTCTTGTACGCGGTGAACGAAGGTGGAGGGACGGTTGGCGCGTTTTCGGTGAACCCGACCAATGGTGTGCTGAAGCTTTTGAACCAACGTTCCTCGAATGGCAGCTCGCCCGCCCATGTGGTGGTGGATAGCAGCGGCCGAAACGTGATTGTGGCGAATTACGGCGGTGGCAGCGTGACGGTGTTCCCCATTCTAACCAATGGCCAGTTGGGCGCAGCCACGGCGAATGTCAAACATCCGCCGCCGGGCCCTCTGGCGCACTGCACCACGCTGGACGCGAGTAATCATTTCGCGTTTGTATGTGACAAGGGTTTGGACCAGGTCCGCTCTTACATCTTCGATCCCGACGTGGGCACACTTGTCACCAACAAGACGCCGTTTGTCTCCGTCGTGCGAGGCTCGGGCCCTCGGCACATGACCTTCGATCCGCAATTCAAACGAGCCTATGTGATCTGCGAACTTTCATCCACCATCATCGGGTTCAACTACGACGCAACCAATGGGGTCCTGACCGCCTTCCAGACGGTGAGCACTTTGCAGCCAGGAGTATTCACGGGCGCGAACACAACGGCGGAAATCGCGGTGCATCCCTCCGGAAAATTTGTTTATGGCTCGAACCGTGGGAAGAACAGCATCGCCGTATTCAGCGTGAACGCCGAGGACGGCAAGCTCACGCCCGTGCAACAGCAACCCACCGGTGCGACTCCTCGCAATTTTGCCATTGATCCGACGGGCGCTTATTGCATCGTCGCCGGCCAGGGTTCAGGGGACATCCGGCTCTACGCCATCAATCCTGACAACGGGCAACTGACTGACACTGGCAAAAAGCTATCCGTCTCTTCACCGGTTTGTATTGTTCCTTTTATCCTGCAACCACCGCAGCCGGTCGTCACCACTCGCGCAACGGGGAAGAACAGCCTTGAACTTGGTGTCGGCAATAGTCTGGACTTGCTGACGTATCAGCTTTACCAGGCGACATCGCTGTCCCCGAGCACCAGTTGGAACTTGTTGGCTACTGGAAGGCGGGGCCAGACCAATTTCTTCCTGACGAATAACCTGCCGACGCAATACTTCCAGATCGGTGTGCTGACTAATTATTAAGCTCGAGAGACTTCTTTGGCATCGGGATAGTTCGGTTGTGTGTTGATTCGGAATGCTGATATGAAATGGATTGCTTCAGGATGGCTTTTCTCGCTCGCGGGGATTTGGATTACTTTTAGTTGCTGCCAGTGCGCGGCTGAGTCTCGGACGCCAGGCGAGGCTCAATTCCTGTCCAACGCTCGCCAGTTGACCTACGAAGGTAAGCGGAGTGGCGAAGGTTATTTTTCTTCTGATGGAAAGGCGATGGTTTTCCAGAGCGAGCGTGAACCGGGCAATCCTTTCTACCAAATTTTTCTGCTCGACCTGGAGTCAGGCGATAGTCATCGGGTTTCTCCTGGCATAGGCAAAACCACTTGCGCCTTTTTCCGGCCGGGCACGGATGAAGTTCTATTCGCCTCGACCCATCGTGATTCGGAAGCGAAGGCCAAGCAGAAGTCAGAGCTTGAATTCCGAGCCTCTGGCCAGCAACGCCGCTATTCGTGGGATTACGACGAGCAGATGGATATTTTTTCGGCGCGGCGTGACGGAACTCAAGTTCGACAGTTAACCGAGGCTATGGGCTACGATGCGGAAGCGTCTTATTCTCCTGACGGCCGGAAAATTGTCTTCACCTCGATCCGCAATGCCTATCCTGCGGACAAGCTCTCCTCACAGGATCGCGAGCGACTCGCGGCCGACCCATCTTATTTCGCCGAGATCTATATTATGGACGCTGACGGGGCGGACCAGAAGCGGCTTACTTTGACGCCGGGATACGATGGTGGACCGTTTTTTTCGCCCGATGGCCAGCGAATTATCTGGCGTCGCTTCGATGAGAAGGGAGCCATTGCCGATGTTTATACCATGAAGCTGGATGGCTCGGATGTGCGGCGGATGACTGACTTCGACTGCATGTCATGGGCGCCTTACTTCCATCCCTCGGGCGAGTACGTGATTTTCACGTCCAATAAACTGGGCTTCTCCAATTTTGAACTTTTCCTGGTTGATGCCCACGGTGAGCGTGAACCGGTTCGTGTGACTTTCACGGATGGGTTCGATGGTTTGCCGGTTTTTTCGCCCGATGGCAAACGGCTTTGCTGGACCTCGAACCGGACTGCCGATGGAAAGTCTCAGCTCTTTCTGGCTGCGTGGAATCACGATCAAGCGCGGGCTGCGGTCCATGCCTCTCCAATGCGAACGGCAAGTGCGCCATCTGCGACCAAAGCGCGCGGGCTGTCGTCCGACATCGCGGCTGACGACCTTCGCAGCCATGTGCGACTCTTGGCATCTGATGCCCTTGAAGGAAGGCTGACTGGAACCAAGGGCAATCAACAGGCCGCTGAGTATATCGCGGATCAACTGAGGATGGCTGGTTTGAAACCGATGGGCGACAAGGGCGGATTTTATCAGGAGTTTGAATTCAGCGCCGGCGTGAACCTGGCTACCAATAAAAACCTTTTGGCACTTCAAGACAGCCGCTCATCCGACGCGAGGGTGGTATGGCAAGTCGAAAAGGACTTTCGCCCGCTCTCTTTCACGGTGAACGGCCAGGCAGAAGGCGAAGTGGTCTTTGCTGGATACGGGTTGTCGGTCCCTGGGAAAACAGGTGAAGGCTACGATTCCTACGCGGGGCTCGATGTCACCAATAAGGTTGTGTTGGTTTTGCGGTATGTGCCGGAAGCGGTCGAGCCGAAGAGGCGGCAGGAGCTTAACCGCTATGCGGGCCTTCGATACAAGGCGATGATTGCGCGGACGCGCGGGGCAAGAGCGATTCTAGTTGTCTCTGGCCCCAATTCGCCCAACCCGGGAAGCTTGGCAGCGCTTTCATTCGACACCAGCTTGGCTGGCTCTGGGATTGTGGCGGCCTCTGTCACCACGAGCGTCGCCGAAGCGATCATCGCCCAGTCAGGTAAGAATCTAAAAACCCTTCAGAGCGCGCTGGACAAAGAAGATCCTCACGCTGAGCAAGGTTTTCTCGTTTCGAACCTAAAATTAAAAATCGCGACCGGCTTGGAACGTATCAAGAATATTGATCGCAATGTTGTCGCCTTTCTTCCGCCCGGAGAGCAGGCGACGAAGACAGACTATGTGCTGTTGGGGGCGCACTATGACCATCTGGGCCGCGGCGAGATGAACACTTTCGCCCGCAAGGAGGAGGAAGGGCAAATTCACAATGGCGCGGACGACAACGCCTCTGGGGTATCCGCTCTTCTGGAATTGGCGTCAACGCTGGCAGAGGAGCGCAGGCAGCATCCCCAGGCCTTCCACCGCGGCTTGGTGTTCGCGTTTTGGTCGGGCGAAGAATTGGGTTTGATCGGCTCATCTCATTTTGCCGAGCATCCGGCTGTGCCGCTTTCCGACGTGATCGCTTATTTGAATTTCGACATGGTGGGCAGGCTCAGAGAAAACAAGCTGAACATGCAGGGCGTTGGCTCCTCTTCGACTTGGCGGCGTTTGCTCGAAAAGCGAAATGTGGCTTCAGGGTTTGATTTGGTTGTCCAGGAGGATCCTTACTTGCCGACTGATGTCACCGCATTATACCCGAAAGGCGTGCCTGTCCTGAATTTTTTCACGGGCAGTCATGAAGATTATCATCGTCCGACGGACGACACCGACACCTTGAATTATGAAGGGTTGGAGCGGATCTCCAAATTTGCTCGCGGCATTGTTTTGGATTTGTTGAACGGGCTTGATCGTCCCGATTATGTCAAAGTTGAGCGGAACGACCAAGCGGGCGGAAGGGAGAATCTCCGGGCGTATCTCGGGACGATTCCCGACTACGCGACTGAAGTTGCCGGGGTCAAACTCTCCGGCGTTCGCGGAGGCAGTCCGGCGGACAAGGCTGGTTTGAAAAGTGGAGATGTGATTGTTGAATTCGCAGGGCAGAAGATTGCGAACATTTACGATTACACCTATGCGTTGGACTCCGTTAAGATCGGCCAGGCTGTTGAAATGGTAGTGTTGCGCGAAGGGAAGCGCGTACCTCTCAAGGCGATTCCGGAAGCCCGTAAGTAGCAGTCAAGACCGCTGAGAGTTCGTCTGATGAATGTCGGGATCGTTCTGAGTTCGGCACTGGTGCCGGATGAAAGGAAGAACAACTTCCTGTGGTTGATCGGTTGCGAGTTTCATCTTCGAAATCTGAAATTCAAGCGCTCGCCGGAAGATTATTCTTGCTCTTTTTTCAATAACGCTCTTGTTTCTTAGGGCATCCAAATCTATAAAACAATGTGCAACTGCCTATGAATTACGCCAAAATCAGTGTGAAACTGCTCCTTCTCGCCTTGTTGGGTTCGTTCGCCGCGCTCGCCCAGGAACCATCGACCAATGCTCCGATATTCAAAGACAAGAATCTGGAGGCTGCGGTACGTAAGTTTGTTCTCGATAAGCGAGACAATGACAAACCTCTGACTGAAGCGGACATCGCGAATCTTTCCACGATCCAAGCCAACGGAAAAGGCATCACCGACTTATCCGGCCTGGAAAAATGTCAGAGCTTGGCTTCGCTCGATCTGGCCGATAACAACGTCGCGGATCTGAAGCCGCTCAGAACTCTGACAAAACTCCAGTATCTGAACCTGGCGAATAATAAGGTTCGCGATATCAAGCCCCTCGGGGACGTCAAAGCCTTGCAATACATTGAACTTTCGCATAACCGGGTGAAAGATCTTCGCCCCTTAACCGGGCTGACCAATCTGGCGTCGCTCTATCTGTTTCACAATCGAGTCACCGAGATTTCTCCGTTGCTCAACCTCAGAAAACTCTCTTCGCTTTATCTCGATAACAACCGGATCAAGGATATCGATGGGATTAATGGCTTGAAGGGCTTGTCCACGCTTTCCTTGAATAATAATGTAATTTCCGACGTTGCCCCACTGGCTGGCTTGACTGGGCTTTACTATCTCTTTCTGGAAAACAACGACATTCGCGACTTCAGTCCTCTAGTGAGCATGGCCAAGAAGGACCATGACGGTGAAAAGCGCTTCGCGCCATTCCTGAAACTTTACGTCAATGGAAACCCGTTGCTGCCCGCTACCAAGCAAAAGCAGTTGGCCAATTTGCAGGAGTTTGGGGTCAAGGTGTTTTAGTGCGGAGCTGGTGCCCCGCGTTAAGGAAGGTTCCCCTCTGCTTTCGGTGGAACCATTTCCGTGTCCGGGCTGGAAGACTCACTCGGGAGGGGTGCTTGGAGTGTGGACATTTTCCGGCCGCGTGCTGTTGTAGCCGATGAGGTTTGCGACTCACATCTCCCGGAGAGCAGATTCGAGAATAGCGCACCCTTTCAAGGGTGGGATTAGGTAGTCAATAGCCAAAGTCCCGAAGGGACGGTTGAACTATTCTCGGGCGATCTTTTGTCCTGAACAGACAGCAGGAGCTGACGTCGGACTTTGGGGGATTCGGCCGTCCCTGCGGGACTTATGCAATCGCTCATTCGAACCCAGCAGTCAACTGCCGGGCTATTCTCGAATCTCCCTCCGGGAGACGAAGGTAGCCAATAGGTTCAAACTCCCGTCATCCCGGCGGGATGAAAAAAAGTCTTCATCCCCTGTGGACCTATTCCATTGAAGACAGCGGGGAAACCTAATGAATCTCGTAGCTCCATGGTAAGTCACGCGTAACGCTCAAGGCCGGGCGTTACGTTCGGACC
>CAMAWP010000042.1 GCA_945861765.1 Akkermansia muciniphila | reverse complement strand
AGTCTGCTTGGCCTTCTTCATGCCATCACTATCGCGAGAAGGGTTTCCCTCGGCAAGTTTTCTCATTCTGGAACGGTCGAATAGACTGTTGTGCCTCTCGACGAATGCGGCGGAGGCGAAGTCACGGCAATGTATCGTCGCCGATCCTTTGCGTTGCTCGTGGTCCGCTCGGAGTCGTCGCTTTAGTCGGTTTTCACCTGGCGAATGGCTGACGCTCAGGCTCCATACCTACAGGCCGAAATATGAAGTGCTGTCTAAAATGAATTGGCATTGCGATGGTATTCTGGTTTAACTCGAAGGTCGGGTGCGCTTTGAAAACCAGGACGCTCCCGCCTGTGGCCATGACCGCAAGAGCGAACGCTCGGACGGATGAACTCTATATCCTACAGTTGGAAAGCCCGGCGAATGATCTTGGAGATTTTTCACGCGGCTTTGATCGCGTCGGCTTCGTTGCTCCTAGCTGGGGAGAAGCCAATCCGACTGAGCGTCGAAGAAGGCCGGACGTTTTGGGCCTTCAGGCCACCGGCGAATCCTTCTCAGCCCACGGTCAAAAATGTGTCCTGGGCGAAGACGCCTGTGGATCGGTTTGTTCTCTCGAAGATCGAGCAGGCGGGACTTCATCCCAACTCTCCTGCCGACAGGCGCACACTTCTTCGCCGCGCTACGTTTGATCTCATTGGTTTGCCGCCGACGCCTGAAGAAGTCGAAGCGTTTGTGAGCGACACTTCGCCCAATGCCTTCGTTAAAATCGTCGAGCGCTTGCTGGCTTCGCCCCGGTACGGCGAGCGTTGGGGCCGACATTGGCTTGACGTGGTTCGGTATGCGGACACGGCGGGTGAGACGGCAGATTACCCCGTCATCGAGGCTTACCGTTACCGCAACTATGTGATTGACGCCTTCAATCACGACAAGCCTTACGACCAATTCGTACGTGAGCAAATCGCGGGCGATATCCTGGCCATCAATGCCGTGACGCACGGTAAGATCGATCGCGACCGTTATGCGGAACTGATCACGGCGACGGGTTTTCTAGCGATCTCGCGGCGGTTCGGCTTCGACACTGAAAAATACGAACATCTCACGATGCAGGACACTGTCGATACGCTAGGGCAGGCGTTTCAAGGGTTGTCGTTGGGCTGCGCTCGATGCCATGACCACAAGTATGATCCGGTTTCCGCTCAAGATTATTATGGGCTCTACGGATTCTTTGCCAGCACACGGTACGCGTTTGCCGGCTCAGAGCGGTTGCAGAAAGTGCGTTCGGGCGTTCCGTTAGTTCCGCCGGACGAGGCTTCTCGTCGATGGCTGGAATGGGATCGTCAGGTAGGCGATTTGGAATCGGAAATTTCACATCTCTCAGCCCGGCACGCGGAGCTGGAAACCAAAGCCGGGGTCACCAACAAAACCAAATTGCCCGCGATGGATAAGCTCACGATCCGGCCGTTGACTGAGATTGACGGTGATTTCGAATTGCAGGCGCCGCCTGAAGGGGGAAGCCTCGGCTTGGCTGCCAATCCATGGCTCTCGACCGGTGGGGTGCGGATTGACAAGGCGGCACAGAGCCCGTTTGCCCACATTCGACGCCCAGGCGGCAGCGGCGCGAGCTTCCCCCCCGGCGACGGGGATCATTCGCTAGGACAAGGGCTTGTCTCATCGCGGCGAAGCGACACCGGGGAGCGTCTCTATTTCACATTCGATTTTCGAATCGTCCCGAAGACGAATTCTTCGGGTTATGGCTCTTGTCGGCTTGGGCTGGGCCATGGCGCGAATCAATCGCCTGCGCTGGAGCTGTTCGTTGGTGGTGACAGGTTCTACGCGCGCAACGGATCATCTGTCGAAATGATTCGCGAGTTGACACCCAACGCCTGGCACCATGTGCAGCTCGAACTCAATCTCCGCGACGGGACATATCGAGGCAGAGTGGGTGTTCGTGGAGAGATGACTGAGTTCGCTGACAAGGCATTCGGGCCTGGCCAGGACAGACGGATAGATTACCTCACAATCGACAGTCGGGGGCATGTGCCCGGTGCGAGACCTGGGTTGCACATGGACAATTTCGCGATCGCAGAGACTCCATTTCCGTCGTTGCCGGATGACGCGCAAGCTAACACTCTCAAGACATCGAGAGCCGAAGCGGGAGATTTGACAGAGATCCGGAAACGGATTGACGCTGGCCAGAAGAGGCTCGGAGAGTTGCTTGAGCTCGGCCCATTCCCGATGGCGTACGCCGTTTGGGAGGGGACGCCGCATGATGTCCGCGTTCAGAAACGCGGGGAGCCCGATCAGCCCGGCGAGGTTGTGCTTCGAAGGTTCCCGGAAATTCTCGGGGGCGATGTGATTTCGCCAGAGGGGCAGGGGAGCGGACGGTTGCAACTTGCGAATTGGCTTGTGCGGCCAGAAAACCCGCTCACGGCCCGCGTGATGGTGAACCGCATTTGGCAGCATCATTTCGGGAACGGGTTGGTGACGACGGAAAATGATTTCGGTGTTCGCGGCCAACGTCCGACTCATCCCGAACTTCTAGATTACCTGGCCAGGCGGTTCACGGAGGAAGGTTGGTCGATCAAAGCGATGCACCGGGTCATCATGCTCTCGGAAACCTACCAGCAAGCGGGCAAGGTTGGTCCTCAAGCGGCAACGGCCGATCCGAGCAATACATTGTTGTCCCATTTCCCGCGGCGCCGGATGGATGCCGAGTCGATCCGGGATGGGCTGTTGTTCTTGGGCGGCAACCTGGAGCTGGAAGTGCGTGGGCAGCACCCGTTCCCGAAAACCCAGAAGCTCGCCTTCACTCAGCACAGCCCGTTTCGCGCCATGTATGAGAGCAAAAGGCGCACAGTTTATTTAATGACGCAACGCCTCAAGCGTCATCCGTTCCTGGCGCTCTTTGATGGCCCTGACCCGAATGCCAGCACCGCGAAACGGCTGGATACAACCGTTCCAACCCAGGCGCTCTTCATGATGAACGATCCTTTCGTGCATGCCCAATCCCTCGGCTTTGGCGGCCGGCTCACGGAGATGAATGCAAATGACGCAAGCCGTGTGACGAGAGTGTTTGAGCTGGCGTTCGCCCGGCCACCTCTTGCTGAGGAGCGGGGCGATGCAGTCGAGTTTGTTCGAGCCTACCGGGAAAAACTGGCGGATGGCGCGGGCGCGGAGACTGAGCGCGAAGGCCAGGTGTGGGCAGCGCTGGCGCGAACCCTGTTCGCGCGAAATGAATTCATTTACATTGATTGATCCAATGAATCCCTTGAACCCGCCTCGCGCCCAGCAGTTGCTCTTGACCCGCCGCGAAATGTTGCGCCGCGCCGCGGGCGGTTTCGGCGCGATGGCACTGGCGGGTCTCATGGCTGATTTGCAGGCAACGGAAACCTCGTTGGCCCGCCGGTCGGACGATGATCCGCTGGCCCCTAGAACGCCTCACCTCGCAGCGCGGGCCAAGAGCGTTATCTTTATTTACCTGAGCGGAGGCGTGTCGCATGTGGACACGTTCGATCCGAAACCGAGGTTGTTTAGCGACTCCGGAAAGACGATGGCCGTGGACAATTGGCAGGGGCGTCCAGGGAATTACAAGTTTTACCTCAAGAAGCCGCAATGGGATTTCAAGGCGGGTGGCCAGTGCGGCACCGAAGTGAGCGATCTGTTTCCTCACATGCGCGGCGTCGTGGACGATCTATGCCTCATCCGATCGATGCGCACGGATCACACGAACCATTATGAGAGCACGTTGGGGATGCACACCGGATCATTCAATTTCGCCCGGCCGAGCCTCGGCGCGTGGGTCAGCTACGGGCTGGGCACTGAGAACCGCAATCTGCCGTCCTTTGTTGTCATCGCGCCTCAATATCCCTACGCGGGAACGCAGACGTGGGCTTCCGACTTCCTGCCCGGATCTCATCAAGGCACCCATATTCTGCCGGGCCCGGTGCCGATCGAGAACATCCGACCTCGCGCCGCGACCAGTTTGCAGAGGCTCGAACTGGACTTGATCGCGCGAGCTAATCGGCAGCACCTTGCGGCGCGGCCCGAGGAGGCGGCTCTGGAAGCACGCATCAAATCGTTTGAAACTGCGTTTGGCATGCAGAGCGCCGCGCCAGAAGCTTTGGACTTTTCGGGAGAGTCCGCGGCGACGCTAAAGCTTTACGGGTTGCGGCGTGGTCAAACGAGCGGGTTTGGCTGGCAATGCCTGGCCGCGCGGCGACTCACCGAACGCGGTGTCCGGTTCATCGAGTTGATTGACAGCGGATCGGCGAACAACTGGGACTCGCACGGCGATATGGAAGCACACGCGCCGCTGGCGAAGAACGTTGATCAGCCCATTGCCGGGTTGATCACAGACCTCAAACAACGGGGGCTCCTCGACGATACGCTTGTGGTCTGGACGACTGAGTTTGGGCGCACGCCATATCACGAGGACAAAAATGCCAAAGGCCGCGAGCACCACCATCAGGTGTTCTCGTCCTGGCTCGCCGGCGGCGGAGTCAAACGCGGCATCGTTTATGGAGCCTCGGACGAAACGGGCAGTGCCGTCGGGGAAAATGAAGTCCACGTGCATGACTTCCATGCGACCATCCTCCACCTGCTCGGTCTGGATCACGAAAAGCTCACCTACCGCCACGCGGGTCGGGACTTCCGACTGACCGACGTGCATGGGCGTGTTATTAAAGAGATTCTAAGCTGAATGAAAAAGGCGGCACTCAAGAAACTCCGTGGAAAACTCCGCGCCGGTGACTCGGTGTACGGGCTTTGGATCACGCTCGAATCGCCCAGCATTACTGAGATGGCTGTCGCGCTCGGTTTGGACTGGGTCGTGGTGGATGCCGAGCACGGGCATTTGGACTGGAAAGAGATCGTCGAACATCTGAGAGCCACTGTTCGTAGCGAGACCGTTGCTTTGGTGCGCCTGGCCGAGTTGAACGGCGGCCTCATCAAGCGTGCATTGGATATTGGCGCAGATGGCGTGATTATTCCGTGGGTGGAGACGGCGGAGCAACTTCGCCAGGCCGTGGCCTTCGCACAGTATCCGCCGGAAGGCGTCCGAGGCATCGGTGCCGAACGGGCCACCGCGTGGGGCCAATGTTTGCAGGACCACACGAATGAAGCCAACGAACACATCCTCCTCGTCCCTTTGATCGAAACGGTCACCGCTGGCCGCAACATTAACGAACTCATCCAAGTGCCCGGCGTGGACCTCTTTTTTTTCGGCCCGGCGGATTATTCCTCCACGGCCGGTTTTCGCGGCCAGTGGGAAGGGCCAGGTGTTGCAGAGCAATTACTATCGATCCAGCACGCTCTGCGGCGTGCGGGCAAACATTGCGGCGTGATCGCAACGAGCGATCGCAATATTATCGAACGAGTCGCCCAGGGCTTCCAAATGATTGGATTGGGCAGCGACTGCGGATTGCTCCTCCGCTCGCTCCGCGCCACGCTGGGATGGATCGGATGCGATCGGCCCATGTCCACGAGCCTCGTGCCGGAAACGCCTTTGCTGCCCGCCCTTGCTCCCGATATGCCGCCAGCCTCGCTGCGTCCGGATCGACTAGAGTCGATCAGTGCCGCGGGCTCGGGCAAACGAGTCGAATTGGCGGACGGCGTGGTTTTCGAGTGTATGGTGGGCGCCCATAACCATGCGCAAAAACTGACCACCGGGATTACGACCTTTCAGCCGAACTCTAAGCTGCCTTATCACGTTCATCTTTGCTCAGAGTCGATCACGCTGCTGCGGGGACGGTTGGTGGTGGAAGTCGAAGGGCGGGTGTACATATTGGCCCCCAACTCCAATATCACCATCCCACGGGAGACTGCGCACTGTGTCGAGAACGCCTCGGAGACGGAGCCGGCGGTCTTGCATGTGGCGTTCGGGAGCCATGAGCCGAGCCGGGCACTTGTACACCAGTTGTATCCGAAAATCGTGATGGACTCTGAATGTGCGGGTCACCCCGGAGCGGAGCGAGTGACGCTTGGCGCGACGGTGAAGCGGACCGTCGCAGGCTTGACCATGGAAGTAGTTGACTTCTTCAGCTCGGATCTGATGCCCGGTATCGAGATGAGTGGAGGTTACGCCCTGTTCCAGCCTGGCGGACGGCTGCCATCGCACTTCCATAATTTCGACGAGTCGATCTGCATCATCGAGGGGACGGCGACCTGCGTGGTGGAAGGGAGGCGCTACGTGATGGCGGGCGGTTCGACGGCGCTGCAGCCGCGCGGGCGAGTGCATTATTTCGCGAACGACTCGTCCGATCCCATGGCAATGATCTGGGTTTACGGTGGGCCGATGCCGGAACATATCGTTGTGGCGGAAAGCTGCGCCACTGTCGAGGGGAGCCCCTGGAGATAAAACCATCATGAGTCAATCCATCCCCTCGCGTTTTCGCGTCACACTGACGGCCGATTTTTTTCAGCCGGACGGCTCGCCTCGGTATCCCGATCTCGGTCTGAGTGTGTTCGAGAGCGCGAAGCACATCGAGATCGCGCGGTTCGCCGAACACCGCGTTGTCGTCGGCGCGGACCAGATCGCCGATGCCAACGGCGTGATCGTACTGGCTTCGCGCGTGACGCGTGAGTCGCTTGAATCATCGGAGAACCTGCTTGCGTTGGGCCGGTTCGGTGTTGGTTTTGATACGGTCGATGTGCCTGCCTGCACCGAGGCTGGTGTGGTGTTGTATATCACGCCCGGCGCGGTGAACCGGTCTGTCGCTGAGGCGACCGTCTGCTGGATGCTTGCACTGACGCACCACGTCCGGGTGAAAGATCAACTGGTGCGCACAGGCCGCTGGGACGATCGCACGCTCTATCTTGGGTGCGAGTTGCGAGATCGAACTCTTGGCATCATCGGTTTCGGCCGCATTGGCCAGGCCGTGGCGCAACTCTTGCGCGGATTCGGAATGAGGCCGCCGATTGCGTTTGATCCTTACGCGAAACCCGAGGACGCAGCGGAGCTTGGCGTTAGGCTGGTCAGCCTCGATGAATTGTTGGCTCAGGCCGATTTCGTTTCCATCCACTGTCTGTTGAACGAAGAGACCCGCAACCTAATCGGTGAGAGAGATATCGCCTTGATGAAAAGGACAGCCTATTTGATCAATACCGCCCGCGGCGGAATCGTCAACGAGGACGCGCTTTACGACGCGCTGAAGAGCAATCGCATTGCGGGCGCCGCGGTTGATTGCTTCGTCGGCGAGCCGATCGTTCAGCCGCATCGTTTCGGGGATTTAGATAATGTTCTGCTGGCACCCCACGCGATCTGCTGGACGGAGGAGCTGTTTCGTGACATCGGGCGGATGTGCTGTCGAGGAATGCTCGATCTGTCTCTTGGAGAAAAGCCGGCAGGTGTTGTTAATCCGGAAGTTTTCGAAAACCCGAACTTCCAGAAAAAATGGCATCGGCTCTCGGGGCCCTTCATTTAGAAAGCAGGCATGAACCTGGCAGACGCTCGTGCCACACGCTTCCCCCGTCGTGCCTTTTCTCTGTGTCGAGACGGATTTAGGAAGCAAAAGGTTCGAAGAAGGCGAGATATTAAAAGGGATTCTGGTGTCGCTGAAGTAAGTCATTTCGAGAATCTCGCACGCCGAGTGGGCGGTCAATAGTTCGCGGAATCGCGCGGTCATACGTAGTTGATAATTTCGGTCGCGAGCTGGGGGGCGGAGACGGAGAAAGCGATCCGCAGGAATCTTCAAGTCGGTTAATTCTCATTTCTTGGTGCGGTATGGCGGGCACTCTTCCTTCGCGGAGTAGAAATGCGCCGCATCCGCTTCGGCTTGCTCGGGGATTGGTTTCCGCAACGGCGTTGGACTCGGCGGCTCGTAGGGTGAATAGGTTGTGGACTGCGGCCGAATGCAATCCTCCGTCACAAGTTTTTTTGCATCGGGACAATTCTTGGGCACACCGGGGGCAGTGACGGGTGAGCCTTTTTCAATCTTCGCGGAGACCTCTTGATTCAAGGCGAGAAGTTGGGCCAGCAAATCCTTTTTGGCGTTGAAGCCGTAGGCGGTGAGGACGGCGGTGTCGAGCGCGGCATGGGCGTCTTTCAGTGGATTCGCGCCGGGTAATTCGAGGGTGCGATAGAGCGCGCGCAAGCCGCCTTTCATTTTCGGCAACGCCTCGGCGCGCACGAGTCGCAACCGTTCGGCGGCGGCGGCTACGTCTCCGATCTGCTTCACGCTCGCCGTCTGCGGCCATGGGAACGTGTCAAAGACGGATTCAGCGCTGTAACGGAAAGTTCCGCCGAGCGTGCCGCACTTGGTAATGAACCAAAGCCAGTGTGCGTGCGATTGCAGAACGCCGAAACTGTAGTCGTCCGCAAAGCCGAACACCTGGATGAGATTGCTGGGCCGGATCGCCGACGAGACGAACATGAATATCGGGCGCTTGGTGACGTAGGCGCAAGTTAGGTATCGCGGCAGCGGTTTGATGACGGAGAGCATCTCTGGTCGGCCAAAGCCAAGCTGCCACCAGCGCGAGAGAAACGCTTTGTGATGCGGACGCATCTTGCCGTCCTTGTCGATGCCCTCTTTGGCTTTGCGCTCCCGGTCGGGCAGCACGCGCGTCTTCACCCAATCGAACGCGCCCGTAAACGCGGCCGCGTCGAGCTGGTTCATCTGCTCGTAGTCGAGAACGAAACGGTCGAGGTCCGTGTCGGTCAGCGCATCCACGCCGTTGAGGTAGGGATGAATCACGGCGGCGGACTTCGGGTCTTGGCGGAGTATCTCCGCGCGCTGTTCAGCCGCGAGCAGGAAACCTTCGTGGCCGAGCATCTGCCCGTTGAAGCAACGCTGTGGGTCGGTGTTGCACAGGAGCGGCGTTGCTCCACTCACATCGGTTTGGTCCGACAGCGCGGAGTTGATTTCATCGCACTCGCGGACATCAAGTTCATATTCCTTGGCCGCCGGGCCACTCCCGCGCTTGCGAAGCTTCTTCGCGGCGGCGGATGGTTCAACCTTGAACCAGAGCTTGCGCGTCTTGGGTAGCAGCGCGACGTCCTGTGTCTTCGCCCAGTTGGCGATGGAGACGTGGACGCTGGCCTCCCCCGACCACGGCTGGATGTCCACAGCTTCCACAATCGTGCCGGTCTTTGCGACGTGATCGAGTCCGCCCACGCGGGATTGGTTGTTGCGAATGTTCTGCGTGCCGACGAGCCCGGCGCGGCCTGCCACAGGATCGGCGGCGGTGCAAGCGGGTAGATGGTCGTGCGCTTTGCGAATCCAATAGACGCAGTAGTCGGCCATGCCCGGCACTTCGGCATAAGCACTGCGCAAGGTGTTCACATAGTCCGGTCCGCGTTCGGGCTTCAGCAGTTTCGCGCCGAGGAACGGCGGGTTGCCGATAATGACGTCGGCTTCAGGCCATTGCGCGGGCAAACCTTCAGGCGTGAGCAGCGCGTCGGCAGCAATGAAATTCTGGTCGAGGTTGTCCAGCGGCAGGGCCTGTTCGGTGATGTGGAGTTCGTCAATCGCCAGCTTGCGCGCAATCATCATCGTGACTTTGGCGATTTCGACGGCGAAGGGCAGGATGTCCAGGCCATAGAAGTTTTGCGCGCTCAGGAAGCTCAAGCGCATCTGGCCGGGTTCGACCTGGCTGGCAAATTCCGCCAAGCGCTCGTAAATGCGGGCTTCGAGCCGTTTGAGCTCGCGGTAGGCGATGTAGAGGAAGTTGCCGCAGCCGCACGCGGGATCGAGCACGCGGAACTGGTGCATCCGTTGGAGAAGTTCGCGCAGCCGCCTGAGAGTCCGCGCGCCCTCGATCTGTTCGCGCCACGGCTCGACGATGGTTGGGCCGACGATCTTCATGATGTCGGACGGGTGGGTGAAGTGCGCCCCGAAAGCGTGGCGCTCTTTGTCGCTCATCGAGTGTTGAAAGAGGGTGCCAAAAACTTCGGGCTGAACTTTTGACCAGTTAAAACCCGCGGCTTTGCGGAGCAAGACAAGTTCGATGTCCTGGATTTCCAAACGCGCGGGCTGGGCAAATAGGCCGCCGTTGAAATATTTCACGCCTTTGAAACGGCCGCCCGCAACCGGCGGGTTGGTGTTCATGGCTTCAAACAATCCACCGATCAGGTCATGGGCGCTCGCGGGCGTGGTGCAATCTCCCAGAACTCGCGCGACAAAATACTTGGGCAGTAAATCAATATCTTCGGCGAAGAGGGCAACGAGCAATTGCAGGATGAATCGTTGCGCGGTTCCGCGCGGCACACCGCGTTTGACGAGTTTGCGGAAACATTCGGCGAGACAATCCGCCGCCTCGCGCGTGACCTTTTCGCGGTCGTTCTCAAACGTGGGCTTCGGTGAACCGGGCGCGAGAAACGCCAGCGGTCCCCAGCGCTCCGGCAAATCTTTCAGCGCGACCGTGTCTTTGGGCGTGTCGAGGTCGGTGTCGAAATCGTAAATGCGGAACTCGTCGAAGTTGCAGAGCACGACGTAGCGCGGGCGATTGGGAACGAGGCGCGTCCAGTAATCGAAAGCCTGGCGGTAATGCTTCTGCAAGTCCGTGCCGCGCCTTTTCATTTCCACGAGCACGACGGGTTTCCAGACGTAATCGGCGAACGCCGTGCCCCCGCCATCTTCGTCGGCTTTGCGCACACGGAATTCGGCGGTGCCGCCGACGTCGAGCGAGCCGGGCTGGCCAAAGGCTTGGAAGAGCCGGTCGAGGAAGATTTGCGCCTGGCCTTTTTCGTCACCGGTGATGTGACTCTGACACCATGCGGTGAACGCGGAGAGTTTGTCGGTATTCGGCACGGACGTTTTGTAGCGGAATCCGCGCGATGTGTCAGCAAGGATGGTGCGTCAACGGGTCTCACAATCGGCAATCCGCCCGCTGGACTGTCAAATGGGAAACATGACTTGCGCTCCCGAGATGCAATCGCGCCGTGATCCATTGTCGGATCATCGGAGTTTGCTGTCGCGCTCCGCTCGCGAATGTGAGTGACCAGATTTGGAGCGCAGTGCCCCCGAAGCCAAGGATAGTGTGAATTCCCAACAGAACGCAGATCGACGGAAAAATTGAGTCCAAGGCCTCAAAAGCCGGGATGGTTTGATGGACTTTTTTGGAAAGAAAGAGCTTGTTTCGGCGACACCAAAATCCCCCTTGTCTTCAACCGTTTTGAATCATCCGTACGACAGCATCGCGCACAGTGGAGAATTTTCCGGGATGCAACTCGCCGGCCTGCCCCGCAATAAGGCTGGTGTGAGCGGTAAAGAGCTTGCCAGGGCGCGCGTGGCTTGCCAGACGCAACGAACCGTGAGCGAAATCGGTAGAATCTAGAGGAATGGCGCAAGTGTCGCCGTAGGATTTGCTCGTTACCTGGCAGAGAATCCAATCGCCGCGTCCGGCTTCGGCCAACACCACCGCCGGGCGCACTTTGGACGCCGTGAGATCGGAGAAAGGAAAGCGAACTAGGACGACTTGACCGGCTGCAAATGTGCCCATGCGGCGTCCTCCTCAGCGCGACGCCAATCTTCGGCGAGCGCCTCCTCGCTCAACAGTGCGGCGTCATTGACGGTCGGAGCTTCCTCAAGGATCGTGACGAGAGCACGACGCGGCGACGACACATGCACCGGCTCAACCAACCGCACTTCGCCATTCGTTTCAATGACTGCTTCAACTGTTTTCATCTCGATTCAAATTCTAACTCCGCCAACTGTGCCTGCAAAGAGCAATCTCTCTTGCGGCGGGGGGCGCTGTTGTTTCCATGCGGATTGCCAACAATAAGTCAAGTTTGCCTTGCGTCCTGGCGTGTGTTAGAAGCTCTATTGGTATGGCTGAAGTTGCGACAGGTTATCGGTATATCACACGCCAATCCGGTGTGCGCGCTGGTCACGCGATCCTCGAAAGCACGCGGATCGGCGTCCACGATGTCATCGGGTTGTTGCAGAATGGTGAGACTGTGGACAGCATTCTCGTGACATGCTTCCCTGATCTCACCAAGGCGCAGATTTACGAGAGCCTCGCCTATTACGAAGATCACCGCGACGAGATCAATCTTCTGGTCGCGGAGCAGATGACCGATCCGAACACGTGAACTTCTTTTTGGACCACGATGTCCCGACAGACGTGGGCCGTGTTCTGCGCTTGAAAAGTCACACCGTGGAACTGTTGGAGGATGTGCTTCCCAAGCGGACCGACGACCTGGCAGCGATGCGTTATGCGGCCGGACGAGGATTGATCATCATCACATGCAATCGCGGAGATTTCCTGCGCTTGGCCAAGGCCGAACCCCACCGCGGTCTTATCATTTTAATCCGGCGACGAACCCGCATCGCGGAGTGCGCCGCATTGCTCCGTTTCTTGGGGCGGGCTGGCGAAGCCGGGATTAGCGGTAACGTGAATTTCGCCTGAGGTTGCCCCAGAGAATCGAAGAATCATCTGCCGCATATCCAGCCAGTAGCCATTATCAAGAACTGATACCATTTCGCTGCACCGTGACTTGAACCCGCGCCAACTCCCCGGCGGAGAGCATCGGCAGGGCAGCTTCAATTTCGGCAAGCGTACTCATACTTTAACCGTAACATGCCGCCATCATGACGACAAGAACTCCGACAAGCTGGCGGGACACGATGCGATACGGGATGATTTGATGGACTTCTTTGGAAAGGAAGAGCTTGTTTCGGCGACACCAGAAACCCGAATCGGTTGGCCAGATCTCAAGACTTCGGATCAGATTTGTTCGCGTTCTTAGCGAACTGTTCAGCCTCCAGTGCTGCCAGAGCTTGCATCTGTTTTAGGCCTAAATCGAAAGCCATCCTTATCTTTCTGATATCGTTGGCGTAGTCTGAATGCTTCTGGGAAAGCTCACGAACCACATGATCCAAGAATCCGAACACAGCGTGTGCCGCCCTTCCAACAAATTGAGCAGTGTCCCAGGTTTGCGCCGATTCCGGCGCAATGCCAGTCGTCCCGGTCCACACTGGTTGGTAGGTTAGGTGTGCCACCCATTGATTGATGGAATCCCGTTCCGGGTTAGAAAGAAACGGCCCTGGAGACTGGTATCCATCGAAGTCCGTCGAACGCAGATCGCTGTCCCGGCTATTGGCTGACCTTGGCCGGAAAAAATCGTCTATGTCGCGAACACTGATGAGTGTGGATTCTACACACGCGTTTTTGATGGTCACTATTGCAATCGTTTGATCTGAAAATCTTGCATGCTCAGCGAGCATCGGATGAACCCGAGTGATCCAATACTAGAGGGTAAAGGCGCGACCGAGACGGTTGTAAAGCAGACTGACTGCTCGCAACTTCTCAACGTCAGTCGGGACGCGCTTTCGCCTATTGGCTTTTTGATTCATGCGTGACACGTTAAAGGATAGTTTATTGAGCGACTGTGCGCCAGTTTTCCACAGGGCGCTCTTCACGTGATTTGCGACACAATAGGGGGGCTAGCCACAAAATGGATTCTGGTGTCGCCGACGCAAGTCACGATGGGCCTGCTGTGTCTTGGGAAAGAATCCAACCTAAATCGAGGCTCAGGGCGATCCGCTGCTGATCGCCGCATCCAAGGATAAACGGGGGTAAGTGAAATTGTACCTCTTCGGGTGGCCGTCGGGATCGCCGCCGACTAGAAAACAGTTGTCGCCGTACAGGAAACCGTAAAGCCAGAGTTGCTCGATATTTAGCTTGGGCATTCGGAGTTGCTGAAAGTTGATCGTGGTCTCCCGGTTAACGTAAATCGCTACCACCAACATTTCCTGCCCAGGGGTCGCGGTGTAATTGAGTGTCAGATTGTCAATCAGTTGCTGAATTGAGCTTTGGGCGTTTAGCTCGGCTGGAACCAACTCCTTCAGTTGAACCGGTTTGATAGCTCCATCGGCTATTTCACACCTCACGAAGCAATCGCCGTCTGGAAAGGACGGCAATTCCCCGTAGGAGTATTCCCAATCATAATCGGGTGACTGCTGGCTCAGCCCGTAAGTGAAGAGCGCCGCTTGAAATTCTTCCCAATACTTCTTGAAGCGTCCCTTTCTCCAAGTCCTACTTCCCCCAACTTCAGGAAGAATCTTTGAGAAGAAGCTCGAAGTTTGGAGCCTTTGAAGTCCAACTTCTGGCCTAATCCATTGGCGCTTGGACAATTGTCGGAGGACGATTTTGTTTGTTATTACCATTCGTCAGAACAAAACGCTTACCCTGGTTCCACTGCGTAACCAATTCCGAGAACCGACCCTGCTCCTTTACGGCTGGCTCCGGAGCATGTGTCTCACTTGCCGCCGCTCGTGAGCTTGGCCTCGATTCGCGCCCGCAATTCCTTCGTGCGTTTCTGACCATCGGCGACTTGCTGCAATGACATCTTTTTCTCCAAATTATCACGGCCTTCTCCTGCCGTTTTGTCCGTCTTGGCGGCCAAGTTCAACCATGCATAGGCTTCCGCATAATCCCTCTCAACGCCTTGGCCAAGGCCGTAGGAGAAACCTAAGTTAGTTTGTGCCGAAGGGTCGTTCTGCTCGGCAGCTTTGTGCCACCACCGCGCGGCTTCCTCATAATCCTTCGCCACGCCTTGCCCGGCGTGGTAGCAGATGCCCAGAGCGCTTTGAGCGTCGGCGTAATTTTGCTCGGCGGCCTTGCCATACCAATTCACCGCTTCCGCATAATCTTTCTCCACGCCTCGGCCAAATTGGTAGCAGTAGCCTACAGCGAACTGAGCCGAGGCGGTGCCCTGGTCGGCAGCTTTGCGATACCACTTCAAGGCTTCCACGTAATCCTTCTCTACGCCTAGTCCCTCGGCGTAGCTGACGCCCAGATTGAATTGACCGGGGGCGTAATTGTGCTCGGCGGCCTTACGATACCACTTCACTGATTCCACCTCATCTTTCGCCACGCCCAGGCCATAGGCGTAGCGATGACCCAGAGCGTTTTGAGCCCCGGCGTCGCCCTGCTCAGCCTTGGCGCTGCCACCGCTCTTGAGCTTGGCGTCGATCAGCGCCCGCAATTCCTTCGCTCGCTTCTGACCATCGACGATTTGCTGAGGTAACATAATTTTCTCTAAGGCATCGCGGAGCTTATCTGCAGTTTTGTCTGTCTTGGCCGCTAGAGTAAACCAGGCGTACGCTACGGCGTAGTCCTTCTTCACGCCGTGACCATAGACGTAGCAGTTGCCCAAAGTGTTTTGAGACCCAGCGTGATTCTGTTCCGCCGCCTTGCGATACCACTTTACAGCTTCCACCTCGTCTTTCCGCACACCGTGGCCGTTGTCGTAGCTGACGCCCAGATTGCATTGAGCATCGGCGTCATTCTGCTCGGCCGCTTTGAGCCACCATTTCACAGCTTCCGCATAATCCTTCATCACGCCCGCGCCATTGTAGTAGCAGTTGCCGAGATTATATTGGGCCTGGGGGTAATTCTGCTCGGCGGCTTTGCGATACCATTTAACGGCCTCCGCATAATCCTTCACCACGCCGTCGCCACTGTAGTAGCTGACGCCCCGATTGTATTGAGCCTGAGCGTCGCCCTGCTCGGCCTTGGCTTTGAATTCCAGCAATAGTTTGTTAACTGCGTTGTTTTGCTGGCCGTGAGCGCATAGAAAAGCCAGGCTGGCGGCACAGACCAGTGCGGCGACCAAGAGTGTTCTCATTAAAGGGCAGGTTGCACGTTGGTTGGTGTTCCGCGCAAGTCGGAAGCCAGGTCGGAAGCCAGGTCGAAAAGGAAACGAGTCAGTCTCGGCAGTTGGCAAGTTGGGCTTGTGAGTGGCTTGGCTTGGATCGCCGAGGTCGTGAAAAAGTCAGCCGCACCGATTGCCCCTGGATTCCTTTTGCTTTCCGCTGCATTTTTGACAACCGATTCGGCTCGTACGTCCGTTCAGTCGCCGACAATCTCGTTCAATCCTTCGATAAATCTCACCTCTCGATATTCGGGCCATGCGGCGGCCTCCTCTGGATTCTGGTGTCGCCGAAGGAAGTCACGAAGGGCCTGTGTCCTGGGAAAGAATCCGAGCCAAATCGTGGCCTTAGCGGCTGCTCTTCGTCCGCCTCACTTGTCGCGCTGCTGGAATCGCAG
Source organism: Akkermansia muciniphila (assembly GCA_945861765.1). Lineage (GTDB taxonomy): Bacteria > Verrucomicrobiota > Verrucomicrobiia > Limisphaerales > SIBE01 > SIBE01. The sequence goes on along the minus strand of CAMAWP010000042.1, from coordinate 12,077 downwards.
CCCGCGCAGGATTTCGTGGGTCAGTTGAATACTCTGCTCGCGCCTGAATTTCTACCCGCCACTCTCCGAATCCCAACGGCGTTTTCCGGAAGTCAGGGGGACGAGTGTTCTGAGGGCCGCAACAGTTTGATGCGGTCCTTCAGCCGATCGAAGTTGCTGTCCAAGACGAGCAGTTTGTCGCCGCGGGCCAGCGCCGTGGCAGCGATCCCGGCGTCAAAGAATTTCATCTGCTGGCCCAGGGTCTTCAATTCCGAGATCAACGATGCCAATTGAGTTGCGTCCGCTTCCGTGAAACTCGAAACCAAAGCCCGAAATCGGCTCTGGTAAAGCTGGAAAGCCCGTTGCCGCAAATCGGCTCTGACGGGAGGATACGTTCCGACAAGAAACTCGGCTGCGGCCAGCGCCGGAATGTAGTAAGGGCCTTCCTCGCCTTCGGGTAGCAGTGCGTCAAAGTCTCCTTGCTTCTCGGCTGAGATCAGGATGCTGGTATCAATCGCGACCGGCATAACCAAAGACCGTGGAAGCGGCGTCCATGGCCTGCTGTAATTGCTGGCTGTCTGCCGGGCTGAAGCCGCGCCCTTGCAAGAGTTGAAGAAGTTCGGAACGGCTGGCCCCAATGCGCGGTCGGATTTCAGCCACGGTCCGGCCGTGTCGCTGAACTTCCACAACTTCTCCGCCCTGGATCACTCTATCGAGGACACCCTTGCTGTCGTTGGCAAGTTCCGTCGAGGTCACAATCATGGAACCAAAATACCCCTTTGCCCCGGTCCGACAAGGCAATTAAATCTCGCTTGAGGGTGTCGGCGGGCAGGAGGCTGCGGTCTTCGCAAAAGACGCAGAACAGGACGCGGTCGAGCAGTTTCTGGGTGCAGCGGAGAATTTCCTGCGGAGCGACCGCGGCGTTCTCGCGACACAGCCGGGTCAGCACCTTTTGCCGGATCAGAAAACGTCGGTGAGGAAATCCGGGAGCAGAGCGGTTTCCTTGAAATCGTCCGCGCGGCCGGAGGCGATCAAATCGGCCCAGAGCTGGAGCTTGGGCTTCAAGCCCTCGACTCGCTCCGGCAGCTTGAAGGAACGCACGTGCTGGCGGATGACCTCCGGGTGGAAGAGCGGCTTGGATTCGATGGCCATGGCCTTTAATAAAAATCAAGCAACCCAGAATTCCGAGGGTTTAGAATCGGAGAAGATTTGCGCCTGGCCTTTTTCGTCACCGGTGATGTGATTCTGACACCATGCGGTGAACGCGGAGAGTTGGTCGGTAGTCGGCACGGACGTTTTGTAGCGGAATCCGCGCGATGTGTCAGCAAGGATGGTGCGTCAACGGGTCTCACAATCGGCAATCCGCCCGCTGGGCGCTTGGTCGAACGGCCTTCCCGCGCGCAGGGCGACTCTGAACCCACCCCTACCCCTCCCAGGAGGGGAACGGACGGAGCTCCTCTCCTGGGAGGGGTAGGGGTGGGTCGGTTCATCGAGAGGAAGGAAGACTCCGCAGCGCGCCTGTCCTCATTCAGCAGGGGGCAATTGTTTCACTGGGTTCTGAAATTCATTTTGACAGCTTAAGGTCAGTCCCTAATCTTTGCGCACTTATTGTTACTCGATCGCATGCAGAACCACATCTTCAATGAGCCCCAGGCTAGACCTTCGTATTTATCCGACCCGAGCCAACTGCGACTTTGTCCGAGGGGGACATCGAAGCGACAGCATCGGACCGCAACTCGCTCCCAGGGCGATCGGTTATTCGAGTGGGCGAATCGCTCTCGCCGCGTAGCTTGCTTCGCCATTGCTCTGCTTTGGTCGTGCGTGGCGTCCATCAGCGGTCGGGGCGAAAGTGTTTTGCCAGAGCAAGCCGTTGTTGTCATGGGGCGCTCGGCGAGTTTTTCAGATTTGGCGCGCGAGTTGGAATCACAGCCGTTGGTTCAGGACGGCACAAGGGTTATACCGCCGTTCATGCCTGGACCGATTGAGAGTCCGGTATCAGGAGACGTGTCCGCTGCATTTGATCCTCTCAGGTCGAGCATCGTCAAGAAGTCCGCGATTCCGGTAATTACCGCCCCGAAGGTCAAGTCGAGTTTTCTTGGCCTGGAGGATAATGACCGTGCGATTCCTCCTGATACCCAAGGGACGGTGGGGCCAAACCATTTAATGATCGCCCTGAATTCCCAAGTGCGGATCCAGAGCCGTTCTGGCGATGTCATCAGCACGGTGTCCCTCAAAAGTTTTTGGACGAACTTGGTCGATAACATCGGAAACACATTCGATCCCAAGATCGCTTACGATCTTTCGGCCAATCGTTGGGTGGCGGTCACGTTGAGCGATAGTGTCAGCACGAACTCGTCGGTTCTTGTGGCTGTTTCCGAGACGGGCGATCCGACAGGGAAGTGGTTTGGATTCAAGATCCGAGGCGATGGTGAAGGGGTGCATTGGGCGGACTATCCAATTGTTGGATTCAACAAGAAATGGATTGTGATCACAGCGAACCTCTATTCCGTCACTGAGAACAGGCTCGGCCTTTCCCGCATCTACGTTTTGAACAAGAACAGCGTTTATGCCAACGGCTCCGTGGCGCTCGCGGCCAAGACCTTCGACGACAAGGGCGGTTTCGCCATCGCGCCGGCAATCGATTATGACGGGACGATGCAGACCATGACTTTGGTGAATGTGCAAAACGGCAACTCGAACGGCAAAGGCTTCCTTCGGTTGAGCACCATGACGGGAGAGGTCGGAGCGGAAGTCTATAATCCAGGAACGACATTTCCGGCCGTGACATCGCCCTGGGCGACTTCGCCGGCTGCTCAGGATTTTGCACCACAGCTCGGTTCTCCAACCCGAATTAACACGGGCGATAACCGGCTTCAGAACGGCGTTGTCTTTCGGAATGGATCGCTCTGGTTGTGTCACACGGTGTTTTTGCCGGTCACCAATGTCGTCCGTAGCGCGATTCAATGGTGGGAGCTAAGTCCGGCGGGAGTGGTTCGGCAGTTCGGCCGCATTGATGATCCGACATCGGCAAAGTTCTATGCTTATCCCAGCATGGCCGTGAACAAGAACAGCGATGTGCTCATCGGCTACTCGAGCTTCTCAGGCACTCAATATGCGAGCGCGAGCTATTCCTTTCGCGCAGCCACGGACACGACGAATACGCTGAGAGCAGATACCATTTTAAAAGCCGGGGAAGCCCCGTATTTCAAAACGCATGGCGGAACGAGGAACCGATGGGGCGACTATAGCAGCACTGTAGTTGATCCTGTGAATGAAATCGACATGTGGACGATTCAGCAATTCACAGCTTCGGGTACGAACACCTGGGGGACATGGTGGGGACGAATCGCCTTGGAGGCTCCTGGGATTCCGCCCTCCGTTACGGCCTTTACGCCTTCGACCGGCGGCATAGGCACCCTCGTCACGATCACGGGGACTAAGTTCACCGAGGTGACGAGCGTCAAGTTCAACGGCGTGAGCTCCACTCAATTTTCGGTGCAATCAGGGACGCGCCTCACGGCGTTCGTTCCTCTGGCCGCTACGACGGGTCCTATCACGGTGGCGTCCACCGACGAAACCGGCACCAGCTCCGCGAGCTTTGCCGTTGTGCCGACTCCTGCTATCGCGAGCTTTGAGCCGGATCGCGGCGGGATCGGAACCGCGGTGGTCATAACCGGCGTCAACTTCAACGGAGCCACCAATGTCACCTTCAATGACACCATCGTCCCACGCTTCACGATCGAGTCCTCGACTCGCATCAGCACGATTGTTCCTGTCGGCGCCACAAGCGGAAAAATAAGCGTGACCACACCACAAGGCACAGGGACGAGTTCGAACGCCTTCAGTTTGAGCGTCCTGCCTGCGATTACGAGTTTTGGGCCTTTGAAGGCGGGGCCCGGTGGCAAGATCACGATCTTGGGTGCGAATTTTATTGGAACGACCAACGTTCAGTTCAATGACGTCAGGGCCACCGAAGTTGTCATTGATTCGCCGACGCAGATCACGGCGACAGTCCCTGACGCGGCTACCACGGGCCTTGTTCGCGTGAGCACTCTCATTGGTTCGGTCACGAGCACGGCGGTCCTTACCATTGTTCCTGTTCCCATCATCAGCAGCTTGAACCCGCTCAGTGCCCCGGCCGGGGCAAGCGTTACCATCACCGGCGCTAATTTTGAAGAGGCTACCGTGGTTCGGTTCAACGGTGTTCAAGGCACGGCTTTTTCCGTTGATTCCCCTCGGCAGATTACCGTGCGCGTTCCGCCCGGTTCGACGACGGGATCGATCACTGTCACAACTCCCGGTGGAACAGCCACGAGCTTTGACGATTTTCGTATCACTCTTCCGCCGGCGAACGATCAGTTCGCCGCCGCTCAAGTCCTGACGGGCCTCTCGGGCAGCGTCTCGGGCAGCAGCGTCGGCGCAACGAAAGAAGCGGGCGAACCCGATCACGCCGGAGACACTGGTGGCCGTACAGTTTGGTATCGTTGGACCGCTCCGACCGCAGGCGCGTGGAATTTCCATACATCGGGAAGCAAGATCGACACGACGTTGGCCATCTATACGGGAAGCAGTTTAACCAACCTCGTCGTGGTCGTCCAAAACGACGACGCGACCTCAGGCACGGCGACAAGCAGCGTCTCCTTCTCGGCGGCTGCCGGTGCCACTTACCACATTGTGATCTCGGGCTTTCGCGACGCCTCTGGTGACGTCCTCCTGACTTGGACGAGCACTTCGGCGCTCCCCGTCGTTCGCAGTTTTTCTCCGCCGACCGGGCCAATCGGAAGCAGCGTCGTCATTGATGGCGCAAACTTCGGAGGGACGACCAATGTGAAGTTCAGCGGAGTGAGCGCGGGCAGTTTTACGATCGAGTCTCCCATCCGAATCGTCGCGCAAGTGCCCACCGGAGCGGCGACTGGGCCTATTCAAGTCATCACTCCGGCTGGCACAGGCTTGAGCACGAATGCTTTCATCATCTCGCCCCCGCTTGCGAATGACAATTTTGCCAATGGCCAAACGATCTCCGGCCCCTCTGGCAGCGTCTCGATCGATAACACGGGTGCCAGCGCCGAGGCCGGGGAGCCCGATCACGCCAAAGCCTCCGCCCGGAAATCAGTTTGGTATCGATGGATCGCCACGGACGACGGGACCTGGACTTTTGACACGCTGGGCAGCAGCATTGACACTGTCCTGGCTGTCTATGCTGGTGGCGCGCTCACGAATCTCGTTGTCGTAGGAAGCAACGACGACGCCGACGGGAGCGGTGGCAGCTCGGTTTCGATCAAGGCTGAGAAAGGAAAGACCTATCACATCGCAATTGATGGCTTCGCCGGAGTGTTTGGAGAGATCATCCTCGACTGGAAGTTCACCGGCAATGTGCCGCGCCTCGACACTTTCACTCCCGTGCGTGCCGAGACCGGGACTGCTGTCACGATCGTGGGCGCGAATTTTGTAGGAAACCTTACCGTGAATTTCAACGGCCTTCTCGCGACCAACGCAACTATCGATTCTTCAACGCAAGTTACCGTCAAGATCCCCGCTGGCGCCACGACCGGCCCGATAACTGTTATTACGACGAACGGTGTCGCTGTCAGCGCGAACTATTTTGTCGTCAGCAACTCCGACGCGCCGGTCAATGATCTTTTCGTGAACGCCCAAACGATCACGGGAAGCGCCGCGATTGTGGCGGGAAGCAACCTCAGAGCGAGCAAAGAACCTGGCGAGAACGACCACGCGGAGGAGAAAGGCGGTCGGTCAATTTGGTATCGGTGGACGGCGCCCGGTGCTGGCCAGTGGACTATTGGAACTCGTGGCAGCGCGTTCGACACGCTCCTCGCTGTCTATCAAGGCAACGCGCTAACCAATCTCAGTTTGATTGCGAGCAATGACGATGCTGACATCGATGTCACCAGCAAAGTGCGATTCCGCGCTGAGGCTGGCCAGGACTATCGGATAGCAGTTGATGGTTATGCGGGAGAGAGCGGCCACATCACGCTGAAACTTATTCCTCCACCAGAGCCGATCGTGATTTATGCGACCGGGTTCGAGGCAGCGGAAGGGTACAAGAGCGACCAATCGGTCAGTGGTCAGAATGGGTGGAATAAGACTGGCCCAGGCGGAAATCTTGTGTTGAGCAATGCGTTCGGCCTCGGGCAACAAGCTCGGATTGGGTTTAGCACGTCTGGCGGAGCCGTCAGGAGCTCGGTTTGGCGGTCGGTCACCAATACTCAGGCGTTCGTTCAATTCTCTGTTTCGATGGCCATAGTCGGATCAACCAACAAGGAAGACGACCTCTTCGATTGGGCTGTTTTCAATAGCGGAGGCCAGTTCTTGTTCGGACTGGATTTCGATACCTTTGGTTCGGTCGTGGGTTACGAATTAAACGACGGAGAAGGGGTCCTTCTGACGGATGTGGCTTTCAAGACCAATCAAGTTTATGAACTCGCCGTCACCATGGACTTCGCGAACAATTTGTGGAGCGCGAGCCTGGGCAGCCTCACACTTGTCGAAGGTGAACCGATCACAACCACAGAGACGGCGTTGAGCCTGGGTTATATCGATGCTGTGTGGTTCACCGACGAAACACCTGGAAACAATTACATGGTCTTTGACAATTACCGAATCGTGGCCGAGCCAAGCCTGCCGCCGTCGATCCTCGTTCAACCTCAGGCCCAATCTGTGCCACTCGGCACCGATGCAACCTTGGCCGTCGTGGCGCAAGGGGCAGAGCCGTTGTCGTATCAATGGCTGTTTAATGGCGCGGTGGTGACTGGCGCGACGAATGCGATTCTAGTTTTGAATAATGCCTTGCCCAACAATTCCGGTAACTATTCCGTGGTAGCAAAGAACGCCTTGGGATCTGCCGCGAGTGCGAGCGCTCCATTGCAAGTGACGATGCCGGTGTCCTTCAAACTAATGTCGGGACCAAGAATGTCCGACGATCGCTTTCAAGTCATTCTTTCGGGCGCGACCGGCAGCCGCTTCAGCATCGAGGCCTCGACGAATCTGATGCAATGGCTGGAGATAGTCGCTGGGACGAACGCCACTGGCACGTTCATCTATTTGGACAACGAAGCCGCTAAGCTTCCGTCTCGCTTCTATCGCGCTCGGCAGATTCCTTAAGCGGAGCAGAGCATCGGAACATGAGAAGATGGGGATTTGTTGCATCCATGATGCGCTGAACGATAGGGCAGACCCAGAAACGGGGACAATGAAAAAGCCGGTCTCAGATTCGGCTTCGGCGAATCTCCGAATGAGGATAGGCGCGATGCGGAGTCTTCCTGCCTCTCCATTGGACCGACCCACCCCTACCCCTCCCAGGAGGGGAGGTTTGTCCATTCCCCTCCAGGGAGGGGTAGGGGTGGGTTCAGAGTCGCCCTGCGGTTTTGACCCGTCCTTAGTCGGAGATGCGCCCATTCGACTTCGGCAGCGAGGAACTTTCGATTGCACGGTGAATAGACGAAGCGCGGTTTGACTTCGCTTCCCGTCTCTGGTTGCCTATCAAAAACTTTAAGCTCTGTTCAAATGCCTCGACGTCCAGATTTTTCCAGTTTTACCCAGGGCTTTTTCACCGTGGCATTCTGGTTCTCGACTGCCTGGGTGCCGTTCAGTCTGCTGGAAATCATGTTGCTCGCCGGTACCGGGTGTCGCAGAGCCGCTGAGGCTCCGACCACTCCGCCCACCGTGAAGGCGCCGCTTGCACAGGCCGCGCCCGCTTGGCTCGAGGACGCAACGGAAGCTTTCGGGGTAAACTTTGCGCACGATGTCGGACCGGTTGGGAGTTACTTCATGCCTGAATTGCATGGATCCGGCGCTGCGATCTTCGACTTCGACGGTGACGGACGAATGGATGTTTTCCTGTTGCAGAACGCCGGGACGAATTCCACCGCCAAACATCAACTGTTTCATCAGGAGAGCGATGGCCGATTCCGAGACGCCAGCGCTGGCAGTGGGCTGGATCAGACGGGACTAGGAATGGGCGTGGCGATCGGCGACGTGGATAATGACGGCAGGCCGGACGTGTTTATCACCGAGTACGACCGGGTCCGGCTGTTTCACAACAGCGGTGGAGGAAAGTTCAGCGACATTACGCGCGAAGCCGGGTTCGACAATCCGCACTGGGGTATGTCGGCGGCGTTCTTCGATTACGATAGGGACGGGTGGTTGGATTTGATCGTGGTCAACTACGTGGACTATTCGCCCTCCATGAAGTGCCCGGACGCGCAGGGCAAGCCTGGCTATTGCGGACCATCCGGCTTTCCGGGCACGATTCCGCGCTTGTTCCACAACCTGGGGGCTCGCGGTGGCGCGATTCGATTCGAAGATGTGACGATGAACGCCGGGTTGGGAAAGCTGGCGGGGCCGGGCTTGGGTGTGGTGTGTGCCGACGCCAACGGAGACCACTGGCCGGATCTGCTGATCGCCAACGACGGTCATGTGAACTGGCTCTTGATCAACCAACGCAACGGGACTTTCACCGAAGAGGCCGCCACCCGGGGCATCGCTTACAACGAGATGGGCGCAGTCCAGGCGAACATGGGCATCGCGCTCGGGGACGCGGATGGCGACGGGCTCTTCGATATCCTCGTGACGCACCTCAGCACTGAAACTCACGCGCTCTGGAAGCAGGATCCGCGCGGATATTTTCAGGATCGCACCTCGCCTGCCCGGGTGGGGGTATCGGCCTGGCGGGGCACCGGCTTTGGCACTGTTTTCAGCGATCTCAACAATGACGGCGCGCCGGACTTGCTCGTCGTCAACGGCGGGATCAAACGGCTTACCATCGACCCTGCGCCGTACGGCAAGGCCAACAAGGACTCGTTCTGGAACGGCTACGAGCAACGCAGTCAAATTTTCGCCAATGACGGCACCGGAGCTTTCACCGATGTCTCCGCCGGGAACCTGGCCTTCAGCGGCACCGCGGCCGTTGCTCGCGGGTTGGCCGTGGGCGATCTGAACAACGACGGCGGACCGGATTTGATCGTCACTCGGATTGCTGCTTCCGCGCGGGTATATCGCAACATCGCTCCGCGCGGTCACTGGCTGACCGTGCGCGTGGTGGAGCCGACGCTCGGAGGCCGCGACGCTTACGGTGCCGAAGTCACGATCCACTCGGGCGGGGGTCGCCGGACAGTCTGGGTCAATCCCGCTCAAAGTTATCTTTGCAGCAACGATCCTCGCGCTCACTTCGGCCTGGGTGTAGCCACGCGGGTGGAGAGTATCACCGTGGTCTGGCCTGACGGCAGCGAGGAGCAGTTCGCCGGCGTGGCAGCCGATCAGATCATCACATTGGGGAAAGGTTCCGGGCAACCGGCCGCTTCCGGAGTCAAACCGAGCGCTGGACAATGAGCGCGAAGCCGAAGGTCAAGTGGCGGTCGAGCGTCGAAGGGCGAGAGTCGAGAGCTCCTGCAGCGAATACCGCTCGACCCTCTTTCCTGCGGCATTGGCGAATGTGGCTTGGTTTTGGTCTGTTCGTTGCCGTCGCATTCGGGGCGTGGCGAGTCTGGAGATTCACGCCGCCGCCACCACCCGTCGTGAACACCACAGGTTTCGATCCCGTGATCGCCATTGCCATCACTCAAGCGCGAGACGCTGTTCAGAGCGCTCCTCGGTCCGCTGAGGCCCGAGGGCGAATGGGAATGGTGCTGCTGGCTCACGAGGTTCGCGCGGAGGCGCGGGAGTGCTTTGCGCAAGCGTCCGCGTTTGCGCCGCGCGAACCACGATGGTCGTACTTTCTTGGACTCGCCCAACTCGTGGACAACCCGATGGCGGCGGTGACGAACCTCGATCGGGCGGTTCGGCTTTTTCCTGAAACTGAGTTCGCGCCGCGCCTGAAGCTTGCCGACACCTTGCTCAGTTTGGGCCGCGTCGAGGAAGCGGAGGAGCATTACCGCCACGCTCGGCGGAGTAATCCTAACTTGGCTTGGGCCGGATTGGGACTGGGGAAAGTGGCGAGCGCGCGTGATCGCTTCGCTGAGGCAACAAACTTCCTGGCGATCGCCACTCAGGATATTTCCACGCGTAAGGCGGCTCACCGGCTTCTGCTGAACGTGCATCAACGGCTGGGCCACACCAACGAAGCTGCGCAAGCAGCGGGGATTCTGGTGGGCTTGCCGCATGACAAGCCGCTATCGGATCCGTTTCTCGCCGAGATCGAGCGGCTGAAAACGGGAGAGGCAGCGTGGATTGAACTCGGAGACGAGTGGATCAAGGTCGGGCGCGTGGCTGAGGCCGCGGAGCTCCTGGAAAAGACATTGCAGACTTACCCGAAGTCGGATCGCGCCATGTTTTTCCTTGGCAGGGCACGCCTTCGGCTTGGCGACGTCGCGCGGGCTGAAGCCATTTTGGTGCGGGCGGTTGCACTGGCACCTGGCAACATCGAAGCCCAGATGCAACTAGGTGTCACCTGGCTGAGACAGGGTCGCGCAAGAGAGGCTCAGCCCTGTTTTCGCGCTGCCATCCAGGCCAAGCCCAACTTGGGAGAAGCGTGGTTCAATCTAGGGCTTAGCTTGGGCACCGAGATCGGCCATCGCGCAGAGTCGATGGCGGCCTTTCGCGAAGCCATCCGATTGAAGCCGAATTTGATCGAGGCTTACCTTGGTTTGGCGGTGGTCCTGCGAGCGGACGGACAAAACAAGGCGGCTGCTGACGAGCTACGCCGCGCCCTTGCTCTTCAGCCAGAAGAGCTTCTCAGGCGGAAGTTGCTCGATCAATTGAAACTCGCCGAGCAGCGGTGAGGGTTTCTACCGTGTTCGCTCGGGAACGTCCTCTCCGAAACTGGTCTGGTCTGGACAGAACTCAACGCCCAACGACGCCATTTTTTTGATTTCTCAAGTCAGCCCAAAGGCAGAGTCGGAGCTAAACCCGAGGGGTGTTCGGAATAAGAGAGGCCCGAGAATTACGGTTTGGGTAGCACAGGCGCCGCGCTTGTCCCGCCAATCGACCCGCCGGGCGGACAGGGCTGGTTTCCTAATCGGTGACGAACGTGAAAGCACCTTTACCGTGGTCGGCTTCGCCGCTAAGTTGACTGGCATGACAGCGACCGCCGAACGTGTGCTGGAGGAGATTCGCCGCCTGCCCCCGGAAGAACTGCGGGAGGTATGGTCGGCCGTGAACGACCTCATGGCGCCAGCCGCTCTCGTTGAGACGCCCGGTGCCGGTGAGTCGGATAACAATCCCACAGGGTTGCCCAACGATCATCCGTTCTTTCAGTCTTTGGAAGAGATCGAGGCCGCGCGCCATCGGCACATCCGCCGAACGGCACCGGACCTGAGTTAAACGCCGCCCGTGTTTCTTCTCGACACCAACATCGTCAGCGAACCGCTCAAAAGACGTCCCCAACTTGGCGTTCGTGACCGGTTTCTTCGTTTGAGCAAGTCCGAGGCTGCGCTCCCCATGCTGCGACATGGATATGGCTGAGAGTTTGGCTGAGAATGCCGATTTGGGTAGCACGGGGGACTCGCCCGTGCTACCCGTTTTCGGAAAGGCTAGATCGAATAAACGTCGCTGACTTTCAGGGTCAGCGAGACGGAACGTAGCGTGAACTCACCTGCATGATGAGTTTCGCCCGGCTCCCAGCCCTCCGCGCGCCGGAAGATTCTGACCTCGGGCTTGGCTTTATCCTGGCTGACCACCACGTACTCTTCCAGCGACGGGATGCGTTGATAGGCGAAGTATTTTTCGACCAAGTCCTTGTTCTCGTCCTCGGACAGCACTTCGATGAGCAACCGGGGTTTCTCCCGGAAGAAGCGGTGGGCATCGGACGGTTCGCAAACGACCATGATGTCCGGGTAGTAGAACAAATCCCGGCTCATCAGTTGAAGCCGCAATTTCATGCCGTCCTTGAAGACATGGCACGGCTTGCCCTTCAAATGGGCATGGAGCGCCGCCGCAAGATTCATGGCGATCAACTCATGGGTATCGCTCGCGCCGGCCATCGCGAACACGCGACCGTCGAAGTATTCGTGCCGCAATTCTGAGTGCTGTTCGCCTTCGAGATATTCTTCCACCGTAATGTACGGCGGGCTGTCTGTGGGTGGCTGAGCTTGCATGACGCGATCAAGAATACTGGGCGGGCGGCTTCAGGGCAAGTTCCGCGGTCA